>JAJYTY010000043.1 GCA_021792835.1 Pseudomonadota bacterium
CGATGCGCCGCTGGCCGCCGGCACCGGCGGCGGCGCGCGCTACACCGCCACCGACCCGGTGATCGGCGTGCTGTGGAAGCTCGACCGCCACAACCGGCTCTACGCCGACTACGGCCACGGCTTCGTCACGCCGACCTTCTACCAGCTGGCCTACCGGCCCGACGGCCAGCCCGGCCTGAATTTCGCGCTGCGGCCGATGCACCTGCACAACAGCGAGGTGGGCTGGCGCGGGCATTTCGGGCGCGTGCGCGCGCAGGCCGCGCTGTACTACGTGACCAGCGACAACCAGATCGTCGTCGACCAGTCGACCGGCGGACGCACCTCGTACATGAACGCCGGCAGCACGCGGCGCTACGGCGCCGAGCTCAGCCTGAGCGCGCGCCTGCCCGCGCACCTCAGCACGCGCGTGTCCCTCGACGCCATCCACGTGCGCTTCGACGGCGGCCCGTACAGCGGCGATACCCTGCCCGGCGTTCCGGACCGGCAGCTGTACGCGTCGCTGACCTGGCGTCCGCCGATGGCCTCGCAGGCGCTGCAGGGCTTCTACACCCGGGTATCGATGCTGGCGCGCTCGCAGGTCTACGTCGACAACGCCAACACGGCCTCGGCGGCCGGCTGGGGAAGCTTCAACTGGGTCGCCGGAGTCGACCAGCAGCACGGCCCGTGGAAGCTTTCGGAGTTTGTCCGCGTGGACAACCTCGCGGACCGTAACTATGTTGACGCAGTGGTCGTGGGCGATACCAACGGCCGCTACTACGAAGCCGCTCCGGGACGCTACACCACCGTCGGCCTCGAGATCAATCGGACATTTTGAGCGGCCGCGGGATCTCCCGCGGCAGCCCCGGCAGCGCCAAACCAGGAGACGAGCCATGATCCAGATCAGCGTGATGTACCCCGACCAAGCCGACGCGCGATTCGACATGACCTACTACACCGAGATCCACCTTCCGCTGGTGCAGCGCCTGACCGGCGCCGCCTGCCGCAAGGTGGCCGCGCAACGTGGCGTGGCCGGCGGCCAGCCCGGGTCGCGGCCCACCTACGTGGCCATGGGACACCTGTATTTCGACTCGGTGCAGGATTTCGAGAAGGCCTTCGGTCCGCACGCGAAGGAAATCCTCGGCGACCTGCCCAACTTCACCAACCTGCAGCCGACGATCCAGATCAGCGACGTCGTCGTCGGCTGAACGCGTCGAGGCCCGGGCGATGTCCAACGACGATCAGGCGCCACGCCTGGCCTGGGGACTGACCGGCTCCGGGCACTGGCTGCGCGAGACCCTCGAGTTCCTTCGGGAGATCGAAGGAGTCGACCTGTTCCTGACCCGGGCCGCATCGGAGATCCTGGCGCAGTACGGATTCCGGCTCGACGAGCTGCGCAAGCGCATGCGCGTCTATGACGATCGCAGCGCCAGCGCGGTCCCGGTCGGATTCCTGTATGGATCGCATTACCACACCCTGGTCGTCGGACCTGCCACGTCGAACACCGTGGCCAAGTGCGTGGCGGGGATTTCCGACACCCTGGTCACGAACCTGTACGCGCAGGCCGGCAAGTGCCGCATCCCGAGCATCGTGTTCGCCTGCGACACCCATCCCACCGAGATCTCCGAGGCCCCGGGGCGCAGCGTCACGCTGTATCCGCGGCCGGTGGACCTGGACAACACCGCGCGCCTGGCTCGCATGCCCCACACGCAGGTGGTCGAGGATCTTCCCGCCCTGAAGGCTGCCGTCGAGCAGCGCCTGGCATGTCTTCGCACATCCTGTTCCTGACCGGGCACCTGGCGCGCGAGCCGCTCGAGCGCGTGCTCACCGAGATGGGCGACGCGGGCTTTCGCTGGACCGTGCACGACCTCGGGCTGCAGGTGGCGGCGCTGATGACGGCCGACATGATCCGCAGGCGCCTGCGCGACACCTTCGGCGCCGGGCGCATCGTGGTGCCGGGACGCTGCCGCGGCGACCTCGATGAACTCTCGCGCGAACTCGGCGTGCCGGTGGAACGCGGCCCCGACGAGCTGATGGACCTGCCCGAATTCTTCGGCCGCGCGCGCCGCGCGCCCACGCTGGAGCGCCACGACGTGCTGGTGTTCGCCGAACTCACCGAGGCCCCGCGCATGGATGTCGCGGCCATCGTCGATGCGGCGCGACGGCTGGCGGCCGATGGCGCCGACGTCATCGACCTCGGCTGCCTGCCGCAGACCGCATTCCCGCATCTGGCCGAGTCCGTGCAGGCGCTGCACGCCCAGGGGCTGCGGGTCAGCGTGGATTCGCAGGACCCCGCCGAACTCGCGCGCGGCGCGCGCGCCGGGGCCGACTACCTGCTGTCGCTGCACCTCGACACCCTGGAGTTGGCCTTCGAATGCGACGCCGTGCCGGTGCTGGTGCCGAGTCCCGGCGGCGGACTCGACAGCCTGCTGCGCGCCATGGAGCGCCTGGATGCGCGCTCCCGCGCCTATTTCGCCGACCCCATCCTCGATCCGATTCCCTTCGGCTTCGCCGAGTCGCTGGTGCGTTACCACGAACTGCGCCGACGCGCGCCGCAGGCGCCGCTTCTGATGGGAACCGGCAACATCTCCGAACTCGTCGAGGCCGATACCGCCGGCATGCACGCGCTGCTGCTCGGGCTCATGGCCGAGCTGCGGATCGGTGCGCTGCTGACCACCCAGGTCAGCCCGCACTGCCGCAGCGCGGTACGCGAGATCGACTATGCGCGCCGGCTGATGTGGGCCGCGCGCGAATTGCGCAGCCTGCCCAAGGGCCTGGGCGACGGCCTGCTGGGCCTGCACCATCGCAAGCCCTTCGTGCACGACGAGGCCCAGATCCGCGAATTCGCGCAGGCCGTGCGCGACCCGAATTTCCGCATCCAGGTCAGCGCGCGGGGAATCCATGTCTACAACCGCGACGGGATTCGCCACGGCACCGACCCCTTCGACTTCTGGCCCCGGCTGGGGGTCGAGGACGACGCCGCGCATGCCTTCTACCTGGGGGTGGAACTGGCGCGCGCGCAAATCGCATGGCAGCTGGGCAAGCGCTATGCGCAGGACGAATCGCTGAGCTGGGGCTGCATGGGCCCGCCGCAGAGCGACGAACAGGCCGCGCACTGTGCCCCGGGTCCGACCCGCGGCGGCACACGCAGGGAGCCGGCATGAATCACTGGGTCGCGGACGACGGCACGATCATCGAGGCGGTGCTGGGAACCCCCGCCGACGACGGCACCACGCACCTGGCACCGCTGGGCTTTCGGCGCAGCGGCGCCCAGGTCGTGCTGGCCCCCTTCCACCCCTCACGCACGCTGGACAATCTGCGCGCGCGCGGAGTCGCGTCGATCAGCCACACCGACGACGTGCGCGTGTTCGCCGGCTGCCTGAGCGGACGCCGCGAGTGGCAGCTGCAGGCTTGCGAGCACATCGCCTGCGCGCGTCTGCGCGACGCGGTGTCGCACCACGAGCTGCGTGTGCTGCGCATCGACGAGTCCGACGCGCAGCGTCCGCGCTTCATCTGCGAGGAACTGCTGGTGCGCGGGCATCGCCCGTGGACCGGGTTCAATCGCGCGCAGGCTGCCGTGCTGGAAGCCTGCATCCTGGTCAGTCGCCTGCACATGCTGGCGCTGCCGCAGGTGCGGGAGCAGTTCGAGGCGCTGCGCATCGCGGTCGACAAGACTGCCGGTTCGCGCGAGCGCGAGGCCTGGCAATGGCTGCTGGCGCGCCTGCACGCCTTCGAGGCCGCGCAGCCCGCGGGCGAGGCCTCGCGATGACCCCGGCCCTTCTCGGATCGCGCCTGCGCGGCACAGCGCCGCGCTGGCTGGCCAGCGTGCTCGACCCCGACGAGGCCGTGCTGGCGCGCGACGCCGGAGCCGACGTGGTCGACGCCAAGGACCCGCGGGCCGGCGCGCTCGGCGCGCTGGCGCCGCGGCAGGTGCGGGCGATCCGCCAGGCGCTGGGCGCCGGCACGCTGCTCAGCGCGACCACCGGTGACCTGCCGGGGATGCCGGCTGGTCCGATCGAGCAGGCCGCGCGCGACGTGCTGCGCGCCGGCGCCGACGTGGCGAAGGTGGCGCTGTACCCGGCACCTGGGCTGCACGCCTGCATCGAACGGTTGGCCCCGCTGGCGCACGAGCACGCGCTGGTCGGCGTCGTGCTCGCGGATCGCCTGCAGGGGCCGTGCGCACCACGGCATCTCGAATCCCTGCTGCGACGCATGGCCGGCGCGGGCTGGTGCGGGGTCGTGCTCGACACCGCCGACAAGCAAGGTCCCGCGCTGCCCCGGCTGCTCGACCTGCCGCGGCTGCGCGAATTCATCGAATGCGCGCATGCGCAGAGTCTGCTGTGCGGATTGGCAGGGTCGCTGCGCCTGCAAGACATCGGGGAGCTCGCGCCGCTGCGCCCCGATCTGCTGGGATTTCGCGGCGCGTTGTGTCGGGCATCGCTGCGCACCGCCGGCATCGACGCCGCGCGCATCGCCGAAGTCGCTTCGGCGATGCGTGCGCAGGCGCACGAGCCGGCATCCGCGCTCTAGCAGGCTGCCAGCAGCCTGCGCGGCGCATGCCCAGGGAGACCACCATGCATGCACGAAGACGTCGCATCCTGCAGATCCTGCCGGGCAGTGCCGCCGGCTGGCTGCTTGCCGCGGGCACCCGCCACGCCGGCGCGGCCCAGGTCTGGCCGGCCGCTCTGTTCAAGTCCACCAGCCTGGAGCAGATCGCCCGGGGCCTGGGGCTGCGCCTGCAGGCCAGCAACGCGCTGCAGGTGACCGGACCCGAGATCGCCGAGATCGGTGCCGCGGTTCCAGTGGGGGTGAGCGCCAGCGCGCCAGGGGTCGACATGCTCGGCCTGGCCGTGCCGAAGAACCCCGTGGCGCTGGTCGGCCTGTTCGAGCTCGAGCCCGACGCGCTGCCGCAGGTCTCCACGCGCATCAAGATGGCGCAGAGCTCGCATGTATACGGGCTGGCACGCAGCGGCGGCACGCTGCTGTACGCGCGCCGCATGATCAAGGTCACGGTCGGCGGCTGCGGCTGAGTCGCGCTGCCGTCGTCCTTTCAGGAGAACGCCATGCCAAGCATGAGCCTGCTGCCACCGCGCATGCGCGCCACTCGCGAGAACGGCGAGGTGGTCGTGCGCGCACTCATGTTCCACGACGAGGACACGGGGCTGACCCGCGACCAGGTCACCGGCGAGTTGATACCGGCGCACTTCATCCAGCGCGTCGTGTGCACCCTCAACGGTAAGCCGGTGCTGCGCTGCCTGTGGGGCATCGCCATCTCGAAGAACCCCTTCCTCGAGTTCCGGCTGCAACAGGCGCGGGCCGGCGACGTCGTCGCGCTGGAGTGGTTCGACAACGAAGGAATGCACCAGCGCGTCAGCGCCGAGGTTCCCGGCTGAGTCAGTCGTCGTACTTGAGGTAGGCGAAGCGCGGGTCGTCGGGCGTGCCCTCGAGCGCGCCGCCTTCGGTGGTGCCCGGGCGCCACGCCACGACTTCCTCGATCTTGCGCGCCAGTTCGAAGTCCTTGTCGGTGACGCCCTTCGCCGCGTGGTTCATCAGCTTGACGGTCACGAAGGCATAGGACACCGTCAGGTCAGGGTGGTGCCATGCCGCCTCGGCCAGATGCGCCACCGCTCCCACCACCATCACCGTGGACTTCCATCCGCTGGTGCGGTACTTGCGGCGGATCCAGCCGTCCTCGTAGTACCAATGCGGCAGTTCGTCACGCAGCCGCGCCTCGATCTGCTCCTGCGTGTACACGGGCGAGTCCTGCCCGCCGCCGCGCCATCTCGTTGCCATGCCGACCTCCCCATGCGGTGAATCCACCGCGCTTGCCGCGCGCGGGCGCCGCGCGGCTTCAGCAAGCCACCGTGCGCACGGCCGCCCGCAGTGCGCCATGGATGCGCTCGACCCAGTCGAGCTGCCCGGGCTTCATCACGCAGGCGCGCAAGCCGAGCCATTGCGGGCCGTCCCATGCCATGCCGGCGCGCGCCACCGCGGCTTCCCCGGGCAGACGCGTCAGCGAAAGGTGCAGGCCGCGCTCGCGAGCGGCCTGCTGCACGGCGCGCGCGCGTCGCGAGGACTCGGCCACGCCGCCGGCACGCACCCCCCAGGCCAGCACGTCGAGTTGCGGCGGTGCCAGCATCACCCAGTGCGCGTCGTCGTGCAGCGCCTGCCACAAGGCCAGCGCGGCCTGCCGCGAGCGCTCCAGCGCGGCGGCGAATTCGCCGCCGCGCACCAGCGGCAGCAGGCGCAGCGTCGCCCACAGCGCGGCCGCCGATGCCCCCGGACGCGAACCTTCCAGCGCGATGCGCCCGAGATGCGGCCCGTGGGCATCATCGTAGACGTAGTCCGGATCCTGCGCAGGCGGGCCCTTCGCTCCTCGGGACACGACCGGCGCCGGGAACGCGCCCGCCTGCGTCGGCTCCTCCGACGTGGCACGATCGCGCAGCAGCACGCAGCCGCAGCCATAGGGCTGCAGGCCGTGCTTGTGGGGGTCGACGACGATCGAGTCGGCCTCGCTCAGCGCGTCGACGGCGGCGCGGGTCGCGCGGTCGAGATTGCCCGCCAGCACGTGGTAGGCGCCATAGGAGCCGTCGGCATGCAGCCGCGCGCCGTGGCGCGCGCACAGCGCGGCGATCTCCGGCAGCGGATCCACTGCGCCCAGCGCCGGGGTTCCCACGCTCGCCACGACGCAGGTCGCGGCGCCGCGCTCGAGCACGCGCTGCAACGCCTGCGGCAGCATGCGCCCGCGCCAGTCGGAGGCCACCGGCTCCCAGCGCATGCCCAGCAGCCGCGCGTGCCGGGCGTGACAATAGTGCGCCTGCGTCGAGCCCGCCAGCACCACCTCGGCCGCCTGACCGAAGCGCTCGCGCAGGCCCTCTCGAGCCAGCCACGCGGCTTCCAGGTTGGCCAGGGTTCCGCCGCCGCACAGGTGGCCCAGCGGGCGTCGCCACCCGAACAGCCCACCGAGCTGGCGCACGCACTCGAGCTCCATGCCGGAGCTCGCGCCGGCGCCGTCGTAGGGGTGGTTGTTGAGCTGGCGGTGCAAGGTGCGCGCATAGGCCGCGCGCGCGACAGCATGCGGCGGCTTGCGCATATGCGCCAGGTACATCGGATGCCCGCAGTCGGGCTCGCCGTCCAGACGTGCGTCGAGCTGCTGCAGCACCTGCTGCAGCAGCTGCCCGGCGGGTCGAGCCGCCGGCGGCGCAAGCCGCGGCGCGGTCGGCGGCGCGTCGCGCAACAAGACATGCTCAGGCATCGGCACGGGCCTCCAGCGCGACGCGCGATTGCGCTGCCGGCCGGGTGGCGTCCAGCAGCAGCGACAGCAATTGATGGTGCTCGCCGCGCTGCAGCCATTCCACGCGCGGCAGGGCCTGCGCGTGTCCGGCGAAAGCCGAGTCCACGGCACCCTCGCGGGCCACCTGCTGCCAGTCTCCTGGCGGCCTGGCGACAGACTTCACCAGCATCAGGCCGGCCGCTCCGAGGTGCAGCGCCAGCCATGCGGCCAGGCTGTCGGAGCTGGTGTTCCAGCTGGCATCCAGCGCATCGTCGCGCAGCGCCAGGCGCAGCGGCATCCACACCGGGGTGCGGCCACGGCGCAGCACGCGGCGCATGTCGCGCAAGGTCGCGCAAGGTACCAATCCGTACTGCATGGCACAGCATTGGCGGGCGAACAGTTCCATCGCCACCAGGGCCATCGCATGCGCCGGCGCGTCGCCGAAGCGCCAGCGCGCCTGGGCGTCGCGCACCGCGTCCGCGTAGGGGCCGCCTCCGGCGACGAGGACCAGGCGCGGCGCCAGTCCTGCGCAGGCACGCAGCCACTCAGGCAGCTCGGCGGCGGAGCTCAGGCTGCCGCCGAGCTTGAGCACCCACGGCGCGGGCAACGCGGCCTCGCTGCCCGGGCCGGATTCCTGAATTCGTTTCATGCGCGTTTCCCGAGGTACAGCAGGCCCACCGCCACCGCCGGAGCGCAGCGATCAGCCCAGTTCAACGCCGGCTGCGCGCGCAGCCCCAGCGCGGTGCAGTACGGCCAAACCTGGCGCCCCAGCCGGTGCGCCAGTCGCTCCACGACGAAGGCACCGACGCCTGCCGCCACCACCGGAGCCTGCGCAGGCAGGCGACTGCGCTCGAGCACGCGGCGCGCCGCCGCCTCGATGCGCCCGAGCTGCACGTCGGAGAACCACCCGGCGAGCGCCTCCCAGGTGTCCACGCCGTGATCCTCGGCATCGCAGCCGACCATGCGGGCCAGGCGCTGGCGGCTCGCCGCCGCGGTCTTCGGGGCGCCGTCGGCGGTCTCGTGCTGGTCGGCGTCGTCGGGTAGCCAGCCGAGCACGCGGTAGACGTCGGCGCTGGTGGCGAACAGCTCGGCCATCAGCGCGACTTCGCGCCCCGCCACCGGGGCGCGCTCGCCCAGCGCCATCAGCGGCGTACGCACGGCGCCGGTGTACACCAGTTCGCCGCTGGCCAGGCGGTCGCTGTCGCGCTTGCCCTGTGCCAGCACGCGGCCGGCGCTGACGGCGACGATGTCCACCGTGGTGCTGCCCATGTCGACGAACAGCGCGTGCTCGATGCGCGAGGCCAGCGCGCTGGCGCTGGCGTGCCAGTTGCTGGACGCCACCAGCTGCGGGCTCAGGCGCGCGGCGGACGCGCGCAACCAGCCGCGCTCGCCGGCGTAGAAGCCGGTGCGCCGGCCGCCCAGGTGCCGCTCCAGCGCGTCGGCCAGGCTGCGCACGCCGTCGTCGCGGGTCGGGAACAGATCGGCCATCTCGCCGGTCATGGTCACCGCGTGGGCGACCGGGCCGCGCAGGCTGCGCCCCGCCAGCGCGTCGTCGATCGCCTGGTGCAGGTGCTGCACGCCGCGCCACAGCGTGCAGGGCTGCTGGCGCACGTCGTGCAACGCGCCGTCGCCCCCGAAGCACGACACCTTCAGGTGCGCGCCGCCGACATCCCAGCCGAGCACCGTCTCAGGCCGCCGCTGCGACATGGGCCAGCTCCACGCGAACGCTGCGCGACGGGCGCAGGTTCGCGGATTCGGGAAGACGAGGCAGTTCGAGCAGCAAGCGCGCCGGGTTGAGCTGCAGCGCTTCGCGCAGCCCGCAATAGGACAGGGTGGCCCGCGGGTTGACCTCCAGCACCACCGCGGCCGCGTCGACCAGCACCAGGTCCACCCCGACATGCCCCCACAGCCCCGGCAGTGCCCGCGCGATGGCGTCGCCCAGGCGCTGCAGCACACCATCCGGATCGGGACGCGCGTTGACGGTGACGGCCTGCAGCCGCAACCAGCCGTCGCGCTCGACCACCCATTGCCGGTTCACGCCCAGCAGGCTGGACCGCCCCTGCGCGCAAAGCAGCGACAGCGACAGCGACTCGCCGTCCAGCCACGGCTGGTACACGGCGCGCCGGCCCAGCACCGCGCGCCCCCAGGCCCAGGCCTGCGCGGGGGTGTCGAAGCGGCGCTGCATTTCGCAGCCGACGCCATCGTCGGGTTTCGCCACCACCCCGCGCAGCTTCGGCACGGCCCCCTGCCACGGCCGCGGGTCGCGCAGCGTGGGCACGCAGGCCACGCCGTGGCAGGCCAGCCAGTGCGCACAGGCGGACTTGCTCGCCGTCGCGCGCACCGCTTGCGCAGTGCTGCCCAGCACGCGACATCCCGCGGCCTCGATGCGCTCGCTCAGCGAGGCCAGCTCGTCGCCGCTTTCCGGCGCAGTCAGCCACACCGCGTCGCTGTGCCGCAGCTCGTCGCGCAGGCATTCGTCGAAGCCGCCGGGCGGCACCACGCGGGTTTCGATCCCCGGCGCGGTGTCGGCGGGAAGCCGGGCGTCGAGCAGGGTCCGCACCTGCAACGGGCGCGAACTGGCGCGTCGCTGCCACGCCAGCTCGGCGAGGTCGCGCAGCTGCGCCTGGCGCATGCACTCGGCATCGGCCAGAATGGCCGGCAGCGGCGCCTCGCCGAGCGCGCCGCCGGTCACCGTCTCGAGATGCAGGAGCCTCATGTCCCGTTCATTGCGAATCATTCCGGTCCTGGACCTGCTGCGCGGCAGCGTGGTGCACGCGCGGCAGGGACGCCGCGAGCTTTATCGCGAACTGCGAAGCCCGCTCGCGCAGGGCAGCTGCGAGCCGCGCGAGGTGCTGCGGGCGCTGCTGCGCCTGCACGATTTCGAAACGCTGTACATCGCCGACCTCGACGCGCTGCAAGGCGGCGCGCCGCAGCGCGAGCTGCTGGACGAACTCGGCCGCACGCACCCGCGCCTGCGGCTGTGGGTGGATGCCGGCGCCCACACCGCCGCGCTGGCGCGCGAGCTCGGAGTGACCGCGGTGCACGGCACCGAATCCCTTCCCGTGCCACCGCTGCCGGCGGCCGATGCGCCGTGGGTGCTTTCGCTGGACTTCCGCGACGGGCAGGCGCTCGGCGAGCACGCCGCGGCGTGGCTCGCCGAGCCCGCCGCCTGGCCCGACGACATCGTGGTGATGAGCCTGGAGCGGGTGGGCGCGGGCAGCGGCCCCGACCTGCGGCGCCTGCGCGGGCTGCGCGAACTGGCGCCGCACGCGCGCTGGCACGCCGCCGGCGGAGTGCGCGACGAATCCGACCTGCGGGAACTGCTCGCGTCGGGCGTGCATGGAGCGCTGCTCGCATCGGCATTGCACGACGGGCGCATCGACGCCGCCAGGCTGCGCAGCCTGGCGCGCTGAGTGCGCCGCCGTTTCGCCGCCGACGAACGAGCCTCAGTTGTGCGCCGCGAAGGGATGTCCGGTGCTGGCCTTCTTCGCCACCACTTCGGACGCCTTCGGCGTACCCGCGATGGCGCGCGCGATGGCCTCCTTCGTCGCCTGGTAGTTGTAGTCCTGGATCTTCGCGTCGTCGGCGGCCAGCCAGTGGATGAACACGCCGACGCAGATGAACACATCGTCGGCCTCGTCGGCCGGGATGGTTCCATTCTCGACACTGTCGGCCACCGCCATCGCGACGCCGCGCTGCGCCGGCCCGAACATCTGCACCGCCTGCTTCGCGCCCTTGATGGTCACCTTGTTGAACATCATGGTGTTGGGCTTGCACGGCAGGTTGGGCGCCACCACCGCGAGCAGGCTGGTGAATCCGTCCTTGTTGTTGACCAGCCCCTGGCAGAAGGCGGCCTCGACGGCGCTGCCGCGCGGTCCCATGATGAGGTCGATGTGCGCCACCTCGTTGCCGTCGCCCACCAGCGACTCGCCCACCATCACACGGTTGATCTTGCTCATGCTCTTCTCCTTGGTTGAATCCGACCCGGGTTTTCCTGGTGCAGCCGCCGACGCCGGATCCACGCCGTGCAACTGGTCTGCCCGCTCCTTCGCGAACAGGCTCTTGATCTCATCCCATAGACTCGTCATCGATGCTGGCCTCCCCTTGTCGCGATCCGGGTATCGCGCCGGCTGCCGGCCGCTCGCCTGCGCCAAGGCGCTCGGCGAGCAGCGCGGCCACCGTCAGGTCGGCGCTGGTTCCCGGGTTGATTCCGCGCTGCCTGCAGTCGCGGTCGAGTGTTCCCAGCGGCCCTTGCGCCTGCTGCCATTCGGCGCAGTCGGCCACCGCACGGCGGCATTGCCGCGCCCGCTGCACGAGTTCGCGAGCGCGGGTGAGGCCGTGCTTGCGCGCCACGTGGCTGTCCTCGTGGGCGCACAGGAATTCCAGGTAGGTCGCCGCCACCGCGCCGGCCTCGCAGCCCCAGCGCGCGCGTGCCCGCGCCAGGGCCGGCAGCCCGAGTTCGAACACGTCGGCGTAGTCGCTGGCGTATTGCGCGGCGACGCGGTCGCGCGAGGCGGCCTCGCGCATCGCCTGCAGCAGGCTCACGCGTGCCGGCTCGCGCACGTCGTGACGTGGGCTGCGGGCCAGGCCGGCCGGTGCGGCCAGCACGATGGCCTCGAAGGCGCAGTGCGCGTCGTGCACGTCGAGTTCGCGCAGGCCGGCGCGCAGCGCGTCACGCAGCGTGCATGCTCGCGGCGCACGCTGCCAGGCCTGCAGCAGCGGCGCGCACAGCAGCACGATGCCCAGGTTGGTGTTGCAGCCGACCGCGTGGCGTGTCGCGCGCACCGCCTCCAGCACGCGCTCCCCCACTCCCAGCGCCAGACTGCACATGGGCGCCGCGCTGGCCCGCGCACTGCGCACGAAGTCCCGCGCCGTCATGCCGTGCCCCGGCGCGGCGCGGCTGACGTTGCCGGGCTTGGCGTGCATCACGTCGGCGCGGCAGGCGCGCAGGTAGGCCGCCATCGCGCGACGCTCGAGCGCCTGCAGACCGGGTTCACGAACCGTGTTCATCGCCGTCACGCGCTGCGCCGCCAGGCCGGCGCGCAACTGCGCAGGAAATCCTGCGCCAGCACATCGGCGATGTCGAAGGGGGTCTGCCCCTGCAGGCCCTTCCAGGCCGGAATGCTGTTGACCTCCAGCACCTGCAGGCGCCCGTCGCGATCGCGCATCAGGTCGACCCCCGCGTAGTCCATGTCCAGCGCCGCGCAGGCCGCCAGGGCCAGCTCGGCCAGCTGCGGGTCGGCAGGCGCTGGCAGGCAGCGCGCACCCTGCGCGACGTTGTGCACCCAGCCGTCGGAGCGACGGGTCATCGCCGCGCAGGCGCGGGTGCCGACGACCAGCACGCGGTAGTCCTCGCCGGCGCCCTCGCGCGGCCCGATGTAGCGCTGCAGGTAGTACACGCTGCCGGGGTCGAGCTGCGGCAGCGCGTCGCCCGCGGCGATGCGCCGCAGGCCCACCCCCTGCGACCCGAACATCGGCTTAAGCACCAGCTCGTGGCCGCGCGCCGTCTGCTCGAGCACGACACGGCGCGCCTGCGCCTGCGACTCGACCGCCCAGGTCGGCGGCGTGGGCACGCCGGCGGCATGCAGCAACAGGCTGGTCATCGCCTTGTCGACGCTGACCTCGATGCAGCGGGCCCGGTTGTAGACCGGCACGCCCAGCGCCTGCAGCGCATGCAGCACGTCCAGGCGCAGCACGACCTGCTCCAGCCCGCCGGCAGGGATGCCGCGCACGAAGGCGCCGTGCGGCAGTGCGTCGCCGAATCCCGGAATGCGCAGGCCGCCCGCATGGTTCAGGTCGACACGGCATTCACGCAGCGACGCCGTGCGCAGCACGCAGCCCTGGCGGGCGAAGGCGCGCCGCAGGCGCGCGCCATGCCAGCCGGGGTCGTCGCTGAACAGGACGATGCGCGGCTTCACGTGAACGACCTCTGCAGCAGATCCGGAGCGAGATGCCCGGCATGGAAGGTGTGCCCGCTGGCCAGCGAGGTCACGCTGACGCGTGCCGGCGCGAACAGCAGCGGATCGATCTTGTAGAAGTCGTGTCCGGCGGCGCGGAACACCTCGGCGAACGGCCGGCCATAGTCCTTCGACGCGTCGCTGGGCATGCCGCGCGCCAGTTGCTCGGCCTCGTCGTCGCCGCAGGACGTGAACAGGTGCACGCGCCCGCCGAACAGGATGGCATCGTTGCTGCGCCCCATGGCAGTGAGGAAGTCGGCCGCCGGCGGGCACAGCGGCGCACTGCCGAGGCCGTCGACGATGCGATCGAGCTCGAAACCGAGGTAGTGGGCCTTGTGCAGCGCCACTTCCAGCACGCGCGCGACCACCTGCACCGAGCCGGCCAGGCTGGTCGTCGGGGTCAGCACGATGCTCAGGCGATCGGGCTGCACGCCGCATTGCTCGGCCACGCGATCGAGCAGCGCCAGCGGCGGGGTCTTGTGGGTTTCCAGCACCAGGCAGGCATCGTCCGCGCGGTCCGCGTAGTCCAGGTCGTTGAACAGGGTTTCCTTGCAGGCCAGGGCCCGCGCCGGCCCCGAACCCAGCGCGAAGAAACCCTGCTTGCCCTCGCCGTGCGACAGACTCCATCCCGCGTACTGGCTGCCCAGGCAGGCCAGCACGGGCTGAGCCGTGCGCACGCGCAGCTCCCATGGCCAATCCTCATGCGTGCCGGTGCATGCCAGCTCGACCGAGCCCAGCCCGCCCAGGCAGATCTCGGCGATGCGGCGCCCGGCCTCGATGCCTCCGCGTGCGTGGATCCCCGCGTCGATCAGGCGCACTCCGTTGTCCAGGCGCTGCACCTGCAGGCGCAGTGCCGCCGACTCGGCAACCAGGCCCTCGACCAGCGGCGCCGCCAGACGGTTGACACTGGGTTCGCGCGGCTTCAGGGCGGCGGGCGGGGTGACGCTCATACAACGACTCCGGTTCGGGAAGCTGGCGGCGACGCAGCGCCGGCCGTGGGAATTCCGGGGAACGGTCCGGTCAGCAGGCGCCGCTCGATGCCCGCGGCGCGCGCCGCGGCCAGCGCCGCCGCGCGCGCCGGCGCGACATGCCGGGCATGCACCGTGCACAGCGGCGTGCCGGTCTGGATGCGCTGCCCCGGCGGCGGCAGGTCGCGGCACCAGGCCGGCCACTGCGCGTGTTCGGGAACCTGCAGGTTGTGCGACGCATAGGCCACCGCCAGCGCGTGCGCGCCACCGGCGTGCATCGGACCGTCGGGCAGCATGCCGGCGCATGCGCGCAGGTGGCAGCCGAGTAGCGGCGGCATGCCGTGGACGTCCCACAGCTCGACGGTGGCGGTGGGTCGCGGGTTGAGTTCCAGCAACTGCCAACCCGAGTCGTTGCAGACGAAATCGAGCCCGCACAGGCCCCGCAGACCCAGGCGCCGGGTCAGGGACTGCCCGGCCTGCACCACGCCGTGGCGCAGCGAGCCGGCAAGCGCCACCGGAGCGGTCGCCCCGCTCCACGCGAAAGGCCCCGGGGCCGCCGCCGCCACGGGCAGCATGCGATTGAAACCGATGGCGCGCGCACGCGCGCCGTCGGCCAGGAACAGCATCGAGCAGCAGCGCCCGTCGACGCGGCGCTGGGCGTACCAGTCCTCGCCTGGCAGCGCCTGCCCGGGCGCCAGCTCGCGCACGTGCATTCCACCGCTGCTGGCGGCGCGCTTGGCCAGCCAGCGGCCTTCGCCTGGAGCCCGCCCCCACGCGACGTCCGGATGCGCGATGCCGAGTTCATCGAGCACGCCGAACCACTCCCGCGGCCTGGCCAGCAGCTCCCAGACCTGCGGTGCGTTGCCGGCCAGGTGCTGTGAACGCTCAAGCTCGCGCAACGCCCACGGCTGCGACTCCAGACCCGAGCCCAGCACCAGCGGCACGCTGCGCCCGCCGGCCAGGCGTTCCACGGCGCGCAGCACCGACTCCGCGCGCAAGCCGCCGTCGGGATGCAGTTCGGCACCTTCCCAGCCCAGCGCCGCGGCGCGCGTATCGACATCGCCGAAGGCGTCGACCGCCAGCGCCTGCCAGCCGGCACGCCGCGCCGCGCGCACCAGCATGCGGGCGCTGGTCGACACCACCAGCAGACAGCGCCGCGCGCTAGCGGTCATTGGTCTGCCCTCCTCGCTACGCTCGACTCCCCGAGGGAGTTGAGCGCTCCTTCGGAGCGGCCGTGCGGAGCGCTCATGGGTGTGCCCTCCTCGCTGCGCTCGACTCCCCGAGGGAGTTGAGCGCTCCTTCGGAGCGGCCGTGCGGAGCGCTCATGATGTGCGGCGGCTCAGCCCACATGACGCCGCGCCTCCGCCAGGCATTCGGCGTATCCCAGGTACTGCGCGCTGCCGGACTCGCGCATCTGGCGCAGCAGCGCCTGCTGCGTGCGGTACTTGACGTTGCCGATGGCCAGCGCGCCGATGCCCAGCACGGCGCGACCATCGGCGGCCTTCGCCGGCAGCTCGCGCGCATCGTCCATCGCGCCCACGCCCTCGATGCCGGCCGGCGGGACCGCGTTGACGTCGGCGGCCACGCGCAGGCGCGCAGCCTGCGCGAGTTCGGCTGCCGCCAGCACCTGCACGCCGGCCCGTGCCACCGCCAGCACCACGTCGGCATCGCGCAGCGGCGGCAGGCGCGATGCGGGGTCGTCACCCCAGCCCACGGCCTCGTAGTTCCCCGCGGCGCGCGAGCGCAGCGTATCCACGGCCATCTGCGCGCGCTGCGCCCCGCCGTGGCTGGCCACGCGCACCCGCGCTCCCGCCTGAGCCGCCAGCGCGGCCGCCACCAGCCCCACCGGACCGGTGCCGCCGAGCACCAGCACGCAGGCCCCGCGCAAACCCAGATCGAAACCATGCGCCAGCGCATGCTCGACCTTGGCCAGCATCGCCGCCGCCGTGGTGTAGGCGCCGCTGGGGTCGGCGAACACCGAGACCTCGAAGGGCGGCACCATCGCCGCGCGCGCCGCCTGCAGCATGTCGGCAGCCACCCAGGCATCGCGCCCGCCGAGGAACATGCCGGTGCGCCGCACCCCGCTGGGGCCGCGCGAGAAGATCGCATCCTGCGTGAACGCGGCGATGTCCTCAGGGCCGACTCCGGCGTAGGGCACGACGGCGTCCCAACCCGCGTCGTAGGCCATGTTGACGTCGAAGGGGCTGACCCGCGGACCGGGTGTCGCGAAGTGCAGTATGTAGGGTTTGTCCATGGCTGAAGAAGGAAGAATCGGGTCGGCGTCGGCGTGCAACTGCGGCGCAAGGATTCAGGAATGCAGCGCGGACATCGCGCCGCCGCGGTGCAGCGCATGCAACTCGTCGGGCAGCGCCTCCACCCGCGCGCCTTCGGATCGCGTGGCGCACACCCGCGAGTGCAGCGAGCGCAGTACCGGAGTCGACTGCAGTTCGGCCAGCAGGCGCTGCGCGTGCTGGGTGCTGGAGGCCAGCGCGAAACCGGTCGGCCCCCACGAGGTCTGGCCCACCGCCGCGGCGCCGGCGCGTCGCAGCAGGTCCAGCGCCTCGCCCACCGCGGCGCTGGCGTAGCGCCCGTTCTGCGCCGGCGCGAAGTGGTCGCCGACACCGTCCTGCACCTCGGTCAGCGCGACGCCGAAGGCGTCGACGTCGGCCTCGGCCAAGGCCGGCAGCATCTGCATCAGCACCAGCCGGCACAGTCGCTCGGCCTGGCGCTCGGGAAAGCGTGGAAGCGCCGCGAAGGCCTGCTTCTCGGCCCCGCCGCTGAGCCCGCGGTGCGCAGGGTCGAACAGCAGGATCCAGCGCCAGCCTGCCGGCACCGGCAGGCGCGAGATCAACGGGGGCACCCCGCCTCCCGTCGGCTCGCGGCCGCCGTCGACCAGGAAACCTCCCTGGTCGAAAGCTCCGATGCCGATCCCCGAACGCCGGCCGCGGTCGAGCAGCAAGGCCAGCGCCCGCGTATCCAGCGGCAGCTGGAACAGGCGCGCCAGCGCCGTGCCCACGGCCAGCGTCAGCTGGGTCCCGGAGCCGAGTCCGACATGCTCGGGAAGTGCCTGCTCCACCTGCACCTCGGCCCCGCCCCGGATGCCCGCCGCCTGCAGCAACGCTTCGGCCACGCCGCGCGCGCGCACGGCCTGCTCACCCTGCACCCGCAGCTGCGGCGCGCGACGCGCGCGCACCACGGTACCCAGTCCGTCCAGCGCCACGCCGAGGCTGCCGAAGCTGCGCCCCAGGCCGCCGTGCAGGTCGAAGAAACCCAGGTGCAGGCGGGCCGGCGCGAACACCCGTACGCCGGCCGGAGCCGGAGCCGTGGAACGGGAGGTAGAGGGAGCGAGGGTTCGGATCATGGTCTGGGTCGAGGGGCTTCGTCCCCTTCAAGCAAAGGACATGCCATCGCGCCGATGCCTCGGCGCGCCCATGCGCGCGGCACTTCCGCCCCGGCGCGGCGTGACACAGTGTCACGCCGCGCTGCGATCGGATGCAACACAAAGCCACGCCGCGCCCGCCCTCGCCGACGCCTCCCCCGGGAACGCGCACCTGGCATGGAACATGCACGAAGCCAGCCCGTGGACCGATCGCACTCCCCATCGATGAGCCTGGAAAACGTGGTTTGCCCCTTCTGCAGCCTGCTGTGCGACGACCTGCGGGTGGACGTGCATGACGGCCGCGCCGCCGTCGCCGCGCGGGGCTGCGAGCGTGCTCGCGCACTGTTCGCGGTGCCTGCGCGCGCCGACGCCCTGGTGGACGGCCGGCCGGCCGACGCCGGCGACGCGCTGGCACATGCCGTGCGCCTGCTGGTGCGCGCACGCCGCCCCCTGCTGGCGGGGCTCGGCTGCGACATTCAGGGCCTGCGCGCCGCGGTGCGGCTGGCCGAGCGCAGCGGCGCGCGGCTGGACCACATGCATGCCGCGGCGCAGCTGCGCAACCTGCTGCCGCTGCGCCGCGGCGGCTCCGTGCTGAGCACGCTGTCGGAACTGCGCAACCGCGCCGACGTGGTGCTGCTGGCGGGAACCGTGGGCGCGGCCGCTCCGCGCTTGTTCGAACGCTGCCTGGACGACTCCGGGCAGGGACTGTTTGGCGAACTGCACCGGCGGGTCCTGATCGTCGGCTCCCCTCTCCTCCGGCCGCGGCTTTGGCCCGCCGGTGCAGAGCTCGCCATCGACTGTCCGAACGAGTCCCTCGGCGAGCTGTTCGGGCTGCTGCGCGCGCGCCTGGCCGGCGCGGCGCCGCAGTGCGCGTCCTGGCGGGGCGTCGACATGGCGCGCATCGACGCGCTGCTCGACACCTTGCGCGCGGCGCGCTACGGCGTGCTGCTGTGGGATGCCGGCGAGCTCGATCACCCCGGCGCGGACCTGGCCGTGCGGGCCATGCTCGACCTGGTGATCGACCTCAACGCCGCCACGCGCTGGGCCGCGCTGCCGCTGGGCGGCGACGACGGTGGCGCCAGCGCACAGCAGGTATGCACCTGGCTGGCCGGCTACCCGCCGCGCATGCAGTTCACGCAGGGGATTGCGCGCAGCGACCCCTTGCAGCGTGCGGCCGACGAACTGCTGGCCGCGGACGAATGCGATCTGCTGCTGTGGATCAGCGCCTTCGACCCGTCCCGCCTGCCGCCGCGCACGCACTGCCCGACCATCGTGCTGGGCCGCGCCGACATGCGCGCCCCGCCGGGGGTCGAGGTGTTCATCCCGGTGGCCACCCCGGGGGTGCAGCAGCGTGGCGCGCTGACCCGCGTGGATCAGGTGGTGACGCTGCCGCTGGGCGCTCCCGCCCCGGCGCAGCTTCCCGGAGTGGCGGACGTGCTGGCGCGCATGCAGCAGGAGCTGATCCATGCTGCGGCTTGACAACGCACGCATCGTCGACCCCGTGCAGGGTCTGGACCGCGTGCCGCGCAGCCTGCATGTGCGCGACGGACGCATCGTCGCCGACCCCGGGCCGCACGCCGTGGTGGACCGCAGCATCGACCTGGAGGGCGCGCTGGTGATGGCGGGGGCGCTGGACATCCATACGCACATCGGGGGCGGCAAGATCAACGTCGCTCGTGGCCTGCTCGACGAGGACCACCTGCTGGGCGCGCGCGCCGGCGCCAGCCTGCCCGACGGCTCCTGGATGCATGCCGGCTGCGGCCATGCCACGCCCACCACCTGGGCCACCGGCTACCGCTACGCCGAGATGGGCTACACCGCCTGTTTCGAGCCGGCCATGCTGCCGCTGGGGGCGCGCCAGGCGCACATGGAACTGGCCGACACGCCGATGGTCGACAAGGGCGCCTACGTGATGCTGGGCAACGACGACTACCTGCTGCGCATGCTGTCGCAGGGGGCGGCACCGCAGCGCATCGCCGACTACGTGGGCTGGACGGTGCGCAACACCCAGGCGCTGGCGGTCAAGGTGGTCAATCCCGGCGGGATCTCGGCCTTCAAGTTCAACCAGCGCGCGCTGGACTTCGACGCGCTGCATCCGTACTACCGGGTCAGCCCGCGCCAGGTGTTGCAGGCGCTGGCGCGCGCGGTGCACGAACTGGGACTGCCGCATCCGCTGCACGTGCATGCCAGCAACCTCGGCGTCGCCGGCAACGTGGCCAGCACGCTGGCCACCATGGAGGCGGCCGAGGGACTTCCGCTGCACATCACGCACATCCAGTTCCACAGCTACGGCACCGAGGGAGAGCGCAAGTTCTCGTCGGCCGCCGAAGCCATCGCCGACGCCGTCAACCGGCTTCCCAACATCTCCATTGACGTCGGGCAGATCCTGTTCGGGCAGACCATCACCGCCTCCGGCGACACGATGGCCCAGTTCGCCAACCACCGGCATGCCCATCCGAAGGCGTGGAACTGCACCGACATCGAATGCGATGCCGGATGCGGCGTGGTCCCGTTCCGCTACCGCGACAAGCAGTTCGTCAACGCACTGCAGTGGACCATCGGGCTGGAGCTGTTCCTGCGCGTGGCCGATCCGTGGCGGGTGTTCCTGACCACCGACCACCCGAACGGCGCGCCCTTCACCAGCTACCCGCACCTGATCCGCCTGCTGATGGACCGCGACTTCCGCAACCGCCAGCTCGACACCCTGCACGCCGAGGTTGGCGCGCACAGCCAGCTGCGACACTTGCAGCGCGAGTACTCGCTGTCGGAGATCGCGGTGATCACGCGCGCCGCGCCGGCGCGCGCGCTGGGACTGCACGACCGCGGGCACCTGGGCCCGGGCGCCGTCGCCGACATCGTCGCCTACCGCGAGCACGACGACGTGGAGGCCATGTTCGCGCGCCCGACCCATGTGTTCAAGGACGGCGAACTGATCGTGCGCGACGGCCGCGTCGTGCGCAGCGTGCAGGGGCGCGTGCATACCGCGGCGCCGGAATTCGACGCCACGATCGAAAGCGAGCTGGAAGACTACTTCGGACGCTACATGACCCTCGGACTGAACAGCTTCAAGCTGGGTACCGACGAACTCTGCGCATGCGGAACACCGGCGCCGCTGCAGCACGCCTGCACGCGCAAAAGCCCATGATCCGCGGCGGCGTGCACATCGACGACACCTTCGCCGAGGCCTTCGGCATGAAGGCCGCGCGCGTGCTCGTCACCGCCGACACCGCCGGCTGGGCGCGCCAGGCCGCGGCATCGGCCTGCGGCTTCGCCACCTCGGTGATCGGCTGCGGCTGCGAGGCCGGCATCGAGCGCGAGCTGGCGTCGCACGAGACTCCGGACGGCCGCCCCGGAGTGGCGCTGCTGCTGTTCGCGGTGTCCGGCAGCGAGCTGGCGCGGCAGCTGGAGCGCCGCGTCGGACAGTGCGTGCTGACCTGCCCGACCACGGCCGTGTTCAGCGGGGCCGACGCCCCGCAGGGCAGCGAGCCGATCGCGCTGGGACGCAACCTGCGCTATTTCGGCGACGGCTGGCAGATGTCGAAGGTGCTGGAGTCGCGGCGCTACTGGCGCATTCCGGTGATGGACGGCGAATTCCTGATCGAGGAGAGCACCGGCGTGCTGCGCGGCATCGGCGGCGGCAACGTGCTGGTGCTGGCGCGTGGTCGCGCGCAGGCCCTGCACGCCTGCGAGGCGGCGGTGGCGGCGTGCCGCGATCTCGCCGGGGTGATCGCGCCCTTCCCCGGCGGCATCGTGCGATCCGGCTCCAAGGTGGGCTCGCGCTATCCCAAGCTGCCGGCGTCGACCAACCACCTCTACTGCCCCACGCTGCGCGGCGCCGTGCAGGGCGAGCTCGACGACCAGGTCGGGGCCGTGATGGAGATCGTGTTCGACGCCGTCGACGACACGGCGATGCGCACGGCCATGCGCGCGGCCATGCAGGCCGTGTGCCAGGTCGGCGCCGACGGCGGGGTGCTGCGCATCAGCGCCGGCAACTACGGCGGCAAGTTGGGCAAGCACCACTACCACCTGCGGGAAATCCTGTCATGACCCGCGTGCTGACGCTGCGCGCGGGCGCGCGCCTTCCCGAGGACCTGATGCTGCCGAGCCCGCGCAATGCTGCCGCATTGCCGCTCGCGCAGCTCGAGCGCCTGCCCCTGGCGCCCGCGGCGCAGGCCCTGGGCGAGTATTTCGAGGTGCGCGACGAAGGCGCCGCCAACGAACAGTTGCTGGTGCTGCGCACCGGCACCGCGCGCCCGCAGGGCCTGGGGCGCGGACTCGACGGCGGGTGCCTGCGCATCGAGGGACATGCCGGCGCCCTGCTCGGGATCGACATGCTCGCCGGCGAGATCATCGTCGACGGCGACTGCGGCGACTTCGCCGGCGGCGGCATGCGCGGCGGGCGCCTGCGCGTGCTCGGCGACGCCGGACACTTCCTGGCAGGCGCGCCGTGGGACGCGCGCCAGGGCATGCGCGGCGGCGAGATCGTGGTGCACGGGCGCGCCGGCGATCGCGCCGCCTCGGGCATGCGCCGCGGGCTCGTGCTGGTGGGCGGCGGCTGCGGGCGCGACTGCGCCGCCGGCATGCTCGCCGGTACCTTGGTGACTCCGCGATGCGCCGATTCGCCGGCGCTGGGACTGCGCCGCGGCAGCCTGCTGCTCACGCGCGCGGCGCCGCGGCTGCCCCCCACCTTCAACCCCAGCGCGCAGGTCGACCTGAGCTGGCTGCGGCTGCTGGCGCGGCGCGTGCGCGCCAGCCTGCCCGACCTCATCGACCCCGAGCCCCGCGGCCTGCGCCTGTGCGGCGACCTCGCCTGCGGCGGCAAGGGCGAGATCGTGCTGCTCGGCGCGCACTGAGCACGCCGTACCGCGCACCCGTTCACCCCCCCCCCCCGCGCCCCCGATCGTCTGG
>JAJYTY010000267.1 GCA_021792835.1 Pseudomonadota bacterium
GCGCGAGCAGGACGGCGACCATGGTCAAGTTCGGACTCCGAGAGGAAGGGTGTGGTTCGGGATATCAGGCGAGTTCGTCGATGCGGTGCCCCGGCTCGCCGTCGGGCGGACGCGGCGGGGATTGCGGCTGCGGTGCCCCCGGCGGCCGCGGCGGCGGACGTCGCGGTTCACGTTGGCGCGGCGAGCCCGAACCATCCTGCGTGCCCCCCACGGGTCGCAGCGGGTTGGCCGGCACGATGTTGCCGATTCCATCGGCACCTTCCTGCATCGCTTCCATCCAGTCGCCTCCTAGCCCCACCGGGCGTGCCACCGCCAGCCATGCTGATCAATATGCGAAATACCCCTGCAGACGGCCTTCGATCATGCGCGGGTTTTCGCCCTCGGCGATGGCCACGAGTCCGTCGACCACCAGTTCCTGCAGCTTGGCCCTTTCATGAACAATGCTTTTCATCTTGTTCGCAACGGGAAGAAAAAACAAGTTGGCCGACCCCACCCCGTAGATCGTGGCCACGAAGGCCACCGCGATCCCGGCTCCGAGCTTGCTCGGATCGGCCAGGTTCTCCATCACGTGGATCAGCCCCAGCACCGCGCCGAGTATGCCCACCGTCGGCGCGTAGCCTCCGGCGGACTCCAGCACCTTCGCCGCCTGGCTGTCGTGGTGCTCGACGGACTGGATCTCGTGCTCCATGGTCGAGCGGATTTTCGCAGGATCGGCGCCGTCCACCAGGAGTTGCAGTCCGCGCCGCAGGAAGGCATCGTCGATGTCGTCGATCAGTCCCTCCAGCGCCAGCAGGCCGTTGCGCCGCGCGATGTCGCTGTACTGCAGGATGCTGCGGATGGCACCCTGCGGGTCGGACGGCGGCGGGCGCAGGACCCACGGCAGCATGCGAATGGAGCGCAGGAACACCGGCAGCGGGTACTGCAGCATGGCCGCGCCCAGCGTGCCTCCGATCACGATCAGGAAGGCCGTGGGCTGCAGGATCGAAGCGATGTTGCCGCCCTCGAGCAGTTGCCCGACGACGATCGATCCGATCGCGACCAGCAGTCCGACGATGCTCAGGAAATCCATGCCGGCCCCAGCGATGCGGCGTCAGCGCGCGGGCGCAGCGCCGTGGTCGCGCAGACTGGCGCGCAAGCGCATCACGGCCTGCTTCATCAGCTGGCTCACGCGCGATTCGCTGACCTCGAGCACTTCCCCGATCTCCTTGAGCTGCAGGTCTTCCTGATAGTAAAGCGACAGGATCAGCCGCTCGCGATCCGGCAGCGTGCCGATCGCCGCCTGCAGGTCGCGTTCGAGCTGCTCGTCCTGCAAGGCCTGGTCGGGCTGCGCGATCGAGACATCGGCATGGCGTTCGGTGAAATCGCGCCCCTCGCCGGCCGCGAGGTCCTCCAGGTACAGCAACTGCAGGCTGGTCTGCGCCAGCGTCACGTGGTAGTGCGCCAGGCTCCACCCCAGCGCTTCGGCGATCTCGGCGTCGTCGGGAGGGCGCCCGAGGGACTGCGTCAGCGACTGCATGGTCCGCTGGATCGCGCGTTCCTGCGCGCGGCTGCGCCGCGGCAGCCAGTCCTGCCTGCGCAGCTCATCGTAGATGGCGCCACGGATGCGTATCGCCGCGTAGGCGCCGAACTGCGCCGCGGCCTGGTCCTGGCCCCGCTCCAGCGCGTCCCACAGCCCGATCATGCCGGCCTGCTCGAGGTCGGCGATGTCGACCGACGCGGGCAGTTGCGCCGCCATCTGCGCGGCGATGCGGCGCACCAGCGGCAGGTGTCGGTCGAGGCGCTGCTCGCGGGTTTCCTGAGGGGCGTAGACCACGGATTTCATCATCGGGTGGGCGCCTGCCGCATGCCGCGGCTCAGGCCGACGACGCCGCGGCGTCGGCCTGCAGCCACTGCGTCATGAAGAACTCCAGCTGCCCGCTGGGCCCGTCCGGCAGCGGCCATGCGCGCACGCGCTCGGCCAGCGCGGCGAAAGCCTTCGCCGCGGCGCTGTCGGGGGCCGATTCGACGACCGCGCGCTGCGCGCGCACTGCCGCTCGCAGCGCGGCGTCGAGGGGAATGCTGCCCGCCAGGTCCAACGACACGTCGAGGTAGCGGTCGCTGACCCCGGTGATCTTGGCGAACAGCGACTGCCCCTCGCGCGCATCGCGCACCATGTTGGGCAGCAGGTGGAAGCGGCGCAGTCCGTACTGCCTGGAAAGCACCTTGATCAGCGCGTAGGCGTCGGCCACCGATGCCGGTTCGTTGGACAGCACGACGATCAGGTCCTGCGCCGCGCGGCTGAAGGTCAGCACGTCGCCGCTGATGCCGGCTGCGCAATCGACGAGCAGGAAATCGAGCTGCAGGTCCAGCGCGCTGACGGCATCGATCAGGCGCGACTGGCTGCGCGCGTCCAGCGCCGCCATCGCGCTGATCCCGCTGGCCGCCGGAAGGACCCAGATGTCCTGCGGGCCGCGCACCAGCACCTGCTGCAGGGTCTTCTCGCCCGACAGCACGTGCGACACGTTGAAGCGAGGGGTCAGCCCGAGCAGGATGTCGATGTTGCCCAGCCCCAGGTCCGCGTCGAACACCATCACGCGCGCGCCGCCGCGTGCCAGGCTCACCGCCAGATTGGCGACCACGTTGGTCTTGCCCACGCCACCCTTGCCGCTGGCGACCGTGATCACCTTGGTGGCCCGCCGCTGCAGGCGGCGCAATCCTTCGGCTTGATCCATGGCGTGGTGATCCTTCAGCGGCTGTTCGCGACGGCAGGGGCGGAGTCCTCGCGGCCAGGGCCAGCCGCCGCCGGGTCGGCGCGCGGCACCGACGCGGCGCGTTGCAACAATCCCTTAATCTTAGCGAGCGCCGGCTCATGCAGGTCCTCGGGCACGCGCTGGCCGTCGGTATAGAACCACAGCGGCAGGCGCCGCTGCTGCAGCCACTGCAAGGCCGCACCGAACACCGGGGTCTCGTCGAGCTTGGTCAGGATGCAGCCGGCCAGCGGCAGCGCGCCGTAGATCTGCCAGGCCTGCTCGTACACCGCCGAACTCATGCCGGCTCCGAGCAGCAGCAGCGGACGCACCGCGGGGCCGAGTTCGCGCAGCCACTGCAACTGCTCGTCCAGGCGCGCGTCGCGCGGGCTCAGGCCCATCGTGTCGACCAGCACGAAGCGCCGCTGCGCGAAGGCCTGCAGTTGCGCGCGCAGCTCGGCTGCATCGCGCGCCACGCCCACCGGCACGCCCAGGATGCGCCCGTAGATGCGCAACTGCTCCACCCCGCCGATGCGGTAGGTATCGGTGGTCACCAGCGCCACCGCGTGCGTGCCGTGGCGCAGCACCAGGCGCGCCGCGAGCTTGGCGATGGTCGTGGTCTTGCCCACGCCGGTTGCGCCGAGCAGCGCGTACACACCGTCGACGTTCATCGGATCGTCGAGCAGATCCAGGCGCGCCAGCCAGGCGTCGAGCGCGGAGTCCAGGTCCGGCGCCGCCACAGCCGCGGCGCGCGCGGCTGTCGCGTCCAGGCCCATCGCCTGCAGGCGCAACTCGATCGCCGACGGCGAGCCCACCGGCGCCTGCGCGACACTGGCGTGCACCCAGTCGCGCAACGCCTCCATCTGTTCGCGCAGTTCGCGGAGCTCGCCCGCCCACACCGGCGCGGACGCCGACGCGGCGGCGCCAGCCGGCGCCGCGCCGACGGTTTGCTGGCGCGGTGTCGGCTTGCCGGCGCCCGCGC
>JAJYTY010000268.1 GCA_021792835.1 Pseudomonadota bacterium
GGGCCGTGGTGTCGCGATGAGCATCCATCTGGAGGAATTCCAGGAGCTGTACAAGGAGCTGCCCGGCGGCGCGCAGGAGTTGCTGCGCGCGTCGTGGAACGAGGCCTCGCGCGCCTTCTCGCCACGCGGCCTCGACAACTACCTGAAGGGCGCGTTGGCGCTGCACCAGCTCGGTCGCGGCGAGGAGCTGGTGGTCAGCTACCTGCAATCGATGCCGCAGCTGGCGCGCGGCATCGGCGAGGACGTGCTGCCCGAGCTGGTGAACTTCCTGCTGGCGATGGCGTCGAAGACCTCGGGCGCGGTGCTGGCGCTGATCGCCGGAACCGCCCCGCAGGCCGCGCAACGCCTGGGCGACGACGAGCTGTTCCGGCAATACCTCAACGTGCTGTCGCTGATGCTGGCGCAGGCGCCGCGCGGCATGCGCCCGATGCTCGAGCAGCTCGACCGCCTGCTGTCCGAGCTCACGCTGGGAGGCCTGCGGCGCTGGGTGCAGTGGGGTGCTCAGGCCTACAAGACCGACTTCGACGGCCAGGTCGCCTATTTCTCGCTGCGCAGCCCCGACGCGCTGTCGGTGCTGCAGCAGGAGCGCAAGGGCACGCTGTTCGTCAACATCCAGCGCCGTCTCAACATCTACCTGCGCGCGATGTGGGGACGCGACGTGTTCCTGCGACCCACCGCCGGCGACTACGAGAGCCGCGAAGGGCTGCGCCCGTACATCGAGCACTATGTCGTGCACGTGGCCGACGCCTACGACGACTGGCGCCCGCTGGGCCCCGACACCCCGCCGCAGCAGGTGGTCGCGGCGCTGGACCTGTACCGCGCGGTCGCCAACCACTGCACCGCGCACCTGGTGTTCACGCCGCGACCGTTGTCCATGCAGACCCTGTCGCCGCTGCAGATCGCGCTGGTCGAGCTGATCGAGGACGCGCGCGTCGAGCAACTGGCCATCCGGCGCTTTCCCAACATGCGCGAGGCCTGGCTGGCGCTGCATCCGCCGCTGGACACCTGCGAGCCCGGGCGCGTCGGCGACCTGCTCAACCGCCTGGCGCGCGCGCTGCTGGAGACCGAGCCGACGGACCCGCACCCGTGGGTACGCCGCGGCGTGGAGCTGTTTCGCGCCGAGTCCGAACTGCAGGACAACCAGCTGAGCTGGAATGTGGGGGTCGAGCTCGGGCATGCGCTGCTGGAGCTGGGCCTGCCGGAGTACAACCGGCGCCTGGACGCGCAGCGTGCCCTCTACCGCGACGACAACCGCGCCGTCTGGCAGCTCGAGGAGTACGACGAGGCGCAGGCGCTGGAGGCGACCTGGGAGGCGCAGCATCAGGTGCGCCGCAAGGTCAGCGTGATGGAGATGGTCAACGACCTCGACAACGAGTTCGCCGGCGACGATGCGCAGGAAGTGTGGGTGCTTCCCACCGAGTTCTACCTCGACCAGGAAGGCGTCAGCATCAATTCCCTGGAGGGGCGGCCGCCGGTTTCCGAGCCCTTCCACTACCCCGAGTGGGACTACCAGATCCAGCTCGAGCGCCCGAACTGGGTGACCCTGCTGGAGCGCCACGCGCCTGCCGGCGAGATGGCGCTGATCGACGATATCCTGGCGCGCCACAAGCCGGTGGCGTCGCGCCTGAAGTTCCTCATCGAGTCGATGATTCCGCAGGGCCTGCAGCGCCAGCGCCGCCAGCGCGAGGGCGACGACATCGACCTCGACGCCGCGGTGCGCCTGATGACCGACCTGCGCATGGGCGTGCAGCCCGACGGGCGCTGCATGGTGCGACTCAAGCGCGCGCAGCGCGACCTGGCGGTGATGGTGCTGCTGGACCTGTCGGAGTCCAGCAACGACAAGGTGCGTGGCATGGACTACAGCGTGCTCGACCTGACGCGCTCGGCCACCGTGCTGCTGGCCGAGGCGCTGCAGCGCATCGGCGATCCCTTCGCCATCCACGGCTTCTGTTCCGACGGCCGGCACGACGTGCACTACTACCGCTTCAAGGACTTCGACCAGCCCTACGCCGACCTGGCCAAGGCCCGCCTGGCCGGCATGCAGGGGCGCTACTCGACCCGCATGGGGGCCGCGCTGCGCCACGCCGGGCGCGCGCTGGCGCGCCAGCCGCAGCGCAAGAAGATCTGCTTCGTGGTCACCGACGGCGAGCCGGCCGACAACGACGTGCGCGATCCGCAGTACCTGCGCCACGACACCCGCAACGCGGTGGAGGCGCTGGGGCGCGAGGGCGTGACGGTCTACGCGCTGTCGCTGGACCCGCATGCCGACCTGTACGTGTCGCGCATCTTCGGAGCGCGCAATTTCACCGTGATCGACAAGGTGGACCGGCTGCCGGAGAAGCTGCCGATGCTGTACATGAGCCTTACCCGATGAAGGGCCGCACGTGAACGTCACCCTTCGTACCTTCGTGTTCATCGACGCCCTGCAGGAGCAGCTGGCGTCCTACCTCGGCACCTCGTCGCAGGGCTTCCTGCCGGTTCCCGGCGATGCCTGCCTGTGGGTCGAGGTGGCGCCCGGCATGGCCGTGCACAGCCTGTCCGACACCGCGCTCAAGCGCACCAACGTGCACATGGGCGAGCAGGTGGTCGAGCGCTCCTTCGGATCCGTGGAACTGCACTACCGCAACCAGAGCGAGGTGCAGGCGGCGGGCCAGGTCATGCTGGATCAGCTCGGCGCGACCATCGAGTCGCGCCTGCCCTGCCAGGTGGCGTGGAACGAGATCATCCGCGCCGTCACTCCCGACCACGCCACGCTGATCAACCGCCAGCTGCGCAAGGGCTCGATGCTGCTGCCGGGCAAGAGCATGTTCATCCTGGAGGTCGAGCCGGCCGGCTACATCATGTACGCCGCCAACGAGGCCGAGAAGGCCGCCCACGTCACGCTGGTCGACGTCAAGCCCTTCGGGACCTTCGGGCGCCTGACCATGATGGGCACCGAGGCCGAGGCCGCGCAGGCGCAGGCGGCCGCGGTGGCCGCGCTGCAGCGCCTGAACCGCAGCGCCGGCGGCGCCTGAGCCGCCAGCCGGGGACCCCGCGATGCGTGTCGACTCGGTCGCCAAGCGCCTGCTGTTCAGCACGGTGCGCGTGGACACGGTGCTGGACGACGGCAGCCAGGGCTCGGGCACCGCCTTCGTGGTGCGCCACCACGGGCGCCGCGGGCCGGCCGACTTCGTCGTCACCAACCGCCACCTGGTGGAGGGCGTGCGCGAGGGCGCGCTGGTGTTCACGCAGGCGCGGCGCTCGTGCCCGTTGCTGGGCTGCCGCTTCGAGCTGCGCATCGAGGAGTTCCCGGCGGCCTGGTACGTGCATCCGGACCCCGCGGTGGACCTGGCGGTCGCGCCGCTGGAGCCGTTGCGCCAGGCGGCGGCTGGCGAGGGGGTGGAGCTCTACATCGAGGCCATCGACAGCCGCATGATTCCCGACGCCGCGGCGTGGGACGGGCTGGACGCGCTGGAGGAAGTGCTGTTCGTCGGCTATCCGAGCGGGGTCTGGGACCAGGTCAACCTGATGCCCATCCTGCGCCGCGGCAGCACCGCCACGCCGGCGGCGCTGGACTTCGAGGGGCGCCGGCAGTTCCTGATCGACGCCGCCGTGTACCCGGGCTCCAGCGGCAGCCCGGTATTCATCGAACGCGGCGAGCGTCGGCTGACGCGGCGCGACGGCGCGCGCGACCTGCTGTTCGCCGGAGTCGTCAGCGCG
>JAJYTY010000269.1 GCA_021792835.1 Pseudomonadota bacterium
CGCCGTGGCCGATATATGCCGACTCTGCGCTGGCCGGTATATGCCGACTCCGACCGGCGCCGCCGCCGGCCTCAGCTGGCCTGATTACGCCGACTCCGAAGTGGCCGGTATATGCCGATCCGTGACAGCAGTTCCAGCACCGGTTGACTCCACCCAGGAAAGTGCGCCACGCCCAGCGAATCCCGATTCATCATGCGCGATTGAGACGGCCAGCGCTCGGACCAACCACTGCGCATGGCGATAAATGCACCTGACGGGATACGGCCATGGCGTCCTTCCCAGGCCGCCACGTCTTCGAGCCCGATGCAGTAGTCTGGGTCGAGCCGCACGGCCTCGCGTACGTCGATGACGACCAGCGGCAACACCATCTCGTCAACGGGAATCTCGTCGAGGAAACGCCGCCCGTCGACGAAGTGCGCGCCGGGATCCACGTGGGTACCCCATTGGCCGGTATGGGTGTACTCGTGCGCCAGGAACCCGTGCCCAAGCGTTCCTTCGCCCGCTGTGTGGCTGAACAGGGTGGTTCGTCGCGCCGGCGCAAAACGCTCGCAGTGGGGAATACTCTCGTCGAAAGCATGCGTGAGATCGACAAAGCGATGTTGGCGTAGCGCTGACAACAGCGGCCAGAGCCCGGCGGACGCGACAGCCGCGGGCGTCATGGCTGCACGCCTTCCAGTTCCAGAATGGTCTGCACCTGCGAGCGGATGGGATCAGTCTCGAACAAACCATCGAACAGTGCGCTGCCGACCGTGAAACCCCAGACACCGGCCTGACGCATGGCCGCCACGCGTTCAGGGGTGTGGATGCTTCCGGCGGCAATCACGGGCACGCTCACGGCATTGACAACGGCACGCGCCAAGGCTGGCTCGTCGCCCTGGAAGCGATAGGCCAGCAAGTCCAGGCCATGCACGCCTGGCAGACTCGCGAGCTTCCGCGCATCGTCGACGATCTCGCTGGTGCTGCCTTCGAGACGGGTTGGGTGGTCCACGGTGCGACCGGCGAAGGGCCAATAGCGGATGGGCCTGCCGCGCAGGAGCTCGGTGGCATCACGGGCGTGGCGACCGCCGAGCACGTGATCAACGTTGAGGCGAGCGGCCGCCTCGATCGATGCCAGCTCCGCCTCGCGCGTGGTGCTCACGACCTCAAGCATCAGCTCGCGGCCATCGGCCTTGATACGACGGCCGAGTTCGGCCAGTTCGTCCCAGTGCAGGCCGATATCCTTGAAGCCTACGTACCGCAGTGAGCTTCGCCGTACTCGCTCGTAGACCGCCAGTGCGTCGGCCACTGTTTGATCGCTCTGGGTCAGCATCAGGATGAAGTGGCACATGGCTGGTCTCCTTGTCATCGGGCGGCAGCCCGGCGGGGCTGCTCTGCCAATCGGTGCGCCATCTGCAGCGCCGTCTTGAGGCTGCTCGCGTCGGCGATGCCTTGCCCTGCGATGTCGAACGCAGTGCCGTGATCCGGGCTCGTGCGAACGAAGGGCAGGCCGGCAGTAACGTTTACGCCGTCTTCAACGCCGAGCAGCTTCACCGGGATCAGACCTTGATCGTGATACTGCGCTACGACGATGTCGTATCGGCCGCGCCGCGCCCGCATGAACACCGTGTCACCGGGATGCGGCCCGCTGGCGTCAATGCCTTCGTCGCGAGCCTGGGCGATGGCCGGCGCAACGACGTCGATGTCTTCGCGCCCGAATAGGCCGCCCTCGCCGGCGTGGGGATTGAGACCCGCGACTGCCACGCGCGGACGCGGAATGCCCATGTCCTGCAGCGTGCGGTGCGCGAGCCGGATGATGCGCAGTTCCAGCGCGACGCTCAGCTGGTCCACCGCCTCCAGCAGCGAGCAGTGCACCGTGACGAGCATCGTGCGCAAGTGAGGGTTGACCAGCATCATGGCGGTGTCGCTCGTACCGGAGAGCTCCGTCAGCATTTCGGTGTGACCCGCAAAGGGCACCCCCGCGGCGGCCAGCGCTTCCTTGTGAATGGGCGCTGTGCAGATGCCCGCCACGCGATTGGACATCGCCAGACGGATGGCCGCTTCAATGGCCTCATACGCGGCGCGCCCCGCGCGGGGATCGATGCAACCCGGCGTCAGATCGGCCGGCACCGAGCCCACGTCCAGCACGTCGATCGCGCCAGCCATTGCCCGGTATTGCCCGACCTCGCTAATGCGGCGAACCCGTAGTCCCGGTGCCCAGCGCTGCGCCGCCAGCTCGAGTACCAACGCCGGGCCAATGACGACGGACGGCGCGGCGCCGCTCGCATCGGGATCGCCCAGCGCCTTGACAACGATCTCGGGGCCAATACCAGCGGCGTCGCCCACGGTGACGGCAATCGGAAGACTCATGGCGATGCGCGCCCCGTCAATGCCTGCGCGCAAGCGATCAGCGTGTCGTCGGTGCCGCGCCCCCCCGCCTTGGTCACAAGGGGCAGGAGCTGAAGACCGCCCGCGAGCCTCAGGGTCAGCCGGCACATCGCAACCCCGGGCTCAACCTCGCAGAGCACGTCCAGCAAGTGCGCGTCAGGTAGGATGGCGAGCGCCTTGGCGGCTTTGCTCCGTTCGCGACGACGCCGTCACACGCGCCGCGCCTCACGGCATCCCCGGCCTCTCGGGCGACCTGCAAGGCCGCCGCTTTGGGGTCGATCGGATCCCCTGGCGTCGTCAGCAATCGCGCTTGACAGCCGGCCTCCGCCAGACGCGCGCCCTCCCGCCGTGAAGCCGGATGGCGGCTGCCGAGAAGAACCCAAGGACGAAGCGCGCGCTGCACGTCGACGGGAACAGCGAAGGTTGCTGAGAGGCTATCTGCCAGCGCTCGCGCACTCCCGGTCGACCCTGCCCACAGGATGCCGCGATCTCCGCGAAAGCGCGATGCCGCCGCGCGCAGAACTGCCTCATCAGTGGCGTCGAGGACTACGGCTCGTTGACCTAGATCGAACAGTCGATCGACGTCGGTAGCATCTGATGCCACAGCCAACTCGATCCTGTGCGCGGCGAACAGCGCTGGCAAGAAATCCTCGCTCGCCAGTGTCAAAGGGTCGTGCGCGAAAGCAGTTCGGCTTACGCGTGTCTCGTCGATGAGCACGCGCCCATGCTGCGTCGTCCTGCCGGCAGCCGGGAAGGCGGGCGCGACCAGCGTCGGGCGGCGCCCGCTGCTGCGCCAGGCGGCTAAGCACTCGCTCGCTAGCGGCCCGCGCAGAGTCGAGTCGAATTGCTTGAGCAGGATGTCGGCATCGCGCCATGCTACAGCCCAAATGGCCAAGCGCTCCGCGGCCGGCTTGTTACTGCACACTCGGCTGTCGGTGTCGACGCTCCGCGCAAATGGCGCTCGGGTGTTCGGTCCAGAGCGTCCCCCTGGAATCGCCACGCCGGCGCCGCCAAATCGGGTGGCAAAGCCCACCAGACCGTCCGCGGCGCTTGTGAAGTCATCAGCGATGATTCTGACTTTCATGGCTGGCAGTATGCTGCGGTGCCCTGCAGGGAACCAACCAATACGGAACAATATTGACCAACCAATACCCCCGTATGGACTGCAATGCCCAGTACGCTGCCCCTGAGTCTTGCCACCTGGTCGGCCCCATCCGGCAAGGCGACCGATGATCTGACCTCACGCCTGCGGCGGGCGATCGAGTCGAGAGAGTTGTCCGCGGGTACTCGGCTGCCGCCCACTCGTTAGTTGGCTCGG
>JAJYTY010000270.1 GCA_021792835.1 Pseudomonadota bacterium
CGGCGACCTGATCGGCGAGATCGCGCTTGCCGTCGAGATGGGGGCGGACGCGGTGGACATCGGGCACACCATCCACCCGCACCCGACGCTGGGCGAATCGATCGGCATGGCGGCCGAGGTGGCCGAGGGCGTCTGTACCGACCTGCCGCCGCAGCGGCGCTGAAGCCGGCCGGCGCGGCGCGTTGCGACGGGCCGCGCCGCCCGCCGGCGCCTCAGGGCTGCGGCAGCGCCGCGGTGGGCCGGGGAAGCACGGCCCCGGCCATCAGCTTCTCGGTGGCCGGCGTAGCCCCGTCGGGGACGGCATTGGAAATCGGCATCGCGGCCGGCGGCGTGGTCGGCGCCGGGGCCTGCCGCGCCTGCATGCCGGGCTGGTCGCCCACGTCCAGCAGCTGCGCGGAATCGTCCGCGGAACCGTCTTCGGCCGCGGTCGGCGATTCGTGCAGCGAGGCCGCCTGTGCCGAAGGCAGCAGCGGATCGGCGGCATGCGTGATCAGCCTGCGCGCGCCGTCGAAGCGTCGCGCCCAGTAGGGGCTGTCGAGATTGGCGATCTGCACGCGCTCGCCCGGACGAGGCGCATGCACGAACTGTCCGTTGCCGATATAGATCCCAACGTGCGAGAAGGCCCGGCGCAGCGTGTTGAAGAACACCAGATCGCCGGGTCGCAGCTCGTTCTCGGCGACCTTCTCGCCCTCCCGGCTTTGCTGCGCGGCGTTGTGCGGAAGCACCAGGCCCAGGGTTTCCTGGTAGACCCGGCGCACCAGGCCGGAACAATCGACACCGCTCGACGCGTGGTCGCCGCCATAGCGGTAGCGCACGCCGAGAAAGCTCAGCGCGTTGATCACCAGCTGCGACGCGCGCGACGACACCTCGTGCACCACCCGCGGGCCGCCCCACCAGTCGGCCGGATCGTGCGCGGCGGCCTGCGAGGTCGGTGCCGGCGTTGCCTCGGCGCGACGGATGATCTGCTGCAGTCGCGCGTCGGCGCCGGGCTGCGCCGACGCAGGCGTCGCCCACGCGGGGGCCGCGCAACAGGCCGCGGCCAGCGCCAGGCTGGTCAGGGCGGCGCGCACCGTCGGGGAGGTGCGCAGCGCGTCGGCAGGAAACGAGGGGCATTTCATCGCCGCACGACTTTAGCGGCCCGGTCGAATGGGCGTCAACCTTCGCGCGGTCTACGCGCCCGCCGCGCCAGGCGAGCCGCCAGCGCCGTGCAAGGCGGCCGCGGGCAGGCCTACGATGGATGTCCGGGGCCCCGGGGCGCGCGTGCCGCGCCGGGTCGCTCGAATGTCGCAAGTGCAAGGGAGCAAGGGGAGGCCACAGGCATGTTCCACGCATGGTTGCTTGACAAGCCCGACGGGGAGTTCCGGGCCGAGATCCGGGAACTCGACGATTCCCGGCTTCCGCCGGGGGATGTGCTGGTGCGGGTGCTGCACTCCAGCGTGAACTACAAGGACGCGCTGGCGTTGACCGATCGTGCGCCGGTGGTGCGAAGCTGGCCGATGGTGCCTGGGATCGACGGCGCCGGGGTGGTGCTGCAAAGCAGCCACCCACAGTGGAAGCCCGGGGACCGCTGGATCCTCAATGGCTGGGGGGTCGGCGAGACCCACTGGGGCTGCCTGGCCGAGCGCGCCAGTCTGCGCGGCGACTGGCTCGTGCCGCTGCCGGAGGGTTTCGACACGCGCCAGGCGATGATCCTCGGCACCGCCGGCTACACCGCGATGCTGTGCGTGCAGGCCATCGCGGCACACGGCGCGCGCCCGGAGCACGGCGAGGTGCTGGTCACCGGGGCCACCGGCGGCGTGGGCAGCGTCGCGGTGGCGCTGCTGGCGCGACGCGGCTGGAAGGTCGCGGCCGTCACCGGCAAGCCGCAGCACGCCGAATACCTGCGCGAGCTGGGTGCCTCCGAGGTGCTGCCGCGCCAGGCCTTCAGCGAGCCGGGCAGGCCGCTGCAGAAGGAGCGCTGGGCGGCGGTGGTGGACACCGCGGGCAGCCATGTGCTGGCCAACGCCTGCGCGCAGACCCGCTGGGGCGGAGTCGTCACGGCCTGCGGGCTGGCGCAGGGCATGGACTTTCCGGCCTCGGTCGCGCCGTTCATCCTGCGCAATGTCACACTGGCCGGAATCGACAGCGTGATGCAGCCGCAGCCGGCCCGGCGCGCCGCGTGGGCGGCGCTGGTCGCGGAGATCGATCCGGGCCAGCTCGAGCGCATGGCGCACGACCTGCGCCTGGAGCAGGCGCTCGAGGCCGCGCAGGCGCTGATGCAGGGTAGCTGGCGGGGGAGGGCGGTGGTCGCCGTGGGCTGAAGCGCCTTCGGGTCGGCTCGGTCAGGGTCGTGTCAGGTGGGGTGTCTAGGTTCGGCGTTGCCGGCCGGACCCGGGTCCGGAACCGGCGGGCAGGCGCGCGCCGCGCCGTGACGACGAGATCACGAAGGAGACAGGCATGGCCGACTACCGTGAGTACCACCGGCGTTCCGTGGAGCAACCGCAGGAGTTCTGGGCCGGCAAGGCCGCGCTGATCGACTGGCATCGCCCCTTCGAGCAGGTGCTGGACGACAGTCGCAAGCCCTTCGCGGCGTGGTTTCGTGGCGGACTCACCAACCTCTGCCACAACGCGGTCGACCGCCACCTGGCGCAGCGAGCCGGGCAGCCGGCACTGGTGTGGGAGTCGACCGAGGTCGAGCGCAGCCGCAGCTACACCTATGCCGAACTGCACCGCGAGGTGCAGCGCATGGCGGCCATCCTGCGGCGCCACGGCGTGCAGCGCGGCGATCGCGTGCTGCTGTACATGCCGATGATTCCCGAGGCGGTGTTCGGCATGCTGGCCTGCGTGCGCATCGGGGCGATTCACTCGGTGGTGTTCGGGGGCTTCGCGGCGCTGAGCCTGGCCACCCGCATCGACGACGCGGCGCCCAGGCTGATCATCAGCAGCGATGCCGGCTCCCGCGCGGGAAGGGTGGTGCCCTACAAGCCCTTGCTCGACGAGGCGATCGAGCGCGCGGCGCACAAGCCCGAGAAGGTGCTGATGGTCGACCGCGGCCTGCAGGCCTTCGACGCGGTCGCCGGGCGCGATCTGGACTACGCCGCGGAGCGCGACGCGGTGGGCGACGCCAGCGTGCCCTGCGAGTGGGTCGATTCGACCCACCCGAGCTACATCCTCTATACCTCGGGCACCACGGGGCGCCCGAAAGGGGTGCAGCGCGACACCGGGGGCTACGCGGTGGCGCTGGCGACCTCGATGCAGGACGTGTTCTGCGGCCGCCCCGGCGGCACCTACTTCTGCACCAGCGACATCGGCTGGGTGGTCGGGCACAGCTACATCGTCTATGGGCCCCTGATCCAGGGCATGACCACGCTGCTGTACGAGGGCACGCCGGTGCGCCCCGACGCGGGGATCTTCTGGCGCCTGGCCGAGCGGCATCGTGCGCAGGTGATGTTCTCGTCGCCGACCGCGGTGCGGGTGCTGAAGAAATTCGACCCCGCCTTCATGCGCGACCGCGACCTGTCATCGCTGGAGCGGCTGTTCCTGGCCGGGGAGCCGCTGGACGAGCCGACCTCGAGCTGGATTTCGGGAATGCTGGGCAAGCCGGTGGTCGACAACTACTGGCAGACCGAGACCGGCTGGCCGATCCTGGGCATCGCCGCCGGGGTCGAGGCGCTGCCGGCCAAGCCCGGCTCGCCCGG
>JAJYTY010000271.1 GCA_021792835.1 Pseudomonadota bacterium
CGGCGGCGCCGGGCCGAATGGCCTCAGTCGGCCAGCACGTCCAGCGCCTTCTGGTAGCGGTTGGCGTGCGAACGCTCGGCCTTGGCCAGCGTGGAGAACCAGTCGGCGATCTCGTCGAAGCCCTCGTCGCGCGCGGTCTTCGCCATGCCCGGGTACATGTCCGTGTACTCGTGCGTCTCGCCGGCCACCGCGGCCTTCAGGTTGTCGCGCGTGGCGCCGATCGGCAGACCCGTGGCGGGGTCGCCCACCGCTTCCAGGAACTCCAGGTGCCCGTGGGCGTGTCCGGTCTCGCCTTCGGCGGTGGAGCGAAACAGCGCAGCGACGTCGTTCTGGCCTTCGATGTCGGCCTTGTTCGCGAAATACAGGTAGCGCCGGTTGGCCATGGATTCGCCGGCGAATGCATCCTTGAGGTTCTGCTCGGTCTTCGAGCCTTTGAGCGCGCTCATCGTTGTCTCCTGCAATGGGGTCTGCGAGATGCGAAAACCGCGGGGCTGCCGCCCCGACGGGGCCGCGCCCACTGTAGACCCCGCTCCGGGCAGTGTCTAATGCAGCGTATCAATGTTCCTCATAGCCTGAACCTATCCGTCGCGTGCGCCGCCCCGCTGTGACCTTCCTGCCGCCATGACCGCTTCCGCAGCCTCCTCCTCGCGACCCGAACCCCTGCGCATCGGTGTCATCGGCCTGGGCACGATGGGCTGGCCGATGGCCGGACACCTGCGCGCCGCCGGGCACCGGCTCGCCACCTGGGCGCGAAGTCCTGAGAGCGCGCGCCGCGCCGCCGAGGCGGGGATCGAGCTGTGCGCCAGCCCGGCGGAGCTGGCACGCCAGGTGCAGGTGGTGGTCAGCAACGTCACCTCCACCGACGACGTCGAGCAGGTGCTGCTGGGCGAGCAGGGGGTGGTGCACGGGGCCGCTGCCGGCCTGCTGTGCATCGACCACAGCACCATCGCGCCGCAGGGAGCGCGGCGCATCGCCGCTGAACTGGCGCGGCATGGCGTGGGCTTCGTCGACGCCCCGGTATCGGGCGGCGAGCGCGGGGCGCGCGACGCCAGCCTGTCGATCATGGTCGGCGCGACGCCGGGCGATTTCGAGCGGGCGTTGCCGCTGCTGCGCCTGCTGGGCAGCACCGTGACCTACATGGGTGCATGCGGCAGCGGACAGGCGACCAAGCTGTGCAACCAGCTGGTGCAGGTGGTGACCATCCAGGCCATCGCCGAGGCGACCTGCCTGGCCGCGGCCGAGGGTGTCGATGCGCAGCGCATGCTGCAGGCGCTGGGGGCTGGTTTCGCCGGCAGCCGCATGCTCGAGCTGATGGGGCCGAAGATGGCTGCGCGAGATTTCGCCGCCGGCATCCAGGCGCGGCTGCACGCGAAGGATTTCGCCCTCGCGCTGGCTGCCGCCGAGCACGACGGCCTGCAACTGCCGGCGTTGCGCGTGGTGCACGAGCAGTTGCAGCAGCTGATGCGCCATGGCTGGGGCCGCGACGACACCAGTTCGCTGCTGCGCGTGCTGGAGCTGCAGCCGCAGCCGCCGGCAGGCTGAAAGACGCCGGCGGCGGTCGCGCTCGCGGCCGCCGCCGCCTTCGAGGCCGCCCCGGGCGGGCGGCCTCGAAGGGCTGCGCTCAGGCCGCGAGCAGCTCGCGCAGCACGTACGGCAGGATGCCGCCGTGGCGGTAGTAGTCGACCTCGATCGGCGTGTCGATGCGCAGGCGCAGCTTGACCTTCTGGTCGGCCTGGCCGGCACGGCGCACCAGCAGCGTGGCTTCCTGCTGCGGCTTGATGTCGTCGCCGAGCAGCACGTCGAAGCTCTCGTCGCCGCGGATTCCCAGGCTCTGCCACGAATCGTCGCCGAGGAACTGCAGCGGCAGCACGCCCATGCCGATCAGGTTGGAGCGGTGGATGCGCTCGAAGCTGCGCGCGACCACGGCCTTGACCCCCAGCAGCTGCGTGCCCTTGGCCGCCCAGTCGCGGCTGGAGCCGGTGCCGTATTCCTCGCCGGCCAGGATCACCAGCGGGGTCCCCTCGGCCATGTAGCGCATCGCCGCGTCGTAGATGAACATCTTCTCGCCCGAAGGCTGGTGCAGCGTGACGCCGCCTTCCTCGCGCGATCCGTCGGCCTTCGGCGCGATCATCAGGTTCTTGATGCGCACGTTGGCGAAGGTGCCGCGCATCATCACTTCATGGTTGCCGCGGCGCGAGCCGTAGGAGTTGAAGTCCGCCTTCGCCACCCCGTGCTCGATCAGCCACTTGCCGGCCGGCGAGTTCTCCTTGATGGAGCCGGCCGGCGAGATGTGGTCGGTGGTGATCGAGTCGCCGAACAGCGCCAGCGCGCGCGCCGCCTGCACCGAGTCCGCGCCGCCCTGCGGCTGCATGTCGAAGTCGCCGAAGAACGGGGGGCGTGCGATGTAGGTGCTCTGCGGCCAGTCGTAGACCTGGCCCTTCGAGCCGTCGATGCGCTGCCACAGCTTGCCCGGCTTGTCCTGCACCTGCGCGTAGTTGGCCTTGTAGGCCTTCGGGTCCAGCGCCACCTTCAACAGCGCGTCGACCTCTGCCGTGCTCGGCCAGATGTCGCCCAGGTACACCGCCTTGCCGCCCTTGCCGTGGCCGACCGGTTCGGTCATCAGGTCGCGCATCACGTTGCCGGCGATCGCGTAGGCGACGACCAGCGGCGGAGACGCGAGGAAGTTGGCCTTGAGGTTCGGGTGGATTCGCGCCTCGAAGTTGCGGTTGCCCGACAGCACCGCCGCGCACACCAGGTCGTTGGAAGTGATGGCCGCATCGATGTCGGCGGCCAGCGGGCCGGCGTTGCCGATGCAGGTGGTGCAGCCGTAGCCGGAGAGGTAGAAGCCCAGCTTTTCCAGGTAGGGCAGCAAGCCGGCGCGTTCCAGGTACTCGGTGACCACGCGCGATCCCGGAGCAAGCGAGGTCTTCACGTGCTTCCTGACCTTCAGCCCGGCCTCGACCGCCTTCTTCGCCAGCAGTCCGGCCGCCAGCAGCACGCTGGGATTGGAGGTGTTCGTGCAGGAGGTGATCGCCGCGATCAGCACGTCGCCGTCGCGCAGTTCGGTGCCCTCGGAGGTCTTGAAGCCCTGCTGCAGGCGCGCGGCCGGCTGGCTGAATCCGCCCTGGTCCATCGGGGTCGAGAACAGTTCGCCGAAGCGCTGCTTGACCTGGCCCAGTTCGATGCGGTCCTGCGGGCGGCGCGGGCCGGCCAGCGACGGGGCCACCGTGGACAGGTCCAGGTTCAGCGTGGTCGAGTAGTCGATGTCCCCGCTGCGCGGAATGCCGTAGAGCTTCTGCGCCTTGAAGTAGGCCTGCAGCGCTTCGATCTCCGACTTCGTGCGCCCGGTGCCCCGGAAGTAGTCCAGGGTCTTGTCGTCGACCGGGAAGAAGCCCATGGTCGCGCCGTACTCGGGGGCCATGTTGGCGATGGTCGCGCGGTCGGTCACGCTCAGGCTGGCGGTGCCTTCGCCGAAGAATTCGACGAACTTGCCCACCACCTTGGCCTTGCGCAGCATCTCGGTGATGGTCAGCACCAGGTCGGTGGCGGTGACGCCGCCGCGCAGCTGGCCCTTGAGTTCCACGCCGACCACGTCCGGGGTCAGGAAGTACACCGGCTGGCCGAGCATTCCGGCCTCGGCCTCGATGCCGCCGACACCCCAGCCGACCACGCCGA
>JAJYTY010000044.1 GCA_021792835.1 Pseudomonadota bacterium
GGTGGGCCACGGCCTTGCCGGCGATGTCGGGCGCCGAGCCGTGCACCGGCTCGAACAGCGACGGCGCGGTGCGTTGCGGGTTCAGGTTGGCCGACGGGGCGATGCCCAGCGTGCCGCACAGCGCCGGCGCGAGGTCGCTGAGAATGTCGCCGAACAGGTTGGACCCGACGATCACGTCGAAATCCTGCGGGCGCTGCACCAGGCGCGCGCACAGCGCGTCGATGTGGCACTGGTTCCAGCGCACCTGCGGATGCGCGGCGCCGACCGCGCGCACGCGTTCGTCCCAGAACGGCATCGTGATCGACAGTCCGTTGGACTTGGTCGCCGAGGTCAGTAACCGGCGCTCGCGCCGCGCCGCCTGCTCGAAGGCATGCTGCAGCACGCGGTCGACCCCGGCGCGGGTCATGACGGTGTCCTGCACGACCATTTCACGGTCGGTGCCGGCGAACATGCGCCCGCCGCAGTCGGAGTACTCGCCTTCGGTGTTCTCGCGCACGATCAACAGGTCGATGTCGCCCGGCGAACGCCCGGCCAACGGCGAACGCACGCCGGGCATCAGGCGTGCCGGGCGCAGGTTGACGTACTGGTCGAACACACGGCGGAACTGCAGCAGCGAGCCCCACAGCGAAATGTGGTCGGGCACCTTCTCGGGCCAGCCGACGGCGCCGAAGAAGATGGCGTCGAAGTCCGCGAGCTGCTGCTCCCAGTTCTGCGGCAGCATGCTGCCGTGACGCAGGTAGTAGTCGCAGGAGGCGAAATCGAACTCCTCCAGGTGCAGCGCGATGCCGAAGCGCGCGGCCGCGGCCTGGAGCACGCGCACGCCCTCGGGCATCACTTCCTGGCCGATGCCGTCGCCGGGGATCACGGCGATGCGCCAGGGTCGGGTCTGCGATGCGGAACGTTGCGCGGATGCATCCGGGGAAGGCGCGGAAGTGCTCATGGGAATTCAGTCGCTCAGTTTGATGCCCGCGAGCGCGAGCTTGAAGTAGTACAGCATGGACCAAAGGGTCAGCGCGGCGGCCACGTCGAGCAGCCAGCCCCCCCACCATGCCGACGAGATCAGGCCGAACAGCCGGCCGTCGTACAGCAGCAGAGGAATGGCCACCATCTGCGTCGCGGTCTTGACCTTGCCCAGCCAGTTCACCGCGACCGCGCGCGAGCGCCCGATGCGAGCCATCCACTCGCGCAGCGCCGAGATCGCGATCTCGCGCCCGATGATGATCAGCGCCACCAGCGAGCCGATGCGTCCGAGCTGCAGCAGCATGAGCAGCGCGGCGGACACCATCAGCTTGTCGGCCACCGGATCGAGGAAGGCGCCGAAGGCCGAGACCTGGTTCCAGCGCCGCGCCAGGAAACCGTCGACCCAGTCGGTCAGCCCGGCCAGCACGAACAGCAGCGCCGCCGTCAGGTTGCGTTCGGCCGGGCCCAGCCAGTGTGCCGGCAGCGCGTACACGCCGACGATCAGCGGAATGGCCGCCACGCGCAGCCAGGTCAGGAGGGTCGGCACGGTCATGGTGCGCAGCATTATTCCATCGCCGCCGCGACTGCCGCCATGCGTGGCGCCCCGGGGGCGGCCTGCCGCACCCGTCAATGCAGCGCGCCGTAGATGGCCTGCGCCAGCTCGCGCGAGATCCCGTCCACCGTCATCAGGTCCTCCACGCTGGCCTGCGCGACCCCGCGCAGGCCCCCGAAACGTGCCAGCAGTCGCGCGCGGCGCTTGGGGCCGATGCCGGCGATGTCCTCCAGCCGCGAGCCGCCGGTGCGTGCCTTGGCGCGGCGCGCGCGCATGCCGGTGATGGCGAAGCGGTGCGCCTCGTCGCGGATCTGCGCCACCAGCAGCAGCGCCGGGCTGTCGGGCGGCAGCGCCAGCTTCGGCCGGCCGTCGGCGAACACCAGTTCCTCGAGCCCGACCTTGCGCCCCTCGCCCTTCTCCACCCCGACCAGCCGCGCAATGTCCAGCCCGAGCTCCTCGAACACGCCGCGCGCCGCCGCCACCTGGCCGCGCCCGCCGTCGATCAACACCACGTCGGGCAGGCCCTCGCCGCTGTTCTCGGCCACGCGGGAGTAACGGCGCGTCAACACCTGGCGCATCGCCGCGTAGTCGTCGCCGGGGGTGATTCCCTCGATGGTGTAGCGCCGGTAGCGCGAGGGTTGCATGGCGTGCTGCTGGAACACCACGCAGGAGGCCTGCGTGGCCTCGCCCGCGGTGTGGCTGATGTCGAAGCATTCGACGCACAGCGCCGCCGCGTCGTCGGCCTGCAGCCCCAGCGCCTGCGCCAGCGCATCGGTGCGCCGATGCTGCGCCCCCTCGTCGGCGAGCAGCCGCGCCAGCGCAAGGCTGGCGCCCTGCTCGGCCAGTTCGAGCCAGCGCCGGCGCGTGCCGCGCGGGCTGCTGACGACGTGGCAATGCTGCCCGCGGTGCTGCTCCAGCGCCTGCATCAGCTCGGCCGACGGCACGCGCGCGCTCACCAGCACCGGCGGCAGCTCCAGTTCCAGGTAATGCTGGGCGACGAAGGCCTCGAGCACCGCCTGCGCCGGATCGAGTTCCTCGGGCGCCTCGTCCAGCGCGGCGAGCTGGCTGGGGAAGTAGGCGCGGTCGCCGAGGTGGCGCCCGCCGCGCACCATCGCCAGGTTGACGCAGGCGCGCGAGCCCCGCACGGCCACCGCGAGGATGTCGGCGTCCTGGTCGGCGTCGACTTCCATGCTCTGCTGATGCAGCACCTTCGACAGCGCGCCGATCTGGTCGCGCAGCACCGCGGCCTCCTCGAAGCGCAGCTGTTCGGACAGGGCCTGCATGCGCTGCTGCAGCTCGCCCAGCACGCTGTCGTGCTCGCCGCGCAGGAAGCGCGTCGCGGCGTCGACGTCGGCGGCGTAGTCCTCGCGCGAGATCAGGCCCACGCAGGGCGCCGAGCAGCGCTGGATCTGGTGCAGCAGGCAGGGACGGCTGCGGTTGGAGAACACCGTGTCCTCGCAGGTGCGCAGCCTGAACACCTTCTGCAGCACGGTGATGCTCTCCTTCACCGCCCAGGCGCTGGGATAGGGCCCGAAATACCGGTTGCGCCGATCCACCGCGCCGCGGAAGTACGACATGCGCGCGTACTCATGGCTGGTTCCCAGCTTCAGGTACGGATAGGACTTGTCGTCGCGAAACAGGATGTTGAAGCGCGGGTTCTGCGTCTTGATCAGGTTGTTCTCGAGCAGCAGCGCCTCGGCTTCGGAGCCGGTGACCGTGGTCTCCAGGCGCACGATGCGCGACACCATGTGCCCGATGCGCGTGCCCGCGTGGTCCTTCTGGAAGTAGCTGGAGACGCGCTTCTTCAGGTCGCGGGCCTTGCCGACGTACAGCAGCGTGCCGTCTGCGGCGAAGTAACGGTACACGCCTGGCAGGTGGGGCAGCGCGGCGACCGCGCGCGCCAGCGCGTCGCGCTCGTCGGGGATCTCGCTCATGACGACTCGCCCCGCGCGGCGGCCTGTCGCGCACCGCCGGCCTCGGCGGCGGCGCGCGCGAACACCTCGTGGAACATGGCGGGCGTCAGGCGCCCGGTGTTCTGGTTGTAGCGGCTGCAGTGGTAGCTGTCGTAGAGCACCAGTTCGCCCAGCTCGTGGCGCGCGCCGTGCGCGAAGCGCGCCGAGGCCTGCTTGAGTCCCAGCGCCCGCAGCACCGCGCCGTGCGCCACCGTGCCCAGCGCCACGACCACCGCCAGCTCCGGCATTGCCGAGAGTTCGGCGCGCAGGTAGGCGTTGCAGGTACGCACCTCGACCGGCTGCGGCTTGTTGTCGGGGGGCAGGCATTTCACGCAGTTGCTGATGCGGCAGTCGAGCATGCGCATGCCGTCGCCGGCGGTGATGCTCGCCGGCGCATCGTCGATGCGCACCGGCGGCTGGCGGCTGCCCAGCCCCAGGCGGGCCAGCGTGCCGTACAGCAGCGGGCCCGCGCCGTCGCCGGTGAAGGGGCGGTTGCTGGCGTTGGCGCCGTGCAGGCCGGGCGCCAGCCCGACCACCAGCAGCCGCGCCGACGCCGGCCCGAATGACGGCACCGGCAGGCAGGCGTAATGCGGATGGCGTTCGCGCACCTGGTCGCGAAACTCCGCCAGCCTTGGACAGCGGCGACAATCGGGGTCGTACACCACCTGCCCGTTTACCGCGTCCCGATCCATGCCGACAATCATGGTCGTGCCGCCTTGCCTCGAATGCCGTCGATGACCGATCCCCTGAGCTGTGATGTGTTTTGCCATGTCGTGGACAACTTTGGCGACATCGGGGTCGCCTGGCGCCTGGCGCGCCAGCTCGCGCACGAGCACGGCTGCGCGGTGCGCCTGTTCGTCGACGATTTGAACACCTTTGCCGCGATCTGCCCGCAGATCCAGCCGCGCATGGGCCAGCAGACCGTCGACTCGGTGAACATTCTCCCGTGGTCGCGTCAGCAGCAGCTCGACCCGGGCGACATCGTGGTCGAAATGTTCGGCTGCCACCTGATGCCCGGCTACGTCGAGCGCATCCAGCGCCTGGGTGCCCGACGCGTGCGCTGGGTGAACCTGGAACACCTCAGCGCGGAGGCCTGGGTGGAAGGCACGCACCTGCGCCCGTCGCCGCAGCCCGGCGGCATCGACAAGCTGTTCTTCTTCCCCGGCTTCACGCCCGGCACCGGCGGACTGCTGCGCGAGTCCGACCTCCTGGCGCGCCGCGCCGCCTGGGAGCGGCTTCCCAGCGCGCGGCGCATCGCGCTGCGCTCGCTGGGCCTGCCGCCGCCGCCCGAACACGCGCTGACGGTGCTGCTGTTCAGCTACGCGCGCGCCAGCATCGCGGCGTGGCTGCAGGCGATGGCCGGCGCCAGCCGGCCGACCACGCTGTGGATCTTCCCCGGACCGATGCGCGGCGAGGTCGACGAGTGGCTGAACATGCAGCTGTCCACCGGCCAGAGCACGGTGCGCGGAAGCCTGACCCTTTGCGCGCTGCCCTTCGTGCCCCAGCAGCGCTTCGACGAACTGCTGTGGGCCGCCGACGTGTGCATCGTGCGCGGCGAGGATTCCTTCGTGCGCGCGCAATGGGCGGCGCGGCCGATGGTCTGGCACGCCTACCCGCAGCATGACCAGGCCCACTTTGCGAAGATCGAGGCCTTCCTGCAACGCTACCTGCACGACGCCGAACCGGGCGTGCACGGTGCCGTCACGGCCTTGTGGGAAGCCTGGAACGGCGACGGCGAACTGGTTCCGGCGTGGCTGCAGTTCAGCGCGTGGTTGCCGCAGATCCGACGCCATGCGCAGGCCTGGTGCGAACATCTTGCGGCCACGCCTGATCTGGCCTCGCAGTTGCTGCGGGCCGTCGGGGTTGAGCCCCCCACCCGGGAGCCGGCCGCCGCGACGGCGCCGGACCGGTTAAAATAATCGATTGACTTTTCCCAGCACTTTTTCAGAGTCTATGAAACTCGCTCAAGAAATCCGCGCCGGCAACGTGATCATGGTCGGCAAGGATCCGATGGTCGTGCAGAAGACCGAGTACAGCCGGGGCGGGCGCAACGCCGCCACGGTGAAGATGAAGCTCAAGAACCTGCTGACCAGCGGGGGCACCGAGCTCGTCTACAAGGCCGACGACAAGCTCGATCCGATCGTGCTCGACCGCAAGGAGTGCACCTACTCCTATTTCGCCGACCCCATGTACGTGTTCATGGACACCGAGTACAACCAGTACGAAGTGGAAAAGGACAACCTCGGCGACGCACTGCTGTACCTCGAGGACGGCATGCCGGTGGAAGTCGTCTTCTACGACGGCAAGGCGATCTCGCTCGAGATGCCCACCACGGTCGTGCGCGAGGTGGTCTACACCGAGCCGGCCGTCAAGGGCGACACCTCCGGCAAGGTGCTCAAGCCGGCCAAGATCTCCACCGGCGCCGAGATCCCGGTGCCCATCTTCGTGGCCATCGGCGACAAGATCGAGATCGACACCCGCACCGGCGAGTACAAGGGCCGGGTCTGATCGGCCGACGGTCCGGGCGCAGCCCGGACCCGGGGACGCCCGCGTCTCCTTCCTTTCAGTACCTCAAGTACCTTCAGTACTTCAGCGACGGGCGCAGGCGGCGGGTGCCGCCGCCGCGCCGGTTGGCCCGCACGTCCGGCTCGGTGCAGCGTCCGAGCTCGTCGGCGCGCTCGGTCAGCGCCTGCAGCGCGCGGTCAAGCGCCAGCACCAGGTCGTCGTCGATGACCTCCAGCAGGCGCGTGTTGAGCCGGGCGATCTGCGGAAACACCTCGTCGAACAGCTTGCGGCCGGAGGCGGTCAGCGAGACCCTCGCGCGGCGCGCGTCGTCGGCGATGACCACGCGTTGCGCCAGGTCCTTCGCCACCAGGCTGGCGATCGCCCGCGAGGTCCGCGGGCGGTCCAGGTGCGCCTGCTCGGCCAGCGTCGACGGCGAGGCCTGACCGACCGCGGCCAGCACCGCGAGCAGGCGCCATTCACGGCGCGAGATCCCCCACTTGCCTTCCATCAGGCGGGTGATCGGCGACGTGCTCGACGCATACAGCCTGAACAGACGGTAGTTCAGCAGATCGTCCAGGTTTTCGGGGTGCCGCAGGCGGCAGATCGGGGATGGCATCGCGCGATGGTGGTGGCCTGCCCCCTATTTCAGCACGACTGGGCCGCCGCCGGCAGCGTTGCCGCACCCCGGGCAGACCCGGATGCGGCGCGCCGCCAACGCCCCACGGCGACATGTGGACATTTGCAAGATTGATTAAAACAACCCCTTGGCGCTCCCTAGAATCGGCCCCACACCAAGGCTTGCGCCCCGCGACGCCGGCCGCCCCCCCGGAGGAGACACCCGATGACATCCCTCATGCGCATGCGCCACCTGCTGGGCGCCTCGCTTCTCGGCCTCGGCGCGGCCTGCTGCACCGCACACGCGGCGCAACCGATCGTCGCCGGCAGCATCACCAACAGCCCGCCGATGATCGCCTATGCCAGCGACGGCACGACCCTGCAGGGCGTGATCGTCGATCTCGCCAAGGCGATGAGCGCGCACCTGCCGGCACCCATCGTGTTCAAGCCGGAGGCCTTCCCGAACCTGTTCCCGGCGATGAAGTCGGGCCAGATCGACGTCGCCTTCACGCTGATGAACGACACGCCGCCGCGCGAGAAGCTGGTCGATTTCGTCGATTTCTTCAACCTCGGCACCCGCTTGCTGGTGCGCAAGGGCAACCCCGAACACGTGCGCGACCTGCACAGCCTGTGCGGCAAGGCGGTGTCCACGGTGCAGGGGTCGACGCAGATCGAGCTGGTGGCGCAGACCAACGACTGGTGCGCGGCACGCCGCAAGCCGCCGTTGACCGACATGCAGTTCGCGCAGCCCGCCGATGCGCGCATGCAGGTGCAGATCGGGCGCGTCGCCGCCTTCCTCGGCAACTCGCCGGTGATGGTGTACATCGCCAAGACCGCCGGCCACGGCAAGGTGTTCGAGGTCGTCGGCCCCGAGTACCAGCCGGTCCCGCTGGGAATCGCGGTGCCGAAGGGCAAGCCGCAGCTGCGCGCCGAACTGCAGAAGGCGCTGCAGGCGGTGATCGACGACGGCAGCTACGCGAAGATCCTGCGCCGCTGGGGCGTGGAGTCGGGCGCCGTGAAGGCCGCCATCATCAACGGCGGCGCCTCCGCGCAGTCCTGAGGCCGCGAGGCCGCCGCTTCCCCTTGCTCGCGCACGCGCCTGCGCGCGTGCGCGCGACCACGCCACCGCTGCGCCCATGGAAAGCATCGACGTCGCCCGCATGCCGGTGGTTGCACTGCGCCGCCCCGGATTGTGGACCGCCAGCCTGGTGGCCATGGTGGTGTTCGTGCTGCTGGCCGTTTCGGTCTGGCGCAACCCGAACATCGATCATGCGGCGATCGCGCACTACCAGTTCGCGCCTGCCATCCTGGCCGGGCTGCGCACCACGCTGCTGCTGGCGCTGGCTGCCGAGCTGATCGGGGTCGTGCTGGGCACGCTGCTGGCCGTGGCGCTGCTGTCGGACAGCCTGGTGCTGCGCTGGGGGAGCCGGCTGTACGTGTGGCTGCTGCGCGGCACCCCGCTGCTGGTGCAGATCATCGTCTGGGGCAACCTGGCGCTGCTGTTCCCGCACCTCGGGCCGTTCTCCACGAATGCGGTGCTGACTCCCTTCGTCGCGTCGGTGGTCGCGCTCGGGCTCAACGAGGCGGCCTACATGGCCGAGGTGGTGCGCGCCGGGCTGCTGTCGGTGGACCACGGTCAGTACGAGGCCTCGATGGCGCTGGGCATGAACCGCGGCCTGGCTCTACGCCGCGTGATCCTGCCGCAGGCGCTGCGCGTGATCGTGCCGCCGGCGGGCAACCAGTTCATCTCGCTGCTCAAGGCCACGTCGCTGGTGTCGGTGATCTCCGGCGGCGACCTGCTCACCGCGGCCGAGAACATCTCGTCGGCCAACCTGCACACCATCGAGCTGATGCTGGTGGCCACGTTCTGGTACCTGCTGGTGACCAGCCTGTGCAGCGCCGGCCAGCATCTGCTGGAGCGCCGCCTCGGGCGCGCCCACAGGATCTCGCATGAACCGTCCTGAACCCGCGGCGCAGCCGGCCGCCGCGCCGCCGATGGTGCAGGCGCTGGGCGTGCGCAAGGCCTTCGGCCGGCTGCAGGTGCTCAAGGGCATCGACCTCGAGGTGGCGCGCGGCGAGGTGGTGTGCCTGATCGGGCCGTCGGGCTCCGGCAAGAGCACGCTGCTGCGCTGCATCAACCGGCTCGAGACCATCCAGGGCGGCATGATCCGCGTCGACGGCGAGCTGATCGGCTTGCGCGCGCGCGACGGCCGCCTGTACGAGATGCCCGAGCACGAGGTGTGCCGCCAGCGCGCCGACATCGGCATGGTGTTCCAGCGCTTCAACCTGTTCCCGCACATGACGGCGTTGCAGAACATCGTCGAGGCGCCGATCCGCGTGCGCGGGCACTCGCCCGCGCAGGCCCGCGAGCGCGCGCTGCAACTGCTTGAGCGCGTGGGCCTGTCGTCGAAGGCCGACGCCTACCCCGGGCAGCTCTCGGGGGGGCAGCAGCAGCGCATCGCGATCGCCCGCGCGCTGGCCATGCAGCCCAAGGTGATGCTGTTCGACGAGCCGACCTCGGCACTCGACCCGGAACTGGTCGACGAGGTGCTGCGGGTCATGCGCGACCTGGCGGCCGACGGCATGACCATGGTCGTCGTGACCCACGAGATCAACTTCGCGCGCGACGTCGGCCAGCGTGTGGTGTTCATGGACGGCGGCGTGGTCGTCGAGCAGGGCTGCCCGCGCGACATCCTGGTGCGCCCCGCGCACGAGCGCACGCGCGGCTTCCTTGCCCGCGTGCTTGGCACGCAGGGCCGCTGAGTCTGCCTCCCCTTTCGTCCGGATTCACCGTCGGAGCCCGCATCTTGGTTCGCAACGTGCTTTTCATCATGGCCGACCAGCTGCGCCGGGACCACCTGGCCTGCTACGGACATCCCTACATGCGCACGCCCAACATCGACGCGCTGGCGCGCCGCGGCGTGCGCTTCGAGCAGGCCTACGTCAACTCCGGCGTATGCGGGCCGTCCCGCATGAGCTACTACACCGGCCGCTACGCGGCCAGCCACGGCGCGACCTGGAACCGCGTGCCGCTGTCGATCGGCGAAGTCACGCTGGGCGAATACCTGCGCGACGCCGGGCTGGAACTGGCCCTGGCCGGCAAGACCCACGTGATGCCCGACCACGACGGGCTGCGCCGGCTGCACCTGGACGGCGGCAGCGAACTCGGCCGGCTGCTGGCTGGCGGAGGCTTTCGCGAGCTCGACCGCTACGACGGGCACCACGCCCCGGGCGATGAATCCGGCTACCCCGCCTTCCTGCGCGCGCATGGCTACGACAGCGCCGACCCGTGGACCGACTACGTGATCTCCGGGATCGACGCGCAGGGTCGCGTGCAGTCGGGCTGGCACATGCGCAACGTGCACCTGCCGGCGCGGGTTCGCGAGGAACACTCGGAAACCGCCTACATGACCGACCAGGCCATGCGCTTCATCGGCGACATGGCCGAGCGCCCGTGGGTGCTGCACCTGAGCTACGTCAAGCCGCACTGGCCGTACATGGCGCCGGCCCCTTACCACGCGGCCTACACGGCCGGGCAGTGCCTGCCGGTGCTGCGCGGTCGCGAGGAACTGCGCGACGCGCATCCGGTGCTGCAGGCCTACCGCGCCAGCGAGGAAAGCCGCAGCTTCTCGATGGACGAATGCGTGCGCCTGGTGCGCCCGGCCTACCAGGGACTGATCGAGCAGCTCGACACCCATCTGGGGCGGCTGTTCGAACACATGGACCGGCTCGGCGTGCTGCGCGACACCCTGGTGATCCTGTGCTCGGACCATGGGGACTTCCTCGGCGACCACTGGCTGGGGGAAAAGGAACTGTTCTACGACATGATCCAGCGCGTGCCGCTGATCGTCGCCGACCCGTCGGCGGCAGCCGACGCCAGCCGCGGGCGCGTCGAGCAGCGCATGGTGGAAAGCGTGGACATCGTGCCGACCATCCTGGAGTCGCTCGGACTGGCGGTGCCGGCGCACCGCGTCGAGGGACGCAGCCTGCTGCCGCTGCTGCACGGATCCGCGCTGGCGCCGCAGGACTGGCGCGATACGGTGTTTTCCGAGCTGGACTACAGTTTCAAGGACGCACGGCGCAGGCTGGGCAAGTCCACGCAGGATGCGCGGGCCTATTCCTGCCGCGACGCGCGCTGGCGCTACGTGTACTGGCTGGACGAGCCCGAGCAGCTCTACGACCTGCAGGCCGACCCGCAGGAGATGTGCGATCTCGGGCGCGAGGCGTCGACCGAATCGCTGCGCCAGCGCATGCGCGAACGCCTGCTGGACTGGCTGGCGCGGCGCAAGCGCCGCACCACCATCGGCGAGGACCTGGTCGAGCGCGGAACCGCGGCACACAAGCAGGCAGGCGTGTTTTTCGGGCAGTGGTAGCCTGTACGCCGACATGAGCATCCAGGTCCTGATCATCGGCATTCATCTGGCGCGCAGCGTGCGCGGGCGCCCCGGCGCGCCGCCGGCGCCACGCCCGGCCTTGCGCCGGCGCGGCCGCGCCGGCGTCCGATGAACCCACCGATCCACGCAGGAACCCGACATGCCTGACCTCTACGACAATCCGATGGGATTGTGCGGATTCGAATTCGTCGAATTCGCCTCCCCGACCCCCGACGTCCTCGAACCCCTGTTCGAGAAAATGGGCTTCACCCTGGTCGCCCGCCATCGCAGCAAGGACGTGCAGCTGTGGCGCCAGGGGGACATCAATTTCATCGTCAACCGCGAACCACGCAGCCTGGCCGCGTATTTCGCCGCCGAGCACGGCCCCAGTGCCTGCGGGCTGGCGTTTCGCGTGCGCGACGCGCACGCGGCCTACGCCCGCGCGCTGGAACTGGGCGCGCAGCCGATCGACATCCCGACCGGGCCGATGGAGTTGCGCCTGCCGGCCATCAAGGGCATCGGCGGGGCCCCGCTGTACCTGATCGACCGCTTCGACGACGGCAAGAGCATCTATGACATCGACTTCGAATGGGTCGACGGCGTCGAGCGCCATCCGCGCGGCCATGGCCTGAAGTGCATCGACCACCTGACCCACAACGTGTATCGAGGGCGGATCGGCTTCTGGGCGGGCTTCTACGAGAAGATCTTCAACTTCCGCGAGATCCGCTACTTCGACATCAAGGGCGAATACACCGGCCTGACCAGCCGCGCGATGTCGGCCCCCGATGGGCTCATCCGCATTCCGCTGAACGAGGAAGCCGCCGGCGGCAGCGGCCAGATCGAGGAATTCCTGATGCAGTTCAACGGCGAGGGAATCCAGCACGTGGCGCTGCTGAGCGACGACCTGATGGCCACCGTCGATGCGCTGCGCGCAGCCGGTATCGAGCTGATGACGGCACCCAACGAGATCTACTACGAGATGCTCGAGGAACGCCTGCCCGGCCACGGCGAGCCGGTGGACCGACTGCGCGCGCGCGGCATCCTGCTGGACGGCTCGACCAGCGGCGGCGACAAGCGCCTGCTGCTGCAGATCTTCTCGCGCACGCTGCTCGGCCCGGTGTTCTTCGAGTTCATCCAGCGCAAGGCCGACGAGGGCTTCGGCGAGGGCAACTTCAAGGCGCTGTTCGAGTCGATGGAGCGTGACCAGATCCGCCGCGGCGTGATCCAGGGCGCCGGCTGAACCGGCCAGCGACGCCGCGGCGCGGCGTCTACCCGCGCTGCGGGTCCCGGCGCGCGGCCCCGCAGTTCCAGCATTGCGCGAACTGCGGGCCGTGGCGCTCGCCGCAATCGGCGCAGGACCATCCCGGCCCGCGCGGCGGGCGGCGCAGTTCGAGCAGCAGCTCGCGTGCGCGATCGAAGTCCTCGTCGTCCAGCACCCAGATCGTCGGCTGCGCCTCGCTGGGCGGAATCTCCCCGGCGATGCTCGACAGGTAGCGCGAGAACACCCGCGCCTCGATTCCGACCGAAGTCAGCGCGTCGGCCCACAGCGTGGCGAGGGCCAGATTCGGGGCGGAGTCGACGCGGCGCATGCGCCAAGCATAACCGTCGGCCCGTGAGTCGCCTCGACGAGCGGGAGCCGGTCACGTTGCCGTGACCGGCTCCCGCGTCGCGCGTCAGCTGCCGCTCAAGGTTTGCGGGTCTCGGGCGTGTAGTGCTGCTGCAGGTACTCGACGATCTCCTGCGCCGCCGCCTCCTGGATCGGTGCCCCCATGACGGCGATCATCTTGTGGACCTCGGCCGCCCACGTCTTCGCGGGCAGCGGCGGCTGCATCGTGATGTAGGTCACGCTGTGGCACATGCTGCAGTTGCCCACCACCGTGTCGCGGCCCTTGCCGGGGGCCAGATCGGCCGTGTAGGTGGGCCATTTGCCGACCTGGTACACGCTGCCGGGTTGCGGCGCCACGCGCGCCGGTTGCTGCGCCATGCCCAGCGTGCCTTCGGCGTAGTCGCCCGCGGACAGCAAGCCGGGGCGCTCCTGCGCCGTAGCCGCGGCGCAGGACAGCAGCGCCGCGAGCAGCGCGGATGAGGTCAGGGCCATGCGTCGGATGTTCATCGCGGCTCCTTTCGTTCAGGCACGCAGGACGGTGACGTCCTGGCGTTCGATGCGGTTCCAGAGATAACCGCCAGGGTTCCACACGCCATGGTCGGTCTGCACGTTTCCGGCCTTGTCGGTGGCACGCACCGCCAGCGTGTAGCGGCCGGCGGCCGGCGGGGTCCACGCATGCTCGTAGGTGCGGAACGAGTACGGGCCGTGGTTGGCGCCCAGCCTGGCGCGGGTCCAGGTCTTGCCCGCATCGGTCGACACCTCCACCTTGACCACCGCGCCATGGCCGCTGAAGGCCACGCCGCGGATCAGCGAGGGCATGCCCTGCACCAGAGGCGCGCTGCCGTCCGGGTCGACGATGAAGGAGCGCACCGGCATGTCCACGGTGCCGATGGGGACGCTCTTGACCTTGCCCGACGCGACGTCCTGCGGGGTCGTGTCCCCGTTGGGAGTGTCCGGGATGCGGTAGGCCGGCTTCATCCAGAAGTTGTCGTCCTCGTGGGTCAACGCCCGGATGAAACTCAGGTGCTTGGTCCAGTAGGTGGCGAACTTGCCCGGCACCACCATGCGCACCGGGAAGCCGTTGAGCATCGGCAGCGGCTCTCCATTCATCAGGAACGCGACCACCGCGCGATCCAGCGCCGGGTCGTGCGCCGGCAGCGACTTCATGAAGCGCCCGGAAGGCTTGTCCGCCGGACCCACGCCGTGGTCCAGGCCTTCGAACTGGATCCAGCTGACCTCGCGCCCGATTCCGGCGCGCTCGAGCAGGTCGCGCAGGCGCACGCCGGTCCACATCGCGTTGCCCATCGCGCCGTTGCCCCACTGCCCGCCCGGCACGCGCGGCTGGAAACGGCTGCGCGAATTGCCCGAGCACTGGTTCACCGCGGCGACTTGCACCGGCTTGAAGTCGCGCACCAGCTGCAGCAGCGAAAACTCCACCGGGCGATTGAAGGCCCCCTCCAGGCTCAGTCGCCAGCTCGCCAGATCGATCGCGTTCGGCGTGGACGAGAGGTGGTAGCGCACGAAGAACGCTTCGTTCGGCGTGAACGCCTCGCGGAAATACTGGCGTGGCGTCTCGAGCTGGATCGAGCGGTCGGTAAGGCGCTGCAGCGGCAGTTTCTGCGGGTAGCTGACGTAAGGTCCGACCCCGTTCCAATACGGGTTCGGCCCCGGTCCGGTGAAGGCGTCCTGGGCCGTCCCGGTCTGGGTCGACACGACGGCCAGCGCCGGGCTCGCGGTCCAGGCCGCGGCACCGGCTCCGATCATCCCCAGCACTCTTCTTCGGTGCATCGAATCGTGCATGACAAGTCCCCTCCTTGGCATTGCCGCATGACGCAGGGGTTGCGCGGGCGCGGCGGGCCTCGCGAACCGCGATACCGTCGGTATCGTTGCGTAACGTATCGTTTCGAATGTTGGATGTAACGCGTGGATTCCCTATGGAGGATTACGCGCGCCCCTCGCGACGCGGCAGCGGGCCGGCGTTAGAATTTCAGGGTTTCCCCGGTGCGACATTGCCGCCGCGGCAGCCGCACGCAGCGCCGCTCGACCCCAAGGAGCCCCATGCCCAAAGAGGAACTGATCGAAATGCGCGGAGTCGTCAACGAGGTCCTGCCGGACTCGCGTTACCGCGTGACGCTGGAGAACGGCCACGAACTCGTCGCCTACAGCGCGGGCAAGATGCGCAAGCACCACATCCGCATCCTGGCGGGCGACAACGTGTCGCTGGAACTTTCGCCCTACGACCTCAGCAAGGGACGCATCGTGTTCCGCCACCTCGAGCGGCGGCCCGCGACCTCGTAGCGCAGCGCAGGCGCCGAGGCTCAGTGCAGCACGCCACGCAGGAACACCTGCAGGCTCGCCAGCATCATTTCCATCGCGATGGCGGCCAGCACCATGCCCATCAGCCGCTTGGTGATCGCGGTCACCTTGGCCGACAAGTGGTGACCGATCGCGGGCGCGGCGAACAGGCTCAGCGCGAGCAGCACGAGAAAACCGAGCAATCCGACCACCAGGCTGGGGATCGTGCCCTGCGCGGCCGCCGTCTGCCCGAACACGATCAGTGTGGCGATCGTGCCCGGTCCGACCAGCAAGGGAACCGTCAGCGGATACACCGCGACGTCGGCCGCGTCGGACGAAGCGCCGAGTTCGGACTGCCCCGGGTGGTGCTGCGCGCTGGTCGAGCCGTGCAGCATGTCCAGTGCGATCAGCAGCACCAGCAACCCGCCGGCAAGCCGGAAGTCGTTGATGGTGATCCCGAACATGCGAAGGATCGCCGCCCCCGCGACCAGCGCGACCACGCAGCCGATGGTCACGCCCAGCAGCGCGATCGCCGCGGTTCGCCTCTTGGCCGCGTCGCTGGCGCCCTCCGTCAGCGAGAGGAACACCGGAATGTTGGCAATCGGATTCATGATCGCGAACAGCGCCGCGAAGACCTTCAGCGCAAAGGCCGCATCGAACATCGCTATCTCCTGTCGTGTCGCAGGGGCGCGCGGCATCGCGCAGCCCGTGCGCGAGCAACACAAGCTGTCGCGGCCCATTGTCGCAGGCATCGCCCTGGCCGACATTCCCACAGTCCGCGCAGGCGGTGGGGACCTTTCGACACGCTGCTAGGCTAGCCCGGTGCCCCCGTCGCCCTCCCCAGACGATCTGTACGGCGACCGTCCCGCGCGACTGCTGCGAGGTTTCCACGACCGCGCCGCACCGGCGGCAACCGGCGTGGTGTCGCAGTTCTATGAATCGCTGCTCGGCGAGGACGCGTTGCGCCCGCTGCTGCACGCGCTGGATGAGCCCGAGTTCACGCGGTTGCACGACGCGCAGGCTCGCCACCTGACCATGCTGGTGTCGCCGGGACTCGGCCGCGCCGAGCACCACGCGCGCGCGGTGCAGGTGGGTCGAGTGCACGCGCTGGTGGGCCTGGACATCATGTGGCTGACCGGAGCCTACAGCCTGTATCAGGACGAACTGCACCGGCTGCTCGACGCCGACGCATCGGTCGAGGCCTCGCACAGGCAGGAACTGCTGCAACTCATCGACCGCAGGCTGCTGGCCGACCTGCGCGCGCAAAGCGTCGGCTACCACGAGATCGAGCTCGAACTGGCGACGGCCATCGGCACCATCCAGCAACAGGCGCTGCGCGCCGGCAGCCTGGCCGACCTGTATCAATCGACGCTGCGCACGTTCTGTGGCATCGAGGGCCTGATCGGCGCCTTCGTCGGGCGCCTGGGCCGGCAGCGTTGCGTGGAAATCGAGGCCGTCGACGGCGCCGCCGCGCAGGCCTACCTTGCCGCCGTGCAGCGCGGCGAGCTGCCGCCGCTGCGCATCGACGACCCGCACGCCGCCGATGACACGCACGGCGAGGCGGCCGCGTCGGAACCTCCGGCCTCGCGCGCCTGGCGGACCGGAGAGATCGGCACCACCTTGTCGTATGCGCTCGAGGCCTCTCTGCGCCCGTGGAGCAAGATCGGCAAGCTGCTGGGCTTTCGCTCATCGGCGGCGATCCCGCTGGTCGACGAAGCCGGGCACACCTTCGCGATGATCCACCTGTACAGCCGCTGGCCGGGGTTTTTCGATGCACGCGGAAGGCGCCTGCTGCTCGAGCAGCTGCAGCAGGTGCTCAGCGCCAGCGCGGCGCGCCACGTGCAGGGTCACGTGGTCTCGTACACCGACCGCAGGACCTTCCGGGCGTGGCTCGATGCGCGGCGCGTGCGCATGCTCTACCAGCCGATCATCGATCTGCGCAGCGGCACATTGCTGAAGGTCGAGGCGCTGGCGCGACTGGTGGACGACCAGGGCGGCCTGGTCAGTCCTGCCGCATTCCTGCCGACGCTGTCGAACCAGGGCTTGCTGCAATTGTTCGAGATCGGGGTGGAAAAGGCCTGCCGCGACCATGCGCGGTGGAGCGCGCAAGGGGTGCAGGCCGCCGTTTCCGTGAACATCCCGCCCGCCGCGGTCGGCGACCTTCGCTACCACGAAGCCTTGTTCGGGGCCCTCGATCGCTTCGAAGTGCAAGCCGGAGCGCTGTCGCTGGAAATCCTCGAATCAGCCGCGACGCAGGAGCATTCCGAGCGCAGGCGCTTCTTCGAGCAGTTGCTGCGGCACGGCGTGCGCGTGGTGCTCGACGACCTCGGCTCCGGACACAGCTCGCTGCTGCGACTCGACAGCATGCCCTTCGACGAACTGAAGATCGACCAGGGACTGGTGCTGTCCGCCGCGCGCAAGGACCCGGAACGCGCCTTCGCATTCATCCTGTACCTGACCCAGCTGGCGCATGCGCTGAAACTGTCGGTGACCGTGGAAGGCCTGGAGAACCCGGGCCTGATCGAGGCCGCCGCGATCCTCGGCGCCGACCACGGCCAGGGCTACGCGATCGCACGGCCGATGCCGGCGCAGCAGCTGGCGCAGTGGCAGTCCGGCTATCGCCATCCGGTGGACAGGCTGGATCCGCGCACGCCGTGGGGCGCTCTGGCCAGCTACCTGTTGTGGGATCGCCAGCTTCGCGCGCTGGCGCCGTGGCCGCAACTGGTCGAGGAGTTCGTCGGCTCGCGCTGCGCCGTGCAGAGCTATCTCGAGCGCAGCGCAATGTGCGGCTCGCCGCTGCACCTGCTGCTGCAGCGCAACCATGCACTGGCGATGCACCCCGCGACGCGGCGCCTGTACGAGCGCTCGCGCCGGCAACTGGTGGACGCGCTCGGCGCCATGGATTCGGTGGGCTGAGCCTGCCGCGCGCTCAGTGGGCTCGCGCATCGGCGCGCCCCAGCGAGTCCCAGTCGGCGATGCCCAGCAGCACCTCGCAAAGCGCCTGCGCCGCGGTGGACAGGCGACGGTCATCGCGCGTCAGCAAACCGATGCGCCGCTCGATCACGGGTTGCGCCAGCGGCCGGCAGCAGGCGCCGAGTTCGATCATCTGCGGCACGCAAAAACCCGGCACCGCGCTGGCTCCCAGCCCCTGCGCGACCATGCGCCCGACCGTCGAGAGCTGGTGGCACTCGAAGGCCACCGGAAGTTCGCGGGGCATTCCCTGCAGCGCCTGCTCCAGCAGCACGCGCACCGCCGACGGGCGCTGCAGCGTGATGAAGCGTTCGCTCAGCAACTCTTGCCAGTCGATCCGCGCCTGCGCGGCCAGGGCGCTGCCGGGCGGCACCGCGGCGACGAAGCGGTCGGTGTAGAAAGGACTGAAGCGAAGGCGTTCCAGGTGGTAGGGTTCGAAGGCGATTCCGAGCTCGACCCGCCCGCCCTGCACCATGTCCAGCACGTGTTCGTTGATGACGTCGTGGATGGCCACGTCGATGCGCGGATGGCGCTCGACGAAGCGAGCCAGCGCGCGCGGCAGCAGGTTGCCGGCGAAGGACGGGATCGCCGCGATGGTCACGCGGCCGATGTCCAGCGCGAAGTGCTGGCGCATCGAGTCGCGCGCGTTGTCCCAGTCGGCCAGCAGTTGCGGGGCCATCGCCAGCAGCGCCTCGCCCTCCGGGGTCAGTTGCACGCTGCGACTGCTGCGCACGAACAGCGCGCCGCCCAGCGAGCCCTCCAGCGCCTTGATGGCCAGGCTCAGCGCGGGCTGCGACAGGTGCAGGCGCTCGCAGGCCTGCACGAAGCTCAGGGTCTGCGCCACCGCGAGGAACGCCCGTAACTGTTTGATGGTCATCGTGTATTTAAAAAACAAAAGAATTATAATAAAAATTCAATTTAACAAATTCGCAATTCCCGGCGACCATCGTCATGCTTGGCTGCTTCTCACAGGAGACACAATGAGCGGACTCGACAAGCGCGTACAGAGCTACGCGCAGGCCCTGGAGGGCCTCAGCGACGGCATGACCGTCATCGCCGGCGGCTTCGGGCTGTGCGGCATCCCGGAGAACCTGATCGCCGAGATCCGGCGCCGCGGCACGCGCGGCCTGACCGTGGTGTCGAACAACTGCGGAGTCGACGGATTCGGTCTGGGCGTGCTGCTCGAGCAACGCCAGATCCGCAAGGTCATCGCCTCCTACGTGGGCGAGAACGCGCTGTTCGAGAAGCAGCTGCTGGCCGGCGACATCGAGGTCGAGCTGACCCCGCAGGGCACGCTGGCCGAGAAGCTGCGCGCCGGCGGCGCCGGCATTCCCGCCTTCTTCACCGCCACCGGCTACGGCACCCCGGTGGCCGAGGGCAAGGAAGTGCGCAGCTTCGGGGACCGCAACTACATCCTCGAGAACTCGATCACCGGCGACTTCGCCATCGTCAAGGGCTGGAAGGCGGATCACTTCGGCAACGTCGTCTATCGCCACACCGCGCGCAACTTCAACCCGCTTGCGGCGACCGCGGGGCGCATCACCGTGGTCGAGGTCGAGGAGATCGTCGAGCCCGGCGAGCTCGACCCCGCCCAGATCCACACCCCCGGCATCTACGTGGACCGCGTGATCCAGGGGAGCTTCGAAAAACGCATCGAGCAGCGCACGGTGCGCGCCGCCGCCTGAAGGGGACACCGCCATGAGCCTGACACGTGAACAGATGGCGCAACGCGTCGCACGCGAACTGCGCGACGGCTACTACGTCAACCTGGGCATCGGCATTCCGACCCTGGTGGCCAACTACGTCCCGCCGGGCATCGACGTGATGCTGCAGTCCGAGAACGGGCTGCTCGGCATGGGTCCGTTTCCGACCGACGACGAGGTCGACGCCGACATGATCAACGCCGGCAAGCAGACCGTCACCGCGCGTCGCGGCGCGGCGATCTTCGACTCGGCCGATTCCTTCGCGATGATCCGGGGCGGGCACGTGGACCTGACGGTGCTGGGCGCCTTCGAGGTCGACGTCGAGGGCAACATCGCGTCGTGGATGATCCCCGGCAAGCTGGTCAAGGGCATGGGCGGCGCGATGGACCTGGTGGCCGGCGCCGCCAACATCATCGTCGTCATGACCCATGCGTCGAAGAACGGCGAATCCAAGTTGCTACCGCGCTGCTCGCTGCCGCTGACCGGCGCCGGCTGCATCCGCCGCGTGCTGACCGACCTGGCCTACCTGGAAATCGACAACGGCGCCTTCGTGCTGAAGGAGCGCGCGCCCGGGGTGCCGGTGGAGGAGATCGTGGCGAAGACCGCCGGCCGTCTCGTGGTGCCGGGCGACGTGCCCGAAATGCAGTTCTGAAGCGGGCACGGCCGGGGCCGGGGCCGGGCCTCGCATCGGATACATTGGCGGGCTCTGTTGGCACCCCGGACCCGCCGATCGCCCCATGACCCCACACTGCCTGCTTCTGCCCGGCCTGCTGTGCGATGAAGCCGTGTGGACTCCGCAGCTGGCGCAACTGCGCGAGTTCTCCTGCCAGGTCGCAAGCTACGGCGCACTGGATTCGATCGAGTCCATGGCACGCAGCGTGCTGGACTCGACCCCGGCGCCGCGCCTGGCCGTCGTCGGACATTCGATGGGAGGCCGGGTCGCGCTGGAGATGGCGCGCCAGGCACCCGAGCGAGTGGTGCGCCTGGCGTTGCTGGACACCGGAATCGAGCCCTTGCCCGACGGCGACGCCGGCGCGCGCGAACGCGCCGGGCGCATGGCGCTGTTGCAACTGGCGCGCGAGCGCGGCATGCGCGCGATGGGTCGCCAATGGGCCCTCGGCATGGTGCACCCGTCGCGACTGGACACGCCGCTGTTCGACACCATGCTCGACATGATCGAGCGCAAGACCCCGCAGATCTTCGAGGCGCAGATCCGCGCGCTGCTGGCACGCCCCGACGCCCGCGAGGTTTTCAGGCGGCTGCAATGCCCGGTTCTGCTGGGCTGCGGCCGGCAGGACGCATGGAGCCCGCTGGCGCGCCACGAGCAGATGCAGGCCCTGCTGCCGGGCTCCCGGCTCGTGGCCTTCGAGGACTGCGGCCACATGAGCACGCTGGAGCGGCCCGCGGCGGTCTCGACCGCGCTGCAGGACTGGATGCGCGGCGGCTGAGGCAGTCGCAAGAGCGCGCCCGCGCGGGCGCGCTCTCCAGGCTCAGGCGGCTTCTTCCTGGTACTCGGTGTTGTGCCTGGGGAACCAGACATGGCCCTTGAGCATGTAGTGCCAGTACATGGTCGGCAGGCCGGTGCACTTGATCCACCAGTTGACCCAGCGCTCCTTCGACGGGGTCAGCGGCAGCGTGGGCGTGACCTTGCCGCCGTAGACGAACTCGGCCAGGATGGTCTTGCCCATCGCCGTGGTCAACGGGCAGGAGGCGTAGCCGTCGTAATGCCCGGGTACGAGCTGCCCGGCCACCGCGCTGATGATGGCGCTCGCCACCACCGGGGCCTGCTTGCGCACCGCGGCCGCGGTCTTGCTGTTGGGGGTGGAGGCGACGTCGCCGAGGGAATACACGTTGGCGTACCGCACGTGCTGCAGGGTGTTCTGGTGCACGTCCACCCAGCCGCCGGCGTTGGCCAGCGGCGAGGACTTGATGACCTCGGGCGGGCTTTGCGGCGGCGACACGTGCAGCAGGTCGAAGTGCACCGTCTCGCGCTCGCCCTTGCGGGTCTCGCCGACGAACTCGAAGGTGGCGGTGCGCGACGCGCCGTCCACCGCCACCAGTTGCTGCTGCTTGTGCACGCCGATGCCGTAGCCGGCCGCCACCTTGTCCAGGGCGCGCGCGAAGTACGGCACGCCGAAAATCGCCGGCGCGTGCGTGTAGAAGTCCACCCGGGACTTGTCGAGGATGCCGCGGCTGCGCAGCTGGTCGGCGATCAGGTAGGCGATCTTCTGCGGGGCGCCGGGGCACTTGAAGGGCATCGGCGGCTGCGTGCACACGACCTTGTCGCCCGCCTTGAGCCCTTGCACGCACTCCCACGTATAGCCCACGCTGTTCGGGGAGTAGTTGCTGCACACCCCGTTGCGGCCCAGGGTCTCGGACAGTCCCTCGATCTTGTCCCAGTCCAGCTTGACCCCGGTGCAGACCACCAGATAGTCGTAGCTCAGCGTCTGCCCGCTTTGCAGGGTCACGCGGTTGCTCTCGGGCTCGAAGCTGCGGGCCGCGTCGCGG
>JAJYTY010000272.1 GCA_021792835.1 Pseudomonadota bacterium
AGGCGCAGGAACTGGTCGGCATCATCCGCCAGATCCTTGCGCGCGGCGTGACCATCGTCTGGATCGAGCACATCGTGCACGTGCTGCTGCAGGTGGTGAACCGGCTGGTATGCATGGAGTCGGGGCGCATCATCGCCGACGGCGATCCCCGGCAGGTCATGCGCGATCCCGCGGTGGTCGAGGCCTACCTGGGAAGCGTGCCGCAATGAGCCTGCTGCGGGTCGATGGCCTGGAGGCCGGCTACGGGTTGCTGAAGGCGGTGCGCGCGGTGTCCTTCGAATGCGCGCAGGGCGAGGTGCTGGCGCTGGTGGGCGCCAACGGAGCAGGCAAGACCACGCTGTTGCGCTGCATCGCCGGGGTGCACGCGGCCAGCGCCGGGCGGGTGGTGTTCGACGGCGCGGACATCGGCTCGCTGCGCGCGCCGCGCCGCGTCGGGCTGGGCATCGCGATGGTGCCCGAGGGGCGGCGGCTGTTCACCGCGATGAGCGTGGAGGACAACCTGCGCGTGGCCGCGCTGCGCGCCCGCAAGGGGCCGTGGAATCTGGAGTCGGTGCTCGAGGCCTTTCCCCAGCTCAAGCCCAAGCTCAAGGCGGCCGCGGGCACGCTGTCCGGAGGCCAGCAGCAGGCGACCGCGATCGCGCGCGCGCTGATGACCAACCCGCGGCTGCTGCTGCTCGACGAGATCTCGCTGGGCCTGTCGCCGATCGCCGTCGACCAGGTCTACGAGTCTCTGCGGGGCTTGATCGACGCCGGCACGACCGTCGTGCTGGTCGAGCAGGACCTCACCCGCGCGCTGGCCGTGGCCACCCAGGTGATCTGCATGCTCGAAGGGCGCGTGGCGCTGCAGGGCCGGCGCGAGGAACTGCAGCGCCAGGCCATCATGGACGCGTATTTCGGGCTCGGGCGCGAAGCCCGCGGCGCGGCCTGAGGCAGGGGATCGGCGATGGAACTGCTCAACCAGGTGATCCAGGGCGTGCTGCTGGGCGGTTACTACGCCATCCTCGCCAGCGGGCTGTCGTTCCTGTTCGGGGTGATGCGCATTGTCAACCTGGCGCACGGCAGCCTGGTCGTGCTGGCCGGCTACCTGCTGTTCAGCGCCTGCAAGTACCTCGGGGTCGGGGTGCTCGCCGCGCTGCTGCTGGTGATGCCGGTGATGGCGCTGCTGGGCTGGGCACTGAACCGCCTGTTGCTGCAGCGCAGCCTGCGCGGCGGAATGCTGGTGCCCATCCTGGCCACCTTCGGGCTGTCGATCGTGATCGACAACCTGCTGTTCCAGTCCTTCGGCGCCGATACCCGGTCGCTGGCGCCGAACATCGGTGCGCTGTCGTACGGCAGCTGGCGGGTCTTCGGCGACATCTACGTCTCCCAACTCGACGTCATGGGTTTCTCGACCGCGGTCGCGCTGCTCGGTGCGCTGCAACTGGTCCTTTCGTACACGGCGGTCGGGCGCGCGATCCGCGCCACCGCGGAGGACCCGGACGCGGTGGACATGATCGGCATCGACTCGCGCGCGGTGTACTCGGTGGCGGCGGCCATCTCGATGCTGCTGGTCAGCGTGGCGGCGCTGTTCCTGGGCATGCGCGCCAGCTTCGCCCCCTACGCGGGCCAGGGCCAGCTGCTGTTCGCCTTCGAGGCGGTGGTCATCGGCGGCAGCGGCTCGCTGTGGGGGACGCTGGTCGGCGGCATCGTGCTGGGTGTCGCGCAGAGCATCGGCGCGCAGATCAACCCCATCGGTTTCCTGATCGCCGGCCATGCGGTGTTCCTGCTGGTGCTGGTGCTCAGGGTCTATTCCAGGGTGTGGCGCCTGAGCCGACCCCTGCCGCGGGCAGCTGCCCCGGCGTCCAGCGGAGCGCGCGCATGAACGGGACGGCAGGGCTGGCCGGCGATGCCGTGGTGGTGCGCTGGACTCCGCGTTCGCTGGCCTTCGCAGGCCTGCTCGGGCTGCTCGTGCTGGCGCTGGCCTGCGGGCCGCTGGTGCTGCCGCCGGAAATGCTCGACCGCCTGACCACCCTGTTCGTCTACGTGCTGCTGGCGGCGATGTGGAATGCTCTGGCCGGCTACGGCGGCCTGGTGTCCATCGGCCAGCAGGCGTTCATCGGACTCGGGGGCTACTTCCTGGTGCGGCTGTCGGCGGGGGGCATGGACGTCTACGCCGCGCTGCTGGTGTCGGTGCTGCTGGTCGGGCTGGTGTCGCTGCCTCTGGGGCAGATCATGCTCAAGCTCGGTGGCGGGGAGTTCGCCATCGGCATGTGGGTGCTCGCCGAGCTGCTGCACCTGCTGGTGACCATCGACCCCATCGTGCAGGGCGAGACCGGCACTTCGCTGCTGGGGATCGACGCCTACGCTCCGGCGGCGCGCCGCGCCGACACCTACTGGATGGCCCTTGCGCTGATGGTGCTGCTGCTGGGGGTCCTGTTCATGCTGCTGCGCAGCCGGGTCGGCGCCTCGCTGCAGGCGGTGCGCGACGATGAAACCGCGGCGGCGTCGATCGGGGTCAACGTGCTGCGCAGCAAGTACGTGCTGTTCTTCCTGTCGGCGCTGGGCTGCGCCGCCGGCGGGGCGCTGTGGCTGGCCAGTTCGATCACCTACCAGCCGGCGACCTACTTCGGGCCGCAGTGGACCGCCTACATGCTGTTCATGACCGTGGTCGGCGGGCTGGGCACCTTCGAGGGGCCGATCGTCGGCGCCTTGCTGTTCTTCGCCGCGGAGACCTGGTTCGGAGCGACCGGGGTGGTCTACCTGATCGGCCTGGGGGTGCTGGCGATCGGCTTCGCGCTGCTGTTTCCCCGCGGCATCTGGGGGGCCGCGGAGTCGCGCTACGGGCTGCGGCTGCTGCCCATCGGCTACCAGTTGCGGCTGCGCGGACTGCGCGACGGCAAGCTGTTGCGGCCGCCCGCGGGCTGAGGCCGGCGCGCCGGCCTCAGCGCGACGCGCGGGCGACGCGCTCGAGCAGTTCGAACAGCAGCAGGCGCTCGCCCGGCGAGAGATGGCGCAGCAGTTCGCCCTCCATGTGCCGCGAAGCCTGCAGCGACTCGTCGGCCAGTCGGCGCCCGTCGTCGGACAGCACGATGTGGATCGAACGCTTGTCCCGCAGGTTGCGTTCGCGCCGCAGCAATGCGCGCGCCTCCAGGCGGTCGAGCAGCACGGTCATGCCGGGGGCGGTGATCGCCAGCGCGCGCGCCAGCTGCTTCTGGGTCGCACGCTGGTTGTGGCGCAGCAGTTGCAGGATGGTGAACTCCACCGGACGCAACTGCAGCGGCTCGCCGATCGCGCGCTGGAACGCGGCGCGGGTGTGGATCGAAGCGCGCGCCAGCTGGTAGCCCAGCACATGCGACAGCGAGGCGTGGTCCAGGCCCATCGCTGCCGGCGCGCCGCGGCGCGCGCGGCCGTCGGCGTGGGCCTGGGAGTCGGGGTCGGAGCCGGAGCCGTCCATCGCCGGGTCAAGCGGTCGCGGCGCCGCCGCCGAGGCCGAGCAGGCGCATCGCATTGGTCTTCAGGATCGGCTCGCGCACTTCGGGGCGAAAGCCGGCCTGCTCGAAGTCCTTCATCCAGCGCTCGGGGGTGATCAACGGGAAATCGGAGCCGAACAGAACCCGGTCCCTCAGCAGGGTGTTGGCGTACTGGACCAGTTGCTGGGGG
>JAJYTY010000273.1 GCA_021792835.1 Pseudomonadota bacterium
TGCCAGTCTGCACGTAGATCGCCTCGCTGGACTTGCCGTCGCCCTCCGGCAGCTGGCGCGCCACGAAGGCCTGGCCGCGGCCGGTCTCCAGCAGCAGGCCGAACCAGGCGACGTTGCGCCGCACCTTGCCCTCCGGGACATCGATCTCCTTCGCGCCTAGGCAGTAGTCGATGATGCCCAGGATGGCCGACTTTCCGGTGCGCGAGTCGCCTGAAATGATGTTGACGCGGCCTGGCTCGAAGGGCACCACGCGGTGCCGCCCATCATGGCTGTAAATCACGACGGCGCGAATCTGGATCATGGTTGCACTCCCAACAGCGCCAGCACTGTCGGAGGCGCCCCCGCTTTGTACAGCCAGCGGCCAACGAACGTCGCCTGGCGCATGCAGTCCCTCACCTCGTCGCTCGATGCTCGGAGGTAGGTGTTGATCTGCTTCATGGAGGTACTGCCGGCATCGAGCCGGTGGCCGTCCAGCGACAACAGCCCGTGCTGTGCCCCGAACAGCAGTGCCTCGCGCACCGTCTCGCGCAGCACAACTACGCCCTTGGCGACGGCCGAACGTTCCAGCGGATGGTCGTTCACCCAGGTGGCGAGCGACGAGGTGATGGTGCGCGGCAGCTGGTCACGCGTCTGCCCGCGCAACACCAGGCTTGCGCCCACGAACGCGAGCGCGAGCGGAAAGCCGCCCGCGTCGCTGCCGAGCGCCGTTGCCTCGGTGCGGTATCCACGCGCGAGGTGCCACACGGTGATCGCGCAGAAGGCCGGGTTGAGCAGGTTGCGCTGCTCAATGGTGCGTTCCTGCCAGGCGCTCATGCCGCGCTGCCCTCTTCGGGCGCACCGAAGATGACCTGCAGCCGTGCAAGGAAGTCGGGATGCCAGCCCAGGCGCAGGTCCTCCGCCAGCATGTGCAGCGAACCCCGACAGACCCAGGGGACGTTGACACCGGAACGGATCGGCACATGTGCGTCCTCGGCCCACTTCAGGATGGCGCGGCCCGCCCGAGCCATGGCCTCCTCCGAGGGAGCCGTCCCGAGCTCGTCACGGGCCTGGGCGAACTGCAGTTCCCACTCGGTATGCAGGCGCTGGTCGTACTTCTGCAGGTCGGCGTCAAACAGCAGGTCGTCGCGGGTCCAGGCTGAGCGTTGCCCGAAGGCCTGCAAGTAGCTGACGATCGCGTTGCGGATGCGCAGCTGGCTGCCGCCAACCAGCTCCACCTGCTTGTAGAAGGGGCGGTCGGCGAATTCCGGCAACTCGTCCAGCGCCACCATCAGAGCGTCGAGTTCGTCGTCGATCGGCAGCGAAGCGGGTTTCAGTGACTCCTGGATCTCCGTGATCTGGGCATCGATCTCCGCACGCGGGATGCCGCGGTCGGGGTGGACCAGCTCGTAGAGCACGCGCTTGAACCACCAGCCTTCGAGCATCTGCACCGATTTCTCTTGGTGGTGCAGCGAGACATAGTAGAGCTCGGACTGCAGCTGCGCTTCGATGGCGGCCGCATCGGGCTGGGACGGCACGACGTAGATGCGCGCGAGCAGGGCCTCCCGCTCGCCCTCGTCCAATGCCAGGTAGGCCTTGAAGGCGTCCGTGAGCTCGCTACTGATCGAACTGATGGCTGCGCGCTTGAGCCGCTTGGCCGCCTCGGCCACATTGCGCCCCGCCTCCTCGATGCCCAGCGCGGCACAGGCGCTGCCGGCGGGGGCGTCAGCCGTGGCGATCAGAAAGCGTGCCGTCTCGAGAGGGATCTCGCCGCTGGTTAGCCCAACGAGCCAGATCCGCAATGTCTTCCACACCTCGGGACTTAGGTCGGTCAGGTTGGCCACCGCGTTGAGCGAGTGCTTGGTCTGCAGCACGGCGTCGGGCTGGCCGCCGACCTCAAAGCTCACATCATCCAGCGTCTCGATGCTGACGGTGAAATCGCCGACGCGGCTGCGGCGAATGGCCCAGAGCAGGGCGACTCGGACCTGGTAGAGGTAGCCAACCATCGGGCCGGCGGCGCCGAAGGTAGAGAGGCTGGAGGGACTCATGGGCACGGTCCTGCTGTGACGGCTAGGCGACTGAAAGGGTTTGCACGCCGGCGGACACCGGCAGCGCATAATAGAGTGGTGCGATGATCCTGCGGGTGCCGCGGCCAGGCGAATAGGTGAAGATTACGCGCAGTTTGGCACGCGTGAAAGCCACGAAGAATCCGGCGGTGGCCTCGGCAGTGTCCTGCGCAAAGCTCCACTACGCCGAGTTGTCCAGCCCGAGGAAGATCACGGTGTGAACTCGAGTCCCTTGCTCTTGTGCAAGGTCATGAGCGGCACCGCTTTCGTCCTTCGTAGGCTTCCAGCGCCGCGGGCCAGTCGGGCGCCAGGGCGGTGCTGGCCAACAGGTGCAGGGCCGGGCTGTTCTCGACCTCGCCGAACCAGTCGCCCTGGGCGTACGGCGAGTGGGCCGTGACCAGGGCGTCGCGGCCCGTAAGGGCGATCACCGCTTGGACCAAGGTGCGCGCGGTCGTCGGTGGGGGCGATGCCGCGCAGGTCGGCGAGCATGTGCTGCGCTTCGTTCCAGGTCGCACCGGCACTGTCGGTACAGGCTAGGTGGAGGATCAGCAGCACCATCTCCGAGAGCGGCTCGGTCAGCAGCTCCTGCAGCATCTGGGCACCGACGTAGGCCGCCTCGTTGCGCAGCGGGATGCCGCAGCTGCGAAGACCGGCGCCAGGATCCGGGCATAGTCCTCGGCCTTCTGGCGCACCAGCAGCACGAAGTCGTTGGGTTGTAGGTCGTGCTCGCGCATCTGCGATGCGACGAACTGAACGAGGTCCCGCGCTTCGGCATGCTCGCTGGAGAAGTCCCAGATGGCGAAACAAGCATCAGAGATGCTGGCCGGCGCCCGTGACCGCGGGGCCGCGGTACTCGTGTCGAGCGCCTGCGCCAGCACGTTCTGGATGCGTACACATCAGGCGGCAGCCGTCTGCAATCGCCGCAGGCCCTCAGGTGTGAGCGAGAACGTTCCAGCCTCCTCGTTTTGGACCAACAGGTTACACTGGGCCGAAAGGAGCAGGGCATGCCGCAGTCGGTCCATCAGCAGGTCGATGCCGACAAAGTCCTCGCCATTCCCTGTTCGCTCGAGGCCCAGGTCACCCTTGAGCAACACATAGCGAGTGCGGCCATCCCGGGCGGCGCGCTCCTGCACGATGCCGAAATGCTGGAGTAACACATAGTGCTGGACGATGTGCGTCATGAACGCCGCCGGCGAATCGTGCACGTGCGCCAGCATGACATCGGCGAGCTTCCCGAGCGTAAGCCGCTCATTCTCCAGCGCATGGTCAAAATACGGGTCCATCCGGAAGTTCTTCGCTTCGCTCGCGCAGTAGAGCAGGGCGATGTAGGCGCTGCGCAATGCTTGCTCTTCCTCATCCGAGTTGTGCGCAAAGTAACGCACACTCAGCAGGGAATCCAGAAGAGATTCGATACGTTGCGCGTATTCCAACTGGGGCCCGGCCGCGTAAAGCGTCGGCTCATTGCCGCGCCAGTCTTCCATTATCCTGATGAGGCTTGCAACGTCCTGGCGGGTGCTCTCCGGCAGCATCTCTTCCCGCCCCCGCTCCAAAACAGGGATACTCGAGCCATGCCACTTTTCCCGCC
>JAJYTY010000045.1 GCA_021792835.1 Pseudomonadota bacterium
CAGGTCGGCGCGGTCCCTTCGGGGGGTGGGCCGGGCTGCGCCCGGCCCAGGGGGCGTACCACCATCGCGTCACCAGACGCGGAATCCGACGGCATGGATCGGGTGCGTGATCATCGGCCACAGCGTGGGTATGTACACCGCCAGCGTGATCACCAGGGTCACGATGGTCCAGAAGCCCAGGTAGTCGGCCAGGCGCGCGATCTGCGAGCCCTCGGGCCCGGTGATCGTGTCGCTGAACGGGATCGCGCGCATCGCCTGCTCGTCACGGCGCCCGAACAGCGTGCCGAAGAAACTGATGAAGAAGGCGATCCCGCCCAGCGCGGCGATCACGCCACCGATGCCGACCAGGATCAGCGCACCGTGCACCGCGCCGTACAGCTGCATGTACTGCGCGTGCGGCAGCGCCGAGATCCAGGCACGGCGCGGCACGCCGTCGAGCCCGGCCCAGTGCCCGGCGAAACCCCAGGTCATGAGCCCGAGGAACCACAGCCAGACCGACAGCAGCGCAAGCTTCGGCGCGAACAGGCGGCGCCCGGTCAGGTGCGGCAGCAGCCAGAAGCTGATCCCCATGAACACCAGCGTGGTCATGGTCCCCACCGTCAGGTGGAAGTGCGCCGGGATCCACAGCGTGTTGTGCACCACGTTGTCGAGCTGCCAGCTGGCGTTGACGATGCCGCCGGCGCCGCCGAAGATGAAGCTCACCAGCGCCAGCACCTGCGCCGCCACCGACGGGTCACGCCAGGGCAGCGCGGTCCACCAGCCCATCAGCCCCTTGCCGCCGCGGCGGCGCCCGGCGTACTCCAGGCTCAGCGCGACCGTGAACGCGGTGATCAGGCTGGGGATCGCGACCGACAGGGTCAGCGCGGTGACCACGCCCTTGATCACCGGCGCGATTCCCGGGTCGGTGTACTGGTGGTGGGTGCCGACCGGAACCGAGAACACCATCAGCAGCAGGAAGGCCAGGCGCGCCAGCGGATCCGACACCAGCTTGCCGCCCGACTGGCGCGGCAGCAGCGCATAGATCGAGATGTAGCCCGGCATCAGCCAGTAGTACACGATCGGGTGCCCGGTCCACCAGAACAGCGTGCGCGCCAGCAGCGGGTTGACGGTCGAGGTCATCCCCAGCGACCAGGGGTCGAGCAGCAGCACGGCCTCGGAGGCCGCGCCGATCGCGGCGAGCACCCACATCAGCAGGATGGTCGCGCTCATGAAGGTCACCAGCGGCGTCACCTGCCCCGGATGCGCGCGCTTCCAGCGTGCGCGCATCTCGAGCACCACGATCGTCGGCAGCAGGCTGGCCACCACCACCAGCGTGATGCCGAGATAGAAGTACGGGCTGCCCTCGAGCGGTGGATAGAAGGTGTAGAGCACGCTCGACGAGTTGTCGAGCATGGCGTAGGCGGCCATCAGCGTTCCCACCAGCATCAGCAGGTAGGTGAACCAGCCCAGCGCCATGTTGGGGCGCAGCTGCAACTCGCGCGACGGCAGGTAGATCAGCCAGCCCGAGATGGTGAAGAAGGTGAACACGAAGGCGTTGAGCACCCCGTGCAGGGTCAGCCCCTGGTAATAGGTCTTCAGGAACGGTGCCAGGTACGGGTACAGGTTGAGCCCGGCGTAGTTCGCCCCCTGCAGCACGCCGATCGAGATGCCGACCAGCAGTGCGCAGAAACCCGTGACCCAGAAGGTCAGCAGCAGGCGCTTGGACGCCGCCACGTCCTGCGAGACCGTCGCGGCGGCGGCCGGAGCCGCGGCGGGATGTGTCATGACGCTGCTCATGCCTTGGTCCTCGGGGTGATCACGATCTTGCCGATCATCGCCTGATGCCCGGCGCCGCAGTATTCATTGCAGATGATGTAGTAGGTCCCGGGCTTGTCGAAGGTGTAGCTGACATGCCCGATGACTCCGGGAATCGCGGTCAGGTTGATGCTGGTGCCCTGGATCTCGAAGCCGTGCAGCACGTCGCCGCTGGTCACGTAGAAGGTCACGTGGGCGCCTTGCGGCAGGGTCAGCGGCGTGCCGGTCCCCGGGGTCCACGACCAGATGCGCCCCATCTCGTAGACGTTGTACGAGTTCGGCCCGGTCTGCTTGACTCCGCTGCCCTGGAAGTCGGCCAGCGTGGCCGCGGTGTTGGGATCCGAATAGATGCGCGTGGTCTTCGCGACGACTCCGTAGTCGTGCACCACCAGGTAGACCGCGGCGACGAACAGCACCGCGATCATGACCACCGAGATGAACACCCAGGCGCGCTCATGGCGCTGCGCCGCGTGGTGGAAGCGTTGCTCGAACGCGTCGGACATCGGGGAACTCATCGCGACTCCTCAGGCGTGCATCGAAAAGAAGATCGCGACCATCGCCCACAGCGCGACGACGACCACGAACAGGGCCCCCACGATCACCCAGGCGCCGAGCGGGCGGGCGAACTGCAGGTCCGGCGCGGGCCAGTCCGGCTCGGCCAGCGCCGGCGCGCCGGGGCTCGTGCCGGGCAGCGCGAGCGGTTGATAGGGATGTTCAACGGACATCGGACAAGCTCCTTGGGGTGGGCCGACGCGGCAAGCCGCGCCTCGACAGGTCGGGTTCGACACCGTGCACAAGATAGAGATCCCGGCCCGCCACCGGATTGCGTTGGGTCAGACGCGTTTGGATCAACGCGTGACATTTGCAACTGAGTGTGTCCCGTGCTGGCGCCGTGACGCCCCGGGGTCAGAAGCCGTAGGCCAGCAGCACGCCGAACAACGGCAGCACCACGAGTACATGGGCCTGCCACATCAGCCAGCGACGCTGCGCGCGGATCGCCGTCTCGCCGGGGGGCTGCGGGTCGCGCTGCCAGGCGCGCAGCGCGGAGCTCGACGGCAGGCCCATCGCCAGCATCAGCACGAACAGGCCCAGCTTGACCCACAGCAGCGGGTTCGACAGGTACCAGTCGGCTCCCTTCACGCCGAAGGCCACGCGCGCCGCGCCGGTCAGGGCGACCGCGGCGAAGCTGCCCCAGACCCAGTGGTCCATGCGCAACACGCGCTGCACCAGCTGCGGACGGTCATGCAGGATCTCGGGGCGCAGCAACGCGACCTTCGCGGTCAGGAAGACCACCAGGCCGAGCACGGCCGAGATGTGCAGGAAGGCAAGCAGGCTTTCGAGAAACATGATGTGCGGGGGCGCGTAGCGTTAAGTGGCATTTTCAATGCATCTTAATGACGCGATCCGGCGCCGACAAGGCGCGCCACGGCCTTAGAACGGTACCGGGTGGCCGATGGCGCGCGACACCAGCCACAGCAGGCCGATCAGGATCGGCTGGTGCAGCAGGTAGATGCTCAGCGGCCGGCGCCCGAGCCAGGCCAGCGGCGCGACGCGCGGCAGCGCGCGCAGCGGGCGCAGCTCGACCCGCCGCAACAGTGCGCCGACGCCGGCGCCGATCCAGAACACCCCGAGCCAGGGCGTCAGCGGAACATAGTCCTCGGTGATGGGCTTTTGCGTGATCAGCCCGGTCCAGTTCCACGCCGGGGGATTGAAGAAGCTGGACCCGAAGACATGCGGCGCGGCGATCAGCACGGGCGCCAGCAGCAGCACCCACGCACCCAGACGACGGCCGAGCAGGCGATGCACCAGCAGCATGCCGGCCACCCCCTGCAGGATGCCGAAATAGATGAAACTGCGCGGAAACACCAGCCAGCTTCCGGCCACCACCAGCAAGCCTGCGCCGAAGATCTGACCCCAGCGCCGCCAGAATGCCGCCTCGCTGCGCCGGCGCTCGTCGCTCACCGATTGCGCCAGTCCGGAGCTGACCAGGAACAGGCTGACGATGCACACGCGCTGCCAGAGCCACACCGGGTTCGTGTAGAAATCGGTATGGATGTAGCCGAACCAGTTCAGGTCGAAGCTGAAATGAAAGCTCACCATCCAGACGATGGCGATCCCGCGCAGCGTGTCCAGCCCGCCCAGGCGGGACGGGCGCGACGCGCCGGCGGGGGCCCTGCGCTCAGGCACACCAGGCTCGCGCATTGCGGAACATGCGGGCCCACGGCGACACCTCGTCGCACCCCGCCGGCGCGAAACTGAATTGCAGCGAACGGAACACCCGCTCCGGGTGCGGCATCAGCGCCGTGACGCGCCCATCCGCGGTGGTCACGCCGGTGAGTCCGCCCGCGCTGCCGTTCGGGTTCAGCGGATAGAGCTCGGTCGCGTGTCCATGTCCGTCGACGAAGCGCAGCGCGGCGTCGACGCGCGCGGCATCGCCCTGCTGGGAGAAGTCGGCGTAGCCCTCGCCGTGCGAGACCACGATCGGCATGCGGCTGCCCGCCATGCCGCTGAAGAACAGCGATGGCGAGGCCTGCACCTCGACCATCACCAGGCGTGCCTCGTACTGCTCCGAGCGATTGCGCGTGAAACGCGGCCAGGCCTGTGCGCCGGGGATCATGCGCGCCAGCGCGGCCAGCATCTGGCAGCCGTTGCACACGCCCAGCGCGAAGGTATCGGAGCGCGCGAAGAATCCCCCGAAGGCCTGCTCGAGCGCCGGGTTGAACAGGATGGTGCGGGCCCAGCCCTCGCCGGCGCCCAGCACGTCGCCGTAGCTGAAGCCGCCGCAGGCCACCATGCCGCGGAACCCGCGCAGATCGACGCGCCCGGCGATCAGGTCGCTCATGTGCACGTCGTGCGCGTCGAAGCCCGCCTGGTCCATCGCCCAGGCCATCTCGCGCTGCGAGTTCACGCCCTGCTCGCGCAGGATCGCCACCTTCGGGCGCACGCCGCTGGCGACGAAGGGCGCAGCCACGTCGTGTGCCGGGTCGAAGCCCAGTTTCGCGTGCAGCCCGGGGTCGTCGCCGCAGGCCGCCGCGTGCTCCGAGTCGGCGCATTCGGGGTTGTCGCGCAGCCGCGCGACGGCGTGCGAGACATGATCCCACTGCGCCATCAATTCGCCGCGCGCGATGCCGAGCACGCGCCGTGAATCGCGCCAGACCTCGATCTGCGCACCATCGCCCACCTGCGCGACCACATGGCTGCAGGCCGACAAGCCATGCGCGCGCAGGATGCGCATGGCCGCGTCGCGCTGCTCCAGGCGCACTTGCAGGAGCACTCCGGGCTCCTCGTTGAACAACGCGCGCAGCGTCAGGTCGTCGCGTCGCGCGGCGACCTGCCGCGCCCAGTTCTTGGCGTCGCCCTCGTCGGGCAGCGACTCGGAGGCAGCGATCAACAGGTCGAGGTTGAGCGCCACGCCGGCGCGCCCGGCGAAGGCCATTTCGCAGGCCGCGGCCCACAAGCCGCCGTCGCTGCGGTCGTGGTAGGCCAGCACCATGCCGTGCTCGCGCAACTCGGCCAACGCGGCGCACAGGCGCGTCAGGTCGGCGGCGTCGTCGAGATCGGGCACCGGACCCGCGGCCTGCCCGAGCGCCTGCGCCAGGATGCTGCCGCCCATGCGCTGGCGCCCGTGGCCGAGGTCGACCAGCAGCAGCACGCTGGCGCCCTGATCGAGGCGCAATTGCGGGGTCCAGGCGCCGCGCACGTCGTCGGGCACCGCGAAGGCCGACACCAGCAGGGACACCGGAGAGGTCACCGAGACGTCCCGGCCGTCGCGCTGCCAGCGCGTGTGCATCGACAGGGAATCCTTGCCCACCGGAACCGAGATCCCGAGTTGCGGGCACAGTTCCATCGCCACCGCGCGCACCGTCTCGTACAGCGCGGCGTCCTGCCCCGGCTGGCCGCAGGCGGCCATCCAGTTGCACGACAGCTTGATCTGGTCGAGCGAGCGCAGCGGCGCCGCCAGCAGGTTGGTCAGCGCCTCGGTCACCGCCATGCGCCCGCTGGCCGCGGCGTCCGACACCGCCAGCGGCGTGCGCTCGCCCATCGCCATGACCTCGCCGCGGTGGCCGGCGAAGTCGGCCAGCGTGATCGCGCAGTCGGCCACCGGGACCTGCCACGGCCCGACCATCGGGTCACGGTGCGACAGGCCGCCGACCGTGCGGTCGCCGATGCTGACCAGGAAACGCTTGCTGGCCACGCTGGGGTGACGCAGCACGGTGCGCGCGGCCCAGTCCAGCTCGACCCCGGTGAGATCGACCGTCGGCAGCTCCAGGCGCTGGCTGCGCACGTCGCGCAGCATGCGCGGCGGGTTGCCCAGCAGCACCGACATGGGCATGTCCACCGCGGCCTGCCCGAGCAGGCGATCGGCCACCTGCAGCAGTTGCGCGTCCTGCGCCGTGCCGAGCACGGCGAAGGGGCAGCGCTCGCGCGCGCACAGCGCTGCGAACTCGTCCAGCGCGTCGGCGGCGATCGCCAGCACGTAGCGTTCCTGGCTCTCGTTGCACCAGATCTCGCGCGGACTCATGCCGCTTTCCTCGACCGGCACGTCGCGCAACTGCAGCGTGGCGCCCAGGCCGGCACCGTCGACCAGCTCGGGCAGCGCGTTCGACAGCCCGCCGGCGCCGACGTCGTGGATGGCCAGGATCGGGTTGGCCGCGCCGAGGGCGCGGCAGGCATCGATGACCTCCTGCGCGCGGCGCTGCATCTCGGGGTTGCCGCGCTGCACGGAGTCGAAGTCGAGGTGCTCGGCGTTGCTTCCGGTTGCCAGGCTCGACGCGGCGCCGCCGCCGACCCCGATGCGCATGCCCGGGCCGCCGAGTTGCAGCAGCAGGGTGCCGGCGGGGAATTCCACCTTGTGGGTGTGGGCGTCGTGGACCTCGCCGAGCCCGCCGGCGATCATGATCGGCTTGTGGTAGCCCCAGCTGCGTCCTCCCGCGTCCTGCTCGAACACGCGGAACACGCCGCCCAGGTTCGGGCGCCCGAACTCGTTGTTGAACGCGGCGGCGCCGACCGGACCCTCGACCATGATCTGCAGCGCGCTGGCCAGATGGCCTGGGCGCCCCGGGTCCTGCGACTCCCACGGCTCCGGCTGCGCCGGATCCAGGCGCAGGTTGGACACGTGGAATCCGCACAGTCCGGCCTTCGGCCGGCCGCCACGCCCTGTCGCGCCCTCGTCGCGGATCTCACCGCCCGCGCCGGTGGCCGCGCCGGGGAATGGCGAGATGGCGGTCGGGTGGTTGTGGGTCTCCACCTTCATCAGTGTGTGCACCAGCGCGGGCTCGGCCGCGTAGCGGTGCCCGGCGCCCTGCGGCTGCCAGCGCTGCACGGTGCCGCCGTGCATCACCGCCGCGTTGTCCGAGTAGGCCACCACCGTGCCCTGCGGGTTCGCCGCGTGGGTGCTGCGGATCATGCCGAACAGCGAATGCTCCTGCTCCACGCCGTCGACGATGAAACGCGCATTGAAGATCTTGTGGCGGCAATGCTCGCTGTTGGCCTGCGCGAACATCAGCAACTCGGCGTCGGTGGGGTTGCGGCGCAGGCGCTCGGCGAAGGCCTGCAGCAGGTAGTCGATCTCCTGCTCCGACAGCGCCAGCCCCTGCTCGACGTTGGCGCGCGCCAGCGCCTCGCGCCCCTCGCCGAGCACGTCGACGCTGCGCAGCGGCTGCGGCGCCAGGTCGACGAACAACTGTCGCGCTTCGGCGCGCGACAGCAGCACGCTCTCGGTCATGCGGTCGTGCAGATGGCGCCCCAGTTCGAGCAACTGCCGGGGATCCGGCGCCGCGGCACGGCGGGCCAGCTGGAAGCGGAACTCGATCGCGCGCTCGATGCGGCGCACCTCGGCACCGCAGTGGCGCGCGATCTCGGTGGCCTTGCTGGCCCACGGGGAGATGGTGCCCAGGCGCGGCACCACCAGCAGCGCCGGCCCGTCCTGCGGACCCTGGTAGGGATCACCGTAGCGCAGCAGCTCCTGCAGGCGTCCGTGCAGCGCCGCATCCACAACCTGGGCGGTGGCGACGAAGTGCACCAGGCGCGCATGCAGCGCCTCGACGCCGGCGCAGGCCCGCGGGCTGGCTTCGCGCAGGCGCTGCATCCAGGCGCGCAGACGAAAGTCCGACAGCGCAACCCCGCCGTCGAATTCTGTGATGGTCAATGGGGCGGCGGCGGGGGGTGTGGCGGGAGCGGACAAGGCGGGAACTCGCGGATCGACGGCGAATCAGAGGGGTAACGCGGGGCAAACCCGCATTGTAGGCGGCGCCCGCCTTGCCCCTTCCCCCCCTTCGGGCCGTTCCAGCCTTCCCGCCCGCGCCATCGCCTCGCGCGCGGACGCGCGTCCAGGCTCCATGGGTGAGATAATGGAAAACATGAGTATTTCGATCAAGAACGAGCAGGACCTGGTCGAGCTGCGCGTGGCGGCGCGGCTGGGTGCCGAGTTGCTCGACTACCTGACGCCCTTCGTCAAGCCGGGGATCACCACCGCGGAGATCAACCGCCTGGCCCACGAGTACACCGTGCAGGTGCAGCAGGGCATCCCGGCGCCGCTGAACTACGCGCCGCCCGGCTACACGCCCTACCCGGCGTCCATCTGCACCTCGGTCAACCACGTGGTGTGCCACGGCATTCCCAACGACCGGCCGCTGAAGGATGGAGACATCGTGAACATCGACGTCACGGTGATCAAGAACGGCTGGCACGGCGACACCAGCCGCATGTTCCTGGTCGGCAAGGTGCTGCCGCACGTGGAACGCCTGTGCCGCATCACCTACGAGGCGATGTGGCACGGCATCGTGCAGGTGCGCCCGGGCGCGCACCTCGGGGACATCGGCCACGCCATCCAGACCTTCGCCGAGGCGGCCGGCTACAGCGTGGTGCGCGAGTTCTGCGGCCACGGCATCGGCCGCAAGTTCCACGAGGACCCGCAGGTACTGCACTACGGCAGGCCCGGCACGCTCGAGGAACTGCGCCCCGGCATGGTGTTCACGATCGAGCCGATGATCAATGCCGGCCGGCGCGAGATCCGCGAGATGCCCGACGGCTGGACCATCGTCACGAAGGACCGTTCGCTGTCGGCGCAGTGGGAGCACATGGTGCTGGTCACGCCGACCGGCTACGAGGTGCTGACCGTTTCCGCCGGCACCCCGGCGCCTCCGGCCTTCGTCGGCGCCGCGCAGGCGGCCTGAGGCCGCCGCCACTCCCATGGGTGCGCTGCCCGCCGTCGCCGGCGCCACCGATCCGGCCCACATCCGTGGTGCGTGGCGCGCCGCGCGGCAGCGGCACATCGAGGATTTCCGCGCCCGTCCGGGACGGCTCGCGCATCTGTTGCGCGGCCTGTGCCGCGACGCCGAGCAGGCCCTGCGGGAGCTGTGGGCGCAGGCCTGCATGCCCGACGACGCCGCGCTGCTGGCGGTCGGCGGATTCGGGCGTGGTGAACTGTTCCCGGGCTCGGACATCGACGTGCTGGTGCTGCTGGCCGACGCACCCGACGCCACCGCCCACGCGGCCGCCGAGCGCTTCGTCACCGCCTGCTGGGACGCCGGGCTGGAGATCGGCCCCAGCGTGCGCACGGTGCAGGCCTGCGTCGAGGAGTCGGCCGCCGACCTGACGGTGCAGACCTCGATGCTGGAGGCGCGCCCGCTGTGCGGCAGCCCGGCCCTGGTACGGCGCCTGCGCGCCGACTGGAACGCCGCACTGGACCCGCGCGCCTTCTTCCAGGGCAAGCTGCTGGAGATGCGCCAGCGCCACGCCAAGTTCGAGAACACCCCGTACGCGCTCGAGCCCAACTGCAAGGAAAGCCCCGGGGGCTTGCGCGACCTGCAGATCCTGCTGTGGGTGGCGCGTGCCGCCGGACTCGGCAGCAACTGGTCGCAGCTGCAGCGCAGCGGTGTGCTCAGCAGCTACGAGGCGCGCAAGATCCAGGCCAACGAGCGCGTGCTCAAGCGCATCCGCGCGCACCTGCACCTGGCCGCCGGGCGCCGCGAGGACCGCCTGGTGTTCGACCTGCAGACCGCGGTCGCGCAATCGCTGGGGCTGGCGTCGGAACCCGGCAAGCGCGCCGGCGAACTGCTGATGCAGCACTACTACTGGGCGGCCAAGGCGGTCGAGCAGCTCAACCAGATCGTGCTGCTGAGCATCGAGGGCCGGCTGTGGCCGGAACTGGCCGAGCAACCGGGGCGCCCGGTTCGCGGCATCGACGGCGTCGTCGACGACATGTTCCTGGACAAGGACGGACGCATCGAGCCGGCCGACCCGCTGCTGTACGAACACGACCCACCGGCGATCCTCGAGACCTTCGTCGCGTTCACGCTGACGCCGGGCATCCGCGGCCTGACCGCCGTCACGCTGCGCGCGCTCTACCACGCCCGCGAGCGCATGGACGCCGACTTCCGCGCGCATCCGCGCAGCCGCGCCGCGTTCATGCGCATCCTGCGGGCGCCCAGCGGAATCACCCACGCGCTGCGCCTGATGAACCGCACCAGCGTGCTGGGGCGCTACCTGCCGGCGTTCCGGCGCATCGTCGGGCGCATGCAGCACGACCTGTTCCACGTGTACACGGTGGACCAGCACACGCTGATGGTGGTGCGCAACATCCGGCGCTTTTTCATTCTCGAGCACGCGCACGAATACCCGTTCTGTGCGCAACTCGCGGCCGGGCTGGAAAAACCCTGGCGGCTGGTGCTGGCTGCGCTGTTCCACGACATCGCCAAGGGCCGGGGCGGCGACCACTCGCAGCTCGGCGCGGTGGAACTGCGCCGCTTCGCGCGCGCGCACGGCGTCAGCGACGAGGACACCGACTTCGTCGCCATGCTGGTGGGCAAGCACCTGACCATGTCGCGCGTGGCGCAGAAGGAAGACCTCAGCGACCCCGAGGTGGTGATGCGCTTCGCCTCCGAGGTGGGCAGCGAGCCGCGCCTGACCGCGCTTTACCTGCTGACCGTGGCCGACATCCGCGGCACCAGCCCGAAAGTCTGGAACGGCTGGAAGGCCAAGCTGCTCGAAGACCTGTACCGCACCACGCTGCGCGTGCTCGGCGGCCAGGCGCCCAACCCGCAGGCCGACATCGAGCAGCGCCGCGCCGAGGCACGGCGACTGCTGAACCTGTACGGCATCGACGACCAGGGCTCGGCGCAGCTGTGGGACACCCTGGACTCGAGCTATTTCCAGCGCCACGACCCGGCCGACGTGGCGTGGCACACCCGCGAGCTGCTGCGCCGCACGACGCGCGACGACGCGGTGGTCAGCTGCCGCCTCGCGCCGCACGGCGAAGGCCTGCAGGTGATGGTGTACTGCCCCGACCAGGCCGACCTGTTCGCGCGCATCTGCGGGTTCTTCGACAGCCACAACTTCGGCATCCTCGACGCCAAGGTGCATACCACCCGGGCCGGGCGAGCGCTGGACACCTTCGTCGTCGCCGAGCCCTCGCTGGCGCAGCGCTACCGCCACCTGATCTCGCTGGTGGAGACCGAGCTGGCGCGCACCCTGGACCAGCGCGGCCCGCTGCCCGAGCCGGTGCGCGGACGCGTGTCGCGCCGCGTGCGCAACTTCCCGGTGCAGCCGCGGGTCGACCTGCGCTCCGACGAGCGTCGCAACCACTGGATCCTGAGCGTTCGTGCCAGCGACCGCACCGGCCTGCTGTACGCCATCGCGCGCGTCCTGGCGGCGCGCTCGATCAGCGTGCAGCTGGCCAAGATCAGCACCCTGGGCGAGCGCGTCGAGGACACCTTCCTGCTGCAGGGCGACGGACTCGGCGACGAGCGCACCCAGATCGCGCTGGAAAGCGAATTGCTGTCGCAGCTCGCGCCGCAGTAGCCGCCGCTCGGCGGCCGTACCCCGGGTTCAGGACTCGATGCCGGCGCGGCGCAGGCGTGCGTGCAGTTCGTCGATGCGCTCGAGCAGTTGCAGCGCCAGCGCGGCGCCCTCCAGGTTCACCCCGAGATCGCGCTGCAGGCGACGCGCGGTGCGTGCGACGAACAAGGCCTCGCCGGCGAAGCACGGAGTCTGCGCGGGGGTCCCGGCCGGCGCGGGCAGCGGCTCCAGCACCGCGGCCTGAACCAGTTCCAGCACCCAGGACTCCGACTCGCCGCAGGCGCGCGCGATGTCGGCGACGCGCAGCACCACGCGCCGGTCCATGGCCAGGCATTCGACAATCGGGGATTCCATGGCTTGCGATCCTCGCCTCAGGCGCCCGACTGCGGACGCGGGTTGAACGGCACCTCGGCGGCCATGCGCCGCCACAGCTCGGCGGCCTTCGCGTCGTCGGCGGGAGGCAGCACGATGCGCAGTTCCACGTACAGGTCGCCGGGGGGCTTGCCGGGCAGTCCGCGGCCTTTCAGGCGCAGCTTGCGCCCGCCCTGCGAACCCGCCGGGACCTGAAGCTCGACACGCCCGCCGGGAAGCGGCAACTGCACCGCGGCCCCCAGCGCCGCCTCCCACGGTGCCACCGGCAGCACGGTGTACAGGTCACGCTCGACCACGCGCCACAGCGGGTGCGCGCGAAAGCCGATCTCCAGGTACAGGTCGCCATGTCTGCCATCGGGTCCCGCGGCGCCCTGGCCGGCCAGGCGCAGGCGCTGGCCCTCGCGCACACCGGCGGGGATGCGCACGCGAAGGCTGCGCTCGACCACGCGCACCTGCCCTGCCGCATCGAGTTGCGGGCTTTGCAGCGTGATCGTGCGCTCGGCCCCGTTGAACGCATCCTCGATGTCGACGTCCACGCGCGCATGGTGGTCGGCCGGCGCGGCCGGTGCACCGCGCTGCCCGCGGGAGCGGCGCGCCGCGCCGAACAGGGACTCGAAGAATTCGCTGAACGCGGCTTCGTCGGAATCGAAACCTGGCGGCCCGCCGGCCCCGCTGTACTCGAAGCCGCTGCCCCAGTCGGGCGGGGGCTGGAATTCCTGCCCTGCCTGGAAGCGAGAACCCAGGCGGTCGTAGGCGGCGCGCTTCTCGGGGTCGCGCAGCACCTCGTAGGCCTCGCCGAGTTCCTTGAATCGCTCCTCGGCAGCGGGTTCCTTGCTGACGTCGGGGTGGAACTTGCGCGCAAGCTTGCGATAGGCGCGCTTGATGTCGTCCGCGGAGGCATCCCGCGAAACCCCGAGCACTTCGTAGTAGTCCTTGAACTGCATGTCGTCACTGGCCGGCAACTGAAGACTGCGCAAGCATAGAACGAGCGCGCGCGCCGTGGCATGACGCACGGCAAGGACGGCTTCAGCCGGCGGGCGCTGCGTCGCGCGCTCGGGGATAGTGGATCAGGTCGAGCAGCACCACCGGCTGCTCGCCGGGATTGCGGTAGCCGTGCTCGCGGTCGCCGGCCAGGCGCAGGCCCTCGCCCTCGCCCAGTTCGCGCCAGGCCCCTTCGCACAACAGTTCGAGGCGCCCGCGCAGCACCAGCACATGCTCGACCACGCCGCGCGCGTGGGGCTCCGACACGCGCTGGTAGCCGGGCAGCAGCGTGAGTTCCAGCAGTTCGAAACCCAGGTCCGGATCGAAGCGAAACAACGGCGACACCAGCATCGCGTCGCTCGCCGGGCGCGCCCGCATGCGCGCGGCGCTGCGCACCTCGGGACGCTCCGGCGCGCCGGTCGGAGTTGGCGCGGGCAGCAGATCGCCGAGCGGGCAGGCGAAGCCGCCGGCGATGCGCCACAGCAGCGCCACCGTGGGACTGGACTCGGCACGCTCGATCTGCCCCAGCATGGCCTTGCTCACCCCGCAGGCGTCGGCCGCCTGCTGCAGGCTCCATCCACGCTGCGTGCGAAGCTCGCGCAGACGTCGCGCCAGCGCCAGCGCGAGCTCGCGCGACGCTTCGTGTCCCGGAGCCGCCTCGGGTTCGGGGGGATTCTTGTGCGTTATAGCGTCCATGGTTTAGGCTTGGGGCGCGTGCGTTATCGCGCACGCTGCCAGCTTAGCCGATCCCGACCGCCGCGCCCGCACGATGCCCTCTTCCGAAGCCACTCCGCCGCGCGGCCCGCGCCATGCGGTCTCACCCTCCCACGTCGCGGCCGGATTCGTCACCGTGCTGGTGGGCTACAGCAGCTCCGCGGCCATCGTGTTCGAGGCCGCGCGCGCCGCCGGCGGGGGCCCCGCGCAGATCGCCTCGTGGCTGTGGGCGCTGGGGCTGGGCATGGGCGTGAGCTGCATCGCGCTGTCGCTGCGCTACCGCGCGCCGGTGCTGACCGCCTGGTCGACCCCGGGAGCCGCGCTGCTGGCGACCTCGCTGCACGGCGTGCCGATGGCGCAGGCCCTGGGCGTGTTCGTGTTCGCGTCGGGGCTGGCCGCGGTGGCCGGGTTCAGCGGCTGGTTCGAGCGCCTGATGCACCGCATCCCGCGCCCGATCGCCGCCGGCATGCTGGCCGGGGTGCTGCTGGAGTTCGGGCTCGGCGTGTTCCATGCGCTGCAGCGCGACCGGCTGCTGGTGGGCGCGATGCTGCTCACCCTGCTGCTGGCGCGGCGGCGATTTGCCCGCTACGCCGTCGCGCTGACCTTCGGGGTCGGCGTGCTGGTGGCCGCTCTGACCGGGCACTGGAGCCTGGCTTCGCTGTCGTCGCTGCCCTGGCACCTGACCCGTCCCTTGTGGACGACCCCGCGCTTCGCCTGGAGCACGCTGCTGGGAATCGGCGTGCCGCTGTTCATCGTGACGATGGCCTCGCAGAACCTTCCCGGCGTGGCCATGCTGCGCAGCAACGGCTACGACACCCCGGCTTCTCCACTGGTCGGCTGGACCGGCTTGCTGGGCGTGCTGCTGGCGCCCTTCGGCGGCTTCTCCTTCAACCTGGCGGCCATCACCGCGGCCATCTGCATGAGCCCGGAAGCCGACCCCGACCCGCGCCAGCGCTGGCGCGCCGCGGTGTGGGCCGGAGGCTTCTACACCGTCACCGGCCTGCTCGGGGCCAGCGTGGCCGCGCTGTTCGCCGCCTTCCCGCACGCGCTGGTCGCAGCCATCGCCGGGTTGGCGCTCTTGAGCACCATCGGCAACAGCCTGGCTTCGGCGCTGGGCGACGAGACCTGGCGTGAAGGCGCGCTGATCACCTTCCTGGTCACCGCCTCGGGATTCACGCTGGCGGGCATCGGAAGCGCCTTCTGGGGCCTGCTGCTGGGGCTGGCGGCGGGCCTGCTGGCGCGCCGCGCGGGAGCCGGCGCGAGGTGACGGTTTCACGGCCGTCACGCGGCTGCCATATCTGGCGCATGCGGTAACTCCTTGTATGGATTTGCCGCGCCGACACGTCGGCGCGCGCGCGGGATTGCCGGTGAATCCAGGATCGGCGCGGATCCGGGCGATGCGGTCGCGTACATCCTGTTTCGCCTCCCGCGTTCTTGTTTCACACCTTCACGCACACGACATTTGCGGCCGATCCACTAGCAGGCTGCATTCCGGAGGGTTTTTTCCGCGCGGGATTTCCGGGCGTGGATTCGTATTGCCTGGAAAAACCTTCGCGAACTCCGGATGCGATGCAGTCTCCACGGGAATCGGGGGATTTACGGAGCAGCCGCTCGCTGTCTGCGCAAATCCTCGGAGCACCTTCCCCTATAACGCCAAGATACCGCAAAGGGATTCACCCATGAGAAAGCGCATGTTCGCGTTGAGCACCCTGAGTGCATCGATCGTCGCCGTCCTGCACGCCGCGCCCGCCGCCCTGGCGCAGCCGACGCAGTCGCTGGGTAGCGTGCAGGCCACGGCCTCCGCGGCGGCGCCGGGTTCAGGGCCCGCGCCCTTCTCCAGCAAGGTCTACACACGCCGCCGTCTGCTGCGCTCCAGCCAGGCCGTGAAGACCGTGACCCGGCGCGAGATCGACCTGTTCGGGCCGGCCGCCGGCGGCATGCAGGCGCTGGGCATGCTGCCCAACGTGAAGGTCAGCAGCTACAGCCCGCTCAGCGTGTCCAGCCGCTCCACGCTGTCGATGCGCGGCGTGAAGGTGGGCAACAACAGCATCCCCGGCGACCTCGCCACCAACGCGATCACCGCCGAACTCGACGGGGTCCCGCTGAACAGCCTGATCCAGGGCACGGGCTGGCACTCGCCGGAGGTACCGATCGGCTCCCTGCTGCAGGGCATCAACGTCGTGCAGGGCCCGGGCGACGCGCGCGACCGCTGGTACGACAGCCTCGGGGGCAGCGTCGACTTCGTTCCGGTGCAGCCCGGGCGCCACGCGCTGACCCGACTCGGGCTCTCGCTGGGCAGCCACAGCACCGCGGTGCTGTCGGTGGTGCACGCGACCGGCGAGCATGACGGCTGGTCGACCGTGTTCGGCGCGGCCGGCGCGCACAGCCACAGCTACCGCAGCGGCCCGACCCTGCAATCCAGCACGCTGCAAGGGTATTTCAAGTCCCGCAAGAGCCTGGAGGGAGGCAGCCTGAGCTTCGGCGCCTACGCACTGAACAACAGCGAGCATCGTCCGAACATGATCCCCGAGAACGCGGCCGACGCCGCGGCCAACGGGATCTACCTCAACGGAACCGGCGGCAGCGGCACGCTCTACAGCCAGCAGAGTTCCGGCTTCTATTCGACGCTGCCGGCCTCGCTGTGGAGCAAGCACATCTACATCAAGGACGACATGGGGTGGACGCGACTGCGCCTGCACATTGCGCCCGGACTGCGGATGTCGAATCTGCTGTGGGTCCGTAACGGGAATGTCGAACATTACCGTCAGAATTATTTCATCAATGGCGGGGCGACGGCTTCGAACGCGGGGGAATACTATGTCGAGCACTCGCTCACCTATGGTGATCGAATGGTCTTCGACCAGCGAATCGACCCGCACAACACCTTGAGTTACGGCGGTTATATTCTGTCGTCAAGGTCCACCAACGACTACATCGGCTACACACCCAATGCGGGAATCGGCCTCGATGGCAGCGGAATCACCACCTCCGACATCAACACCATCGGAGCCAACACCACCACCAACCTCTACTGGGCGGCGTTCCTGCAGGACCGCTTCCGGCCGGTGCGCTCGTTGTCGGTGGTGCCCGGGATCCGCTTCGTCAGCTTCGAGACCAACTTCTCCAACACCACGCAGGCGCAGGCCGCCGGCCTCGGCCTGAGCTCCGGCTTCGCGACGAGCACGTCCACCGGCGACCCGACCCCGGACTCGTCGACCAGCTTCCACAAGGTCGAGCCATCGCTGTCCCTGAACTGGCGCATCGAGCAGGGCCTGCACGCCTTCGGCAGCTATGCCATCGCCTACCACAACCCGCGGGTCGGCAACTACGACCCGGTGACCATCCTCGCGCCGAACCTGGCGCTGCTGCAGCTGGTCAAGGCGAAGACCTTCGACGTCGGCCTGCGCTACGACACCCGTCACCTGGGCGCGCTGCGCGAGGTCTACGCCAGCGTCGACTATTTCAATACCAAGCTGTCGAACCAGACCGTGCGCTACAGCAATCCGGTCAACAACCAGAAGATGTTCGCCACCGGCGCGGCGGCGCTGCAGGGCATCGACCTGCAGCTTCGCGGGGACGTCGGCCAGCATTGGCTCGGGTTCGCCAACGTCGGCTGGCTGGACTCGAACTGGGACTCGTACTACAGCTTCTCGTCGCAGCGCAGCTTCGACGGCATGCCGGTGTCGAACTCGCCCAAGCTGACCGCCAACCTCGGGCTGACCTATCGCTACTTCTCCCGCGCCGGGGTGGTCGACACCACGCTGTGGGACCAGTACACCGGGGCGCAGTACCTGTTCGACAACCAGATCGTGGGCCCGACCTCGCAGACCAATCCGAGCTTCAACCTGGTCAACCTCAGCGTCAAGGACCGCATGCCGCACCTGATCCCCGGCGCCAGCCTGACCACGGTGTCGCTGAGCGTGCTGAACCTGTTCGACAAGCAGTACAACTCGACGGCCTACATCTCCTCCGGGGGATACTTCAACACCTCGGGAGGCGGCTACGTGATCGCCAACCCGGGAGCGCCGCGGTCGATCTACCTGACCCTGTCGGCCGCGTTCTGAAGACCCGGCCGGGCCGGGCCCGGCCCGGCTCAACCGAGCAGAAAGCCGAGCGCCGCGTCCAGCAGGGGGCGCGGCGCCTCCTCCGGGACGTAGTGCCCGCATGGCAGCGTGCCGCCGCGCACGTCCAGCGCCACCTTGCGCCACTCGTCCAGCGGCTGGAAGCAGCGCTGCACCACGCCGTGCTCGCCCCACAGGATCTGCAGGGGCATCGACAGGCGCAGGCCGCGGGCGCGGTCCGCGGCGTCGTGCTCGAGGTCGATTCCGGCCGCGGCGCGGTAGTCCTCGCACAGCCCGTGCGCAGCCCCGGGCGCGCCCAGGCACCGCGCGTAGGCCTGCAGCGCGCGCGGGTCGAAGGCATCCAGGCTGCCGTTGCGGCTGCGCATCAGGTCGCGCACGTAGGCGCCCGGGTCGGCCTCGATCAGGCGCTCGGGCAGCGGCGCCGGCTGGATCAGGAAGAACCAGTGCCAGTAGGCGCGCGCGAAGGCCTCGTCGGTCTGGCGGTACATCGCCAGGGTCGGCGCGATATCGAGCAGGGTCATGCGGCTCACGGCCTGTGGATGATCAGCCGCCAGCCGGTGCGCCACCCGCGCGCCGCGGTCGTGCGCGAGCACCGCGAAGCTTTCGTGGCCCAGTTCGCGCATGACGTGCAGCACGTCGCCCGCCATCGCCCGCCGGCTGTAGTTCGAGTGATCGTCGAGTCCCGCGGGCTTCGACGAATCGCCGTAGCCACGCAGGTCGCACAGCACGACGTGAAAATGCCGCGCCAGCTCCGCGGCCACGCGGTGCCAGATCACGTGGGTCTGCGGGTGGCCGTGCAGCAGCACCAGCGGCGGGCCGTCGCCCTGGTGCAGCGCATGGATCTCCACGCCGTCGCCGCGGCGAATGCGTCGGGCTTCGAAGCCGGGAAAGAACCAGGCGTCGTCTTCGGTCGTTTCGGGGTGGGTCGAATGCATGCATGCCAGCATACGCGAGGCCCATGCGGCGTTGCACGCGACGGCCGCGCGGCGTTCAATGCACCATCCGCAAGCCCCCGGCTTCCCGCCAGCGCCCCCCATGCCCTCCCACCACCACGCCACCGAGACCCCTGCCACCGCCTGGCTGCGCGAGCGCGGGGCGTCATTCACGCTGCACGCCTACGAATACGTCGAGCACGGTGGGGCGGCATGGGGAGCCCAGGCGCTGGGGCTGGATGCGCATGCGGTGGTCAAGACCCTGGTCATGCAGGACCAGGCGGCGCGTCCCCTGGTGGTGCTGATGCATGGCGACTGCCAGGTGTCGACCAAGAACCTTGCGCGTGCCATCGGCGCCAAGCAGGTGCAGCCCTGCGAGCCCGCCGTGGCGCAGCGCCACAGCGGCTACCTGGTCGGCGGGACCTCGCCGTTCGCGCTGCGCAAGCCGCTGCCGGTGTACCTGCAGCGCAGCGTGCTCGAACTGGACATGCTGTATGTGAACGCCGGACGGCGCGGGCTGCTGCTGGGCATGGCGCCGCCCGGCCTGGTCGAACTGCTGCGCCCGCAACTGGTGGAGTGCGCGTTGCCGGGTTGAAGCCCGGCGTCGGGCCGGGGCTTGGCCCGCGCGGGCAATGGGCTTATGATACCGGCAAACGCGATTCATTCGCATTTGCATATCTGTCCAATCCCCAGCGCCGCGCGCACCCGCAACCCATGCCCAGCCCGGACCTGCCCGTCTCGCCTCCCGACCAACCGGGCCAATCCCTGGCGCAACTGCGCGGGGCGCTCTGCCCCGCCCCGGCCGTCGCCTGCCGCCTGCTTGCGCTGGACTGCGCACGCGACGACCCGCGCGCACAGCGCCTGCGCATGCTCGGCCTGCGTGCCGGGGTCGACGTGCGCGTGCTGCACGCGCCGGGGCCGCGCGGCGCCGTGCTGGGTCTGGGCAGCGCGCGCATCGCGCTCGGCCCCGAGCTGCTGCCGTTGCTGCGCGTGCTGGTGCCCTGAAACCCCCATCGACGACCGCCATGCCAACCACCTCATCCCAGGCGCGCGCGCGCCGGCACGCTCCGGTGATCGCGCTCGCCGGCGCCCCCAATTGCGGCAAGACCACCGTGTTCAACCTGCTCACCGGGGCGCGTCAGCACGTGGGCAACTGGCCCGGCGTGACGGTGGAGCGGCGCAGCGGAACGCTGCAGCTGCCGGCCTTGCAGGCGCAGGTGGTCGATCTGCCGGGGGTCTACAGCCTGCTCGGCGGCGGCGGCGAGGACCAGCGCGTGGCGCGCGACTTCCTGCTCGATGCGCGACCTGATCTGGTGCTGAACATCGGCGACGCGTCCAACCTCGAGCGCCACCTGGCGTTGACCGCCGAACTGCTGCACGCCGACTGCCGGCTGCTGGTGGTGCTGAACATGGTCGACGACGCGCAGACACGCGGCTTCGTTCCCGACGCATGGGCCCTGCAGCGCTGCCTGGGCGTTCCGGTGGTGCCGATGATCGCACGCAAGGGCCAGGGTCGCGACGCGCTGCTGCGCGCCATCGGCCAGGCCCTCGCCACGTCCGCGTCCGAGCCCTCCAGCCGCGCGCTGCCGCCGCTGCCGCCGGCGCTGCCGGCCCCGCTGCGCGCGCCCACTGCATTGCGCCAGGCCTGCGAGCAGGTCGAGTCGGCACTGCCCGCGGCCGGCCTGGCGCGCCGGCGCATCGAGGCGCTGCGCCTGCTGGAGGGCCACGCCACGCCGGATTCGCCGCAGCTCGCGAGCTGCCTGCGCGAACAGCACCGGCTGCTTCGCGAGCACTACGGCGAAAACGCCGCCGACCTGCTTGCCGCGCAGCGCTTCGACTGGGCGCAGCGCATCGGCGAGGCCGTGCTGCGCCCCAGCGGCGCCGCAAGCGCACCGCGCCAACGCTTCACCGAGACGCTCGACCGCGTCGTGCTGCACGACTGGCTGGGCGTTCCGGTGTTCCTGGGCGTGCTCTATCTGGTGTTCGTGTTGAGCTTCAACGCCGGCAAGGTCTTGCAGGGATTCTTCGACCAGGCCTCGCAGGCGATCGCGGTGGACGGTTTCGGGCATGTGCTGCTGCAGCTGGGGGTACCGGCGTCCTGGGCCGGCGTGCTGGCCGGCGGAGTGGGCGGTGGCATCCACCTGGTCGCCGCCTTCATCCCGCCGATCGCGCTGACCTTCGTGCTGCTGGCGCTGCTCGACGACTCCGGCTACATGGCGCGCGCGGCCTACGCGATGGACCGCCTGATGCGACGGGTCGGATTGCCCGGCAACTCGCTGGTGCCGATGATCATCGGCTTCGGCTGCAACGTGCCGGCGATCATGGGCACGCGCATCATCGAGGAGCCGCGCGGCCGGCTGCTGACGGCGCTGGTTCAACCCTTCATGTCCTGCTCGGCGCGCCTGACCATCTACATGGCCTTCGCCGCCGTGTTCTTCCGCGACAACGGCGGGCAGGTGGTGTTCCTGCTGTATACGCTGGGAATCGTCGCCGCGCTGCTGACGGCCTGGCTGCTCGGGCGCACCGCGCTGCGCGGCAAGCCCCAGCCTTTCGCGATGGAATTGCCGCCATACCGCGTGCCGGGCCTGCGCAGCGTGCTGCTGCAGAGCTGGCACCGCCTGCAGGTGTTCATCTGGCGCGTCGGCAAGGTCATCACCGCGATCGCCGTCGTGCTGTTCCTGCTCCCCGGAATCGGCTGGACCGCGTCGGGGCTGCGCGCGACGGACACCGAGCATTCGCTGCTGGCACAGGCCAGCCGCGGCCTGGCGCCGCTGTTCGCGCCGATGGGCCTGCAGCGCGACAACTGGCCGGCGGTGGCCGGCCTGGTCGCGGGCGCGGCGGCCAAGGAGATCGTCATCGGGACGCTCAACGGCATCTACCAGCGCGACGACGCGCAACAGCAACTGCAGGCCTTCCGCGACCCGCAGATCGGACGCCAGTTGCTGGCCGCCGTGCAGACCATCCCGGACAACGCGCGCGAATTCGTCGGCGCGCTGGCCGACCCGCTGGGACTGGGCTCGCTGGCCACGCGCGGCGACGCCGTCGAGGCCTCGGGCGCCAGCCAGGGGACCCTGGCGCGGCTGGGTCGCGACTTCACCCCGCTGTCGGCCTTCAGCTACCTGGTGTTCGTGCTGCTGTACGTCCCCTGCGCCAGCACGATGGGCGCGCTGCGCCGCGAGG
>JAJYTY010000274.1 GCA_021792835.1 Pseudomonadota bacterium
CATTTGCGGCATTGTAGGAAGCGCGCGCCGGCGCGGCGAGTCCGCTGCGGCCCACCGGGATGCGCCGACGCGCGGCGCGCGCCGCGCTGTTCCGCCGCTATTCCGCCGCTAATCCGCACGTGCGGGGGGGATGTGCGTCCGCGCATCGCGCGCAACGGGTACGCTTCCTATAATCGGCATCTCCCTCCTTGCGGGCGCCTGCGCGGCAGCTGCCGCGCCTGCCCGGGCGACGCAGGCTCCTGCGTCGCGGATTCCCGCACTGCGACAGTGTGGCGTCGTTCCGTGCGTGCCGCCGCCAGCAATCGCAACAAGCTCCGACCACGAAGCCCGAACGATGCCGAACCTGTCCGTACTGCCGCACCTGTCCATGCACGCCGACGGCGTGCTGTGGGTCGGGCTCGCGCTGGTGCTGGCCACGCTGATGGGAGAGTCGGTGCTGCGCCTGCTGCGCTGGCCGCGACTGATCGGGTTCATGGCCGCCGGGCTGCTGATCGCGGCCGGCGGCGGGGGCCTGGAAGCACTCGCGCTGCAACCGGGGGCGCGCGCCGTGGTCGACGCCGCGCTGGCGATGCTGCTGTTCGAGATCGGGCATCGGGTCAATCTGCGCTGGTTGCGCGCGAATCCTTGGCTGGTGTTCACCAGCATCGGGGAATGGGGCCTGAGCCTGCTCGCCGGCTGGGCCGCGCTCAGCGGCTTCGGGCTGGGCGGCATGCCGGGGCTGGCCGTGTCGGCCGCGCTGGCCTGCGCCTCGCCGGCCGTGGCGCTGCGTCTGAGCGGCGAGTTCAACGCACGCGGCCAGGTCACCGAACGCATGCTGCTGCTGACCGCCCTGGGCACCACGCTGTCGATACTCACGGTCGGGCTGCTCACCGGCTGGATCGGCGCGCAGACCTCCACGCACTGGTGGGATGCCGCGCTGCGCCAGGTGTATGCGATCGGCGGCGCCGTGCTCGCCGCGGCCCTGCTGGCATGGGCCGTGAACTGGGTGGAGCGGCATTTCGACTTCGCCGACGAGGCGGCGGCGCTACTGCTGGTCGGCCTTATCCTGCTCGTACTGTCGCTGACCCGCGCGCTGCAGTGGTCCAGCCTGCTGACCCCGCTGCTGGCGGGCATGCTGCTGCGGCTGTACAGCGAGCGTCCGCGGGTCTGGCCGCGGCATTTCGGCACCGCCGGCGGCGTGCTGGTGGTGCTGCTGTTCCTGATCCTCGGGCTGAGCCTGAGCCCGCAGATGCTGCTGCGTGGCCTGTCGGCGGGCTTCGCGCTGGCGTTGCTGCGCGTGCTGGCCAAGCTGGCGGCGCCGCTGGCGCTGGGGCGGCCGTCGGGGCTGAGCTGGCGCCAGTCGCTGACCCTCGGGCTGAGCCTGAGCCCGGCGGCGGCGGTCAGTTTCGTGCTGCTGCTCGACCTCGGCGCGTCGCAGCTGGTGCTGCCGCCCGAATTGCTGGACGCCGGCTTCGCCGCGGTCGCGGTACTGCTGCTCGGCGGCACGCTGGCGGCGCGCTGGGCGCTGGGGCGCGCCGGCGACATCAAGAGCCCGGTCAACGGGCGTTGACCCCCTGCGCGTGGCCACAGCCAGCGCACGCACGCCGGAGAACCTATCGATGAGCCTGGGAACCTTCACACACTCGCAGGCGCTGAGCATCGGCATCGAGCTGGAGTTGCAGATCGTCAGCCGCCACAACTACGACCTGATGCCCTGTGCGCCCGACCTGCTGCGCCTGCTGGAGTCGCGCAAGCTGCCGGGTGCGGTGACCCCGGAGATCACCGAGAGCATGATCGAGCTGTCCACGGGGGTGTGCAGCGGCTACGCCGACGCGCTGTCGCAGCTCGGCGAGATCCACCTCGCGCTGGTGGAGGCCGCCAACAGGCTCGACGTAGGCCTCGCCGGCGGAGGCACCCACCCGTTCCAGCACTGGGCCCATCAGCGCATCTTCGACAAGCCGCGATTCCAGCAGCTGTCGGAGCTGTACGGCTACCTGAGCAAGCAGTTCACGGTGTTCGGCCAGCACGTGCACCTGGGATGCCCGGACGCCGATACGGCGCTGTACACGCTGCACTGCATCTCGCGCTTCATCCCGCACTTCATCGCGCTGTCGGCGTCCAGCCCCTTCGTGCAAGGCGAGGACACGGGATTCCACTCCGCGCGCCTGAACTCGGTGTTCGCGTTCCCGCTGTCCGGGCGCGCGCCGCTGGTGCTGACCTGGCAGGACTTCGAGAAGTACTTCCACAAGATGACCGCCACCGGCGTGGTGCAGAGCATGAAGGACTTCTACTGGGACATCCGCCCCAAGCCCGAATACGGCACCATCGAGGTGCGCGTGATGGATACGCCGCTGACCATGCTGAAGGCGGCGCGCATCGCCGCCTACATCCAGACCCTGGGGCGCTGGATCCAGACCGAGAGGCCCTTCGAGCCCACCGAGGACGACTACCTGGTCTACACCTTCAACCGCTTCCAGGCCTGCCGCTTCGGCTTCGACGGCAATTTCGTCGACCCATCGACCCGCGAGCACCGCACGCTGCGCGAGGACATCCTGCGCACCCTGATGCGCCTGGAGCCGCATGCCATCGAACTCAGCGCCGACACGGCGCTGCGCGAGTTGCTGGCCGACGTCGGCGGCCGCGGCAACGACGCGCAGTGGCTGCGCGAGACCTACGCCCGCGAACACCATCTTCCCGAGGTGGTGCGCCAGCAAAGCCGGCGCTGGATGGCCCCGCTGGCCTGAGGCGCGCGGCCCTCGCGCAGCTCAGGCCTGTTCGGCCGCGCCGGAGGCGAACTGCATGCGGTGCAGCTGCGCGTACAGCCCGCCACGCGCCAGCAGCTCGGACTGCGTGCCGAGTTCGACCAGGCGCCCCTGGTCGAGCACCGCGATGCGTTCGCAGTGCGCGATGGTGGCCAGCCGGTGCGCGATGACGATGGTCGTGCGCCCGGCCATCAGCCGGTCCACCGCCTGCTGCACCAGGCGCTCGCTCTCGGCGTCGAGCGCGCTGGTGGCCTCGTCGAGGATCAGCACCGGCGCGTCGCGGTACAGCGCACGCGCGATCGACAGGCGCTGGCGCTGCCCGCCCGAAAGCTGCGATCCGTTGTGCCCCACCGCCGCCGCCAGCCCGCCCGGCAGCTCGCGCACGAAGTCGCCCAGCGCCGCCGCCTCCAGCGCGGCCCAGGCGCGCGCCTCGTCGACCGGCTCGCCGAAACTGACGTTGGCGCCCACGCTGTCGTTGAGCAGCACCACGTCCTGGCTGACCAGCGCGATCTGCTCGCGCAGGCTGCGCAGGCTCCAGTCGCGCAGCGCGACGCCGTCCAGGCGCAGGCAGCCGCTGCTGGGCTCGAGCAGGCGCGGGACCAGGCGCATCAGCGTGGTCTTGCCGGCCCCCGACGGACCGACCAGCGCCAGGCTCTCGCCCGCCCGCACGCGCAGGTCGACGTCGTCGAGCACCGGCCTGTCGACCCCTGCCATGCGCACCCCGACGTGCTCGAAGGCCAGCTCGCCGAGCGCGCGCTGCACCGCGTGGCTTCCCGGATCGGCTTCCTTCGGCGCGTCGACGATGCCGTGCAGTCGCTCCAGCGAACTCAGCGCGCGCACCATCGGCTGCACGATGTCGGACACGCGCCG
>JAJYTY010000275.1 GCA_021792835.1 Pseudomonadota bacterium
GCACCACGAGTACCCCGTGCCCGCGCCGGCCGCCGAAGAAGAAGGCAACCTTGGTCAGGCCCGGAATGACGGCGATGCCGTAGGCGCGCTGCAGCAACCAGCTGGGAATGCTCTGGTCGCGCGTGCCCTGCAGGTCCTGAAGGACGTGGGTGGCGAGCAGCAATTGCCCTTCCTCCCGGGCCTGGGCGTGCGCCGCGACCGTCGTGAACGCGAGCAGGATACCGGCCAGGGCCGTGAACAGGCGAGAGCGTAGTTGCATGACAGGTGCCTCCGTTGCGGGAAGCTTACCTCAGTGCACGCCGTTGCGGGAGTTGACTGATTCGTTCAGCACGCGTTCAGCGCGTGTTCAGCCGCCGCCCGCGGCGGGCACGGCATCGGTACCCGCGAGCCGTCAGGGTCGCCCCCGGGAGTCCGGCCGCGATTGCCGGCCGAGCCGCTCGAGCGCGGCGCCTGTCAGGCGGAACGTGCGCCACTCGTCGAGCGGCACCGCGCCGAGACTCTCGTAGAAAGCGATGGAGGGAGCGTTCCAGTCGAGCACCGCCCACTCCAGCCGGGCGCAGCGCCGCTCGAGGGCGATGCCGGCGAGCCACTCGAGGAGCCTGCGGCCGACGCCCCTGCCGCGCATCTGCGGCAGCACGAACAGATCCTCCAGGTAGATGCCGGGGCGACCCCTGAAGGTCGAGAAGTTGTGAAAGTACAGCATGAAGCCCACCGGCTCCGAGTCGACGCACGCGAAGGCCACTTCGGCGTACCGGCGCGCACCGAACAGCGCCTCGCGCAGGTCGTCCTCGGTGGCGATGACCTCGTGCTCCAGGCGCTCGTAGCGGGCCAGCTCGCGAATGAACCCGAGCACCCGCGGAATGTCGGTCTCGCGGGCGGGACGAATGATGATGTCGGTGTTCACGGATCCGGACGGCCTACGGCAGCCTCTAGGCGGTACTCTGCAGTCCCTGCGCGATGCCGCTCGCGCTGGCGAGCAGCGCTTCGAACAGGTCGCGGTCGCTGCGGCCGCCGGCGCGCCAGCGCGCCAGCAGGTCCACCTGCATCAGGTTCATCGGGTCGATGTACGGGTTGCGCAGCCGGATGGCGCGTTGCAGCATCGGGTCGCCGTCGAGCAGCTCCGCGCTGTCCTTCAGCCACAGCACCCGCTCGCGGGTGCGTTGGAATTCGGCACGAATCGCCTCCGCGAAGCGCTGCAGCCGCGCGGGCACCAGGACGTCGTAGGCGGCCGCGATCTGCAGGTCCGCGCGCGCCAGCGTCGCTTCGAGGTCATCGATGAGGTTGCGCAGATAGAACCATTCGGTGCACGCCGCGCGCAGCCGGGATTCCCCGTGGCGCGCGACGGCCGCGTCAAGGCCCGTGCCCGCGCCGTACCAGCCGGGCAGCATGTGACGGGTGAGCGTCCAGGCGAACACCCACGGCACCGGCAGCAGGCCTTCGAGCCCGGCGGCTTCGCGCCGGTGCATCGTGCGTGAACCCACCTGCATGCGCTCGATGACGTCGATCGGCGTGACGGCCTGGAAGAAATCGTGGAAATCGCTCTCTTCGTACACCAGACGACGGTAGGCGTCACGGCTGGCCGCGGCGATCGTCGCGGCGCACTCCGCGTGGGCCGCCGACTCGGCCGGCACGCCGCGGCCCGCGGTCGCCAGGCTGAGCGTGTTGAACGCCCGCTCCAGAGTGCGCATCGCGATCGGCCGCAGGCCGTAGCCTTGCTTGATGGTCTCGCCCTGCTCTCGCAGACGCAGCACGCCGTTGATGGCGCTCGCCGGCGCGGCTTGCACCAGGGTGTCGATCCGGCCGCCGCCGCGGGCGATGCTCCCGCCGCGCACGTGCATGAGGGCGTAGCGCACGCCAGCCGAGGCAATGGTCGCGGCGAGTGCCGACTGGGCCTGGTGAATCGCAAAGCGCGAGGCGCACGGACCGGCCTCCTTGTTGCTGTCGGAATAGCCGATCAGCACGCCCTGAGATCCCGCGCGGGCCTCGATGTGACGCCGGTAGGCGGGCTCGTCGAGCAGCTCGCGCAGGATCGCGCCGCAGCGCTCCAGGGCGCGGATCGACTCGAACTGGGGAGCGATGTCGAGTGTCACCTGGTTGGTGTTCTTGTCGTATGCCGATGCCCAACGGGCGAGCAGCAGGGCCGCCAGCACATCGTCGGGGCCCTCGGTGCCGCTGACGACGAAGTAGCCGACCGACCGCGGTCCGTAGCGGTGCCGGATCTGCGCGAAGGCCTCGAAAACCGCCAGATTGCGTTTGCCGAGCGCATCGAGCTCCACCCGGGGTCCGGCGTCCTTGTTGAGCGCCTCGGCCAGCAGGCGGGTGCGCTCGGCGCCGGGGCGTTGCGTCCAGCCCGGATCGTCGGCGGCCTGGGCGATGATCCGGTGCAGCACGCTCGCGTGCTGACGCACATCGAGGCTCACCAGGTGGAAGCCGAAAGTGTCGATGCGGCGCCGGAATCTTCTGATGTAGAACAGCCCCGCGTGGGCGCCCTGGTGGGCGAGGAGGCTTTCGGCGACCAGTTGCACGTCGTCGCGCAGCTGCCGCGCATCGTCGTACCCGTTGGCCCGCCCCTCCCGGGTGTAGTGCAGCCGCTCGGCGATCTGCGTCAGGAACAGCCTGTAAGGCATGTGGTCCTGCCGCCCGGGCGTGGGCGCGCGGGCGCCGGGGGCGAGCCGCATGTAATCCTCGATCCGCTGGGTCAGCCCGTCCGAGACGCGCACGTGGCCCTCGGTCTGCGACAACCGCTCGGCAAGGTTCTGGCATTCCGCGATGTAGGCGTCGAGGATGACCTGCTGGTTGCGCGCGAAGGTCTCGCGCACGGTCTTGGCGTGCACGTCGGGGTTGCTGTCCATGTCGCCGCCGATCCAGGAACCGAAGCGCAGGATGCACGGCAGCTCGATCGAGTCGGCGGGCACCGCATAGTGCTTGCCGATGGCGTAGGCGATTTCCTCGTAGAACACCGGCACCACCCGGTACAGGATCTCGATCAGGTAGAACAGAATCTGCTTGCGCTCGTCGCCCACGGTGAGCTGCCGGTGCGGCACATCCTCGGTCTGCCACGCGGTGGTGATCTCGAAGCGGATGGCGCTCCAGATGTTGCGCTGCTCCTGAGGCGTCAGCCCCGGGTGGATGGCGAGCAGGCGGTCGGCCACCCGCAGCTGTTTGCGCAGCAGCGTGCGGCGGGTGGCCGCCAGGGAGTGCGCGGCGAATACCGGCTCGATGCGCAGCTCGGCCACGAGCGCCAGGACCTCCTCGAGCGTCAGGCCCTGCGATTTCAACTGCGCGACCGCGCTCTCGACGCCGCCGGGCTGCGGATGCGCGCTGCTGCGGAAGTATTCCCGTCGCCGGCGGACGCGATGCACCTTTTCCGCGAGATTCACCGTGCGGAACCACATGGAAAACGCCCGCACCAGATCACGCGCCAGCTCGGGCGGGCGGTCTTTCACCGAGGCGGTGAGCTCGAGACGGGCCTGCTCGTCGCCTTCGCGGCGGCCGATGGCCGCCCGGCGGTCGAGCTCGACCAGCTCGAACAGCGGCTGTCCGCCCTGCTCGCGCAGGATCTCTCCGATCAGCTCGCCCAGGGCATGGACGTCTTCTCTGAGCGCGGCGT
>JAJYTY010000046.1 GCA_021792835.1 Pseudomonadota bacterium
TCCGATCTTGGCGGTCGGGCGCGGGATCGCCGGGCCGCTGCCGGTGATGGCCGAGGGCGACCGCAGCGCTGCCCTCGACGCCGGCGCGGACTCCTGAGGGCCCGGCGATGGGACTGCTCGGCTTCATCCTCGGCAGCCTGGTGCTCAGCGCGCTGCTGCCCTGGCTGAGCAAGTTCGGCTTCGGGCGCATGCCGCTGGACCTGCGCTGGCGCATGTTCGGCAAGCCGTGGCTGCTGCCGCTGGGTTCGCTAAGCCTGCTGTGGATCGGGCTGTGGCTGGTGGACCGACTGCTGCGTTGAACCCGGCTGGCTGCGCGATGGCCAGATGCGCACCGCGGCGATCCAGATCAGCAACTGCACCAGCATGACCAGCACGACGCAGCCGGGCCAGCCGGCGTGCGCCCAGACCACGCTGGGGGCGAAGGCGCCGACGCTGCCGCCGAAGTAATAGCACATCACGTACAGCCCGACCGCGCTGGAGCGGGCCTCGCGCGCGAACAGCGGAACCTGCGAGGTGGCCATGCTCTGCGCGATGAACACGCCGGCCGAACTCAGCGTGAGCCCGAGCACCATCATCGCCACGCTGGACGCCAGGGTCAGCGCCATGCCCAGCGCCGAGCAGGCCACCGCCCAGGAGAACACCCGACGCTGCCCGAAACGCCAGGCCAGGCGCCCGGCCAGCGGCGTGACCACCATGCCGACGAGATAGACCGTGAACAGCATGCTGAGTTCGCGCAGGTCCAGCAGGTACGGCGGGTCCGCCAGATGGAAGCTGACGTAGGTGAAGCTGCAGACCTGCGAGAACAGGATGCCGAAACCGATCGCGTAGCTGCCCAGCAGCAAGGGGTTGCGCAAGTGCCTGGGCAGGCCGCGCAGGGATTCGCGCAGGCTGGAACTGGCGTGAAAGCGGGTCGACGTCGGCAACCACGCGGCCACGACCACGAAGATCGCGGCGTTGATCAACCCCAGCACCATGAACGCCACCTGCCAGTCCCAGCGCGCGGTCGCGAGCCCGGCGATGAAACGCCCCAGGAAACCACCGGCGACCGAACCGGAGATGTACAGCGCGGTCACCGCCGGCACCTGTCCGGCCGGCCATTCCTCGCCGATGTAGGCCACGGTGGCGGTAAAGATTCCCGGGATGCACAGCCCCTCGAGCAGGCGCCACACCAGCAATCCGCGCAGCGTGGTGGCGGTGCCGGCGAGCAGCGTGGTGGCGGTCAGCGCGGCGATCGACAGCAGCAGCACGCGCTTGCGCCCGAAGCGGTCGGACACGCTGCCCGAGAAGGGAGCTGCCAGCGCCACCGCCAGGGTCGTGAAGGTGATGGTCAGGCTGAGTTCGGCAACCCCGGCGTGGAACACGCTGCGCAGCGACGGCAGCAGGCCCTGCGTCACGTACATGGTGAAGAAGGCGCTCATGCCGGCGGCGATCACCGCGACGCGGGCGCGCCACGACGGTGCCAGCGGCGACACGCTGGCACCCCGGGACTGCGGGGGGGAAGACACGGCGGAGACGGAGGACATGCGTACGGACGCGCGGCGGCGCCGGGGGCGGGACGAACCCGGAGTCCTTCAGCTTAGCGATGCGCTTTTCATATGAGAAATAGATTTTTCATCTAATTCGATATGATTTTCATATGGACATGCAGGATCTCAGGGCCTTTCTCGCAGTCGCCGAGGAGCGCCACTTCTCGCGCGCGGCCGAGCGCCTGCACATTTCGCAGCCCCCGTTGTCACAGCGCATCGGCTCGCTGGAGCGCAAGCTGGGGGTGCGGCTTTTCGAGCGCGGGCGCGGCGGCGTGTCGCTGACCGCGGCCGGGCAGGCGCTGCTGCCGCAGGCGCGCGTGGTCCTGGAACAACTGGCGCGAGCCGAGGAACTGGCGCGCCGCGCCGGACGCGGTGAAAGCGGGCAACTGTCCATCGGATTCGCCGGGTCGATGCCATTCTCCGAAACCCTGCCCAGGCTGCTGCGCGACTACCGCAAGGCATGGCCGGCGGTGCGTCTGCGCCTGCGCGAGCAGTCGTCGAACGAACAGGTCGAGCAGTTGCTGCACCACGGGCTGGACCTGGCGTTCATCCGCTCCACCCGGCATGGCGCCGAGCACGCGCTGCACACCCGTGTGCTCGTGCGCGAAGCGCTGTACGTCGCGCTGCACCGCGAGCACCCGCTGGCCGGCCGCGACGCGCTGGCGCTGCGCGAGTTGCGCGAGCAACCGTTCATCCTGTACAGCCGGCAGTTCGGCGCGGGGCTGCGCGAGCAGGTGCTGGACCTGTGCGCCGGCGCCGGATTCAGCCCGCGCGTGGTGCAGGAGGTGCACGAGATGCCCACGCTGATCTGCCTGGTCGCGGCCGGGATCGGCATCGGGCTGGTGGCCGCGTCGATGCAGCGCGCAGTCGTGCCCAACGTGCGCTACGTGGCGCTGTCCGACGTGGGCGCCACCAGCGACATCGTGCTGGCCTGGCGCAGCGCCGACACCTCGCCGGCGCTGCGCAACTTCCTCGCACTGGCCTTCGGCGAAGCCGATTCCGCCGGCGACGCGTAGCCGGCGCGGCGCGCTGGCGCATCACGAAAGCTGCGACAGCAGCCACATGTGGTAGTCGCGCCCCGCCTGCTCGTACGGCTCGACGTCGAGCCCGATGTACAGCAGGCGCAGCTCGCCGGTGTCCCGCGCGACCGCGCCCGCGGACTCCACCCCACGCAGCACGGCCCGGCGCAAGCGCGTGCCGTCCCATTCCAGATGGCTCAGCACCCCCGATCCGGACAGCCCGCGGAAAATCCAGCCCTCGCTCCCCGTCACGGTGACCTCGCCGGTCAGCGGGTTGAGCATCGAGTAGTGGAACAGCTGGCTGTTGCCCAGGACGAGCTCGTGCGCGTTGAACGGCACGTGCCGATCCGTGCTCATGCGGCTGCGCAAGGCCGGAAAGGGCGAGTGGATCAGCGGCTGGAAAATGATCTGCGTCGAACCTGGGCCCTCGGCCGGGTAGCTCGCACCGTGGGGGAAGCCGAGCATGGAGACCGGCACGTCGAGGATTTGCGACTCCAGCGGCAACGGTACCTGCAACAGCGGCGCCGCGTCGATGGCAGGCCACCGGACCGGCAGCCGCTCGGCGGGATGCACCGTGTACACCATCACGTCGGGAACGTGCACGTCGGGGGTCGCCGGCATCTGCGGCGCGCTGACCTGGATCACGGCGTTGCGCTGGCTGTTGAAGCTGTACCCCAGGAGCGCCGACTGCAGCAGGCGCACCGAGGTCGGGTCGGGGACGTCGATGTCCTCCTCCTGCTCGAACCAGGCCCGGGACAGGGTCGCCTCGATCGCGTCGTCGTACAAGCCGAGGTATTCGGCCGCGCTCAGTCCGTTGTGGAACAGCGGGATCAGCAGATGCAGTGCGCTCAGCACCTGGAAGTGATCGATCGTGTAGTCGGCGCGCAGCTTCGGCATCCCGAGCAGCGTGCCGCTGCCCATGCGCCCCGCCTCGCCCGTCATCAGCGCGCTGAGCAGGCGCATCTGGCTGTCCAGCGGCGGCGTCTCCCACAGCACGCTTTGCCGGGTCATCGAGGCGTCGGGCAGGTCCAGGCGCATGAAGGGCCCCCGAAGCTGCTGATGCGCCCACGGCGGCACCGCCCCTGGATTCGGCGCGGCGGGTCGGGACCCCACCGGCGGCTCCAGGATCCCGCCGAAATTCGGGCTCACGTAGCGGCGGCGCCGTCCGTCGCGTCCGTGGTAGACGATCTCGTAATGCGACTCGACGTAGGCGCCCTGCGACGCGTCGGTGATGCGCCACGCCAGTTCGGCACGGTTGCGGCGGCCCGCCGGCGCCAGCGTCATGCCGGCGCTCAGTTCACCGTCGGGCGCGTAGCGCCGGATCTGCTCGCGAGGCGGCGCCTCGAATCCGTGGCCTTCGTCGTCGATCCGTTCGACCGCATCGATGACGATCGCGTCCGCGCCGCAGTCGTCGCCGATGCACGCCGCATGCACCGTGTCCACGCGGGTGACGGGATCCATCAGGTCGGGCCTGCGCTCGACCTCGAGCACGACGTCGGGCTCGTCGCCGAGCATGCGCCGGCTGATGCGCGGCAGCCCCGGCACCAGCGGTTCGAGTTCATGGCCGACCCCGGGCTTCGTCGGCGTGTAGCCGAACACCTGCCTGCCGCGTGCGAAATCGATGGTGCATGGAGACCGGCAGTTCAGCGGCTCCGTACTGCCGTCGACGTAGCGGGTACGGTAGACCTGGTCCAGATGCAGCGTGCGCATGTTGGGGATCTGTGCCGGGTCGGCCGGCGCGACGTACATGTCCAGCGGGAAGGAGCCTGCCTGCGCGTCGGGCAGCGTGTTGCGGCAATGCACCGGCCACAGCGCCTGCGGCGTGTGCTCGAGCTCGGGCGACGCACAGACGTGGCTGCCGGCCGCGCCGACCGCGGGCACGGTCACCTGCACGACCTGCGCCGGGTCCAGGTTGGCCGACAGCACCAGCGGCACCGTGCCCTTGCGCTCGGGCGCGTACTCCATCGAGATGTCCAGCGCGAAGGCCCGGCTCATCGTGAAGGGGGAATCACCGGGCGAATCGTTGGTGCTGACCGTGTAGCGGATATCCTGCTGCGATCCCACCGCAAGCCGGAACGGCGCGAGCGCGACGCCGATGCCGTTGCCCTGCTTCGGCCAGTCCTCCAGAGCGCGCGGGCGTATCAGCAACGGCCGCAGCCAGATGTTGCGCACGGTCGCGGTGTGCACGCCCAGACTCGTCGCGCGCTGGTTCGTGACATGCACGAACATGCTCAGCGACTTGTCGAGCCTGTCGTCGTTGGACGCGGCGGCGGCCGCCTGCGCGGACAGCGCCCAGCCCAGCATCGATACGGCGCACCACCGTGCACAGCGCCATGCCTCATGTTGCGCTCTCTTCATCGTCTGCCTCCGTGGAATGGGTGGAAGGGGGTTGAAGGGGGTTGAACCGGTTGAACGGCCCGGGTCCGCACGCGGCGTTCAGGGAATGTGCGATTGCAGCCACGCGTGGTAGTCCTGCCCGGCCTCCACGCTGGTGTCGGCGTCGAGCCCGATGACGTGCAACTCGCGCTCGTCGGTGGTGGGGTCGATGGACCCGGCCGACACCACCGCACGAACCACCGCCCGCTGCAGCGCTCCGCCCTCCCACACCAGATCGCTCAGCACCGCCGATCCCGACAGGCCCCCGAACACCCGGCTATGGTTCGCGGATTCGATGTCCGCGGCGCTGACCGGATCGAGCCGGGTGTGGAGAAACTGCCCGGCGGTCCCCAGTCGCAATGAATGCGCGTTGAAGGGCACATGAAAGCGAGCGGCGGAAGGCAGCGTGTCGCGCAACGCGGGCAGCGGGGCCTGGACCATCGGAAACAGCAGGGTCGGCCACGCACCGGGGCGAGAGACGATGTAGCGCGCGGCCCCCGCGAAGCCGAACATCGACGTCTGCATGTCCAGCGCACGGGGTTGCTCGGCAATCGCGAACTCCAGCGCCGCAACGCCGGCCAGTGCCGAGTCCATCGCGAGCAGGTGCTCGGCGGGATGGATCGTCAGCAGCAGCACGTCGGGCAGGCGCAGGGCTCCGGGGATCGGCAGATGGGGAGCGCTGACTTCGACCATGGCGTTTCGCGCGCTGTGGAAGCTGCGCCCCAGAAACTCGAAGCCGGTCTCCAGCGCTGCGCCGGTCGGGTCCGGCGTCTCGACGGCGTCGTCGAACCACGCGTCGGACAGCACCACCTCGATCGGCGCGTCGTACAGCGACAGGTATTCGTCCACCGTCAATCCGTTGTAGAAGATCGGCACCAGCGCATGCAAGGCCGTCAGCACCTTGAAGCTGTCCACCGATCGGTCGCCACGCAGTTGCGGCAGCCCGACCAGCGTCCCGCTGGAGATCCGCGTTGCGACGCCTTCGCCGGACGGCAGCAGCACGGTGAACAGACGGACCTGGCTTGGCAGCGGCGGCGTCGTCCAGTAACGGACGCTGGGTGCCGATGACGAATCCCGCATCTCCATGCGCAGGAACGGGCCCGGCAGTTGGTCGAAGGCCCACGGCGGCACCCGCAGAGCCGGTGCGGGCTCCCTGGCCGCGCCCGGCGCCGGGGGCTCCAGGATGCCGCCGAAACCCGGGCTGACCAGGCGCCGCGGCCGGCCGTCGCCTGCGTGGTAGCGGATCTCGTAATGCGACTCGACGTACGCGCCGCCGGATTGGTCGGTGATGCGCCACGCCAGCTCGGCCCTGTCGCGCGGGCCGGCCGGAGACAGGATCATTCCTGCCTGCAGCTGGCCGTCGGGCGCGTAGCGCCGGACCTCCCCGCGCGGCGGCGCAGCGAATCCATGGCCGACGTCATCGATGCGATCGATCGCATCGATGACGATCGTGCCGCTGCCGCAGTCGTTGCCGATGCACACGGCCTGGATCGTGTCGACCCGGGTCATCGGGTCCATCAGGTCGGGCCTGCGCTCGACCTCGAGCACGACGTCGGGCTCTTCGCCGAGCATGCGCCGGCTGATGCGCGGCAGCCCCTCGAGCAACGGCTCGAGCTCATGAGCCAGCTCCGGCCTCGTGGGCAGATAGTCGAACAGGTTCCTGCCGCGGGCGAAGTCGATGGTGCACGAGCTCGCGCAGTTCAGCGGCTCGGTGCTTCCGTCCACATAGCGGGTGCGGTACAGATGGTCCAGTCGCAAGCTGTGCAGGTACGCGTGCTGCAGCGGATCGGCCTCGCTGAGGTGCAGCTCCAGCGGGTAGGCCCCGGCCTGCGCGGCGGCCGCGGTGTTTCGGCAGTGCACCGGCCACAGCGGCTGCGGCAGGTGCTCGAGTTCGGCGGCCGCGCACACGTAGCTGCCGGCCGGGCCGACCGCGGGCGTGCGCACCCGCACGAGCTCGGCCGGGTGCAGGGTCGCCGACAGCACCAGCGGCACCTGGGTCGTGGAAGTCGGCGCGTCGTCCGCCGATACCTGCAGGGTGTAGCGCCTGATCATGCGAAACGGATCGCTGTCGGACGCATCGTTGGTGCTGATGGTGTAGCGAACGTCCTGCTTCGCGTTCGGCTCCAGGCGCAGCGGGCCGAGCTCGACATCGATGCCGTTGCCCGACTTCGGCCATTGATCGACCAGCCGTGGCTCGATGCGCAGGGTCATCGCGCTGGTGTTGCGGATGGTCATCGTGTGCGGCCCCAGGCCGCTCGCCCGCTGGTTCGTGACCTGCAGCTGCGAACGCACGGTCCTGTCGAAGCCCGGCTGCCTCGCGTCGCCTCCCCCGGCCAGCGCCTGTGTCGCCCAGGCCAGCATGCACACCACGCACCACCCAAACCGATTTCGACATTCCCGCATCGCGCCACCCCGCTGGACGAACCGCATCATCGAAGCGAGACCTGCGATTGCGCATGGACTCGATCGTGTGCATGAAACGGTTCGACTATCGGGATGGCTCGATAGTTCCTTGCGCGTTCAGCGGCGTGAACGCACCGCCCGGCTCGCCCCCCCAGCGGGGGGTGCCATTTCCCTGCCGCAGTGGACTAGTCGCGAGCTTCGCCGAGCGCGTCGCGTACCGCCCGCTCGCGCGCGGTCTGCAGCGCCTGCGCGATGGCCGGCGCGCCGCCACCACGCTGCGTCACGTCGCGCGCGAGCGCGCCCGCGTCGACCTCGCGTGCCGCCCGCAGCGCCGCCAGCAGGCGCGGCTGCTGCGGGTAGTCGCGGCGCGGCCAGTCGCCACCGCGCCCCAGGTAGTCGGCGCGGCAGGCCTGCAGCACGAGTTCGAAGCGCTGCGGCCTGCGCAAGCCGTCGCAGCGCTGCAGCAGGCGCAGCAGCGCTGCCGCACCGAACTCGAGACTGCGGTGCACGTTGCCGTGCTCGGCGGCGACCACCGCGGCGAGTTCGGCGCACTCGCCCGGCACGCGCAGGCGCGCGGCCACGCCGGCTGCCAGGCGCACGCTGCGCGCCTCGTGCCCGATGTGGCGCGGCAGCACGTCGGCAGGCGTCGTGGCCTTGCCCAGGTCATGCATCAGGCAGGCCCAGCGCACCGCAAGCGGCGCGGCGTCGGCGGCGGCGGCCTGCAGCACCAGCATCAGGTGCTCGCCGCAGTCGACCTCGGGATGCGCGTCGGCGCGCTGCGGCACCCCCCACAGCGCGTCGACCTCGGGCAGCACCCGCGCCAGCGCACCGCAATCGCGCAGCACCTCGAACATGCGCCGCGGCGCCGGCTCCATCAGGCCGCGCGCCAGTTCCTGCCACACCCGCTCGGGCACCAGCGCGTCGACCTCGCCGGAGCCGACCATCTCGCGCATCAGCCGCAGCGTCGATGCGTGCAAATGGAACTCGGGCAGACGCGCCGCGAAGCGCGCGACCCGCAGGATGCGCACCGGGTCCTCGACGAAGGCCGGGCCGACGTGGCGCAGCACGCGCTCGCGCAGGTCGCGCTGTCCGCCCCACGGGTCGATGATGCGCCCCTGCTCGTCCTGCGCCATCGCGTTGATGCTCAGATCGCGGCGCTGCAGGTCCTGCTCCAGGCTCACCGAGGCGTCGGCCTGCACGGCGAAGCCCCTGTAGCCGGCGGCGGTCTTGCGCTCGGTGCGCGCCAGCGCGTACTCGGCGCCGCTGCGCGGATGCAGGAACACCGGGAAATCGCGCCCCACCGGACGGAAGCCGGCGTCGAGCATCTGCTGCGCGGTGGCGCCCACCACGACCCAGTCGCGGTCGTGCACCGGGCGTCCCAGCAAGGCGTCACGCACCGCGCCGCCGACCACGTAGGCGCGACCCGGCACCACCGGGTCGTCGACGGCTTCGGGCGCGCGCGGCGGGGTCCGGTTCATCCGTCCGAACTTGCCGGCCCGGCGCCCGCCGCGCGCACCACCTGGTCGCGCAGCGAACGGCGCAGGATCTTGCCCACCGAGGTCTTCGGCAGCTCGTCGCGGAATTCGATGCGCCGCGGCCGCTTGTAGCCGGTCAGCCGATCATGGAGGAAGGCGCGCAGCGTGGCTTCGTCGAGCTTCGGGTCCGAGCGCACGACGAACAGCAGCACCGATTCGCCCGAATCGGGATCCGGCACGCCGACCGCGGCGGCCTCCAGCACCCCGGGGTGCGACACCGCGACCTCCTCGACCTCGTTCGGGTAGACGTTGAAGCCGGACACCAGGATCATGTCCTTCTTGCGGTCGACGATGCGCACGTAGCCTTGCGCGTCGATCACCGCGATGTCGCCGGTCTTGAAGAACCCGTCCTGCGTGAAGGCGCGCGCGCTTTCGTCGGGACGGCCCCAGTAGCCGCCCATGACCTGCGGGCCGCGCACCGCGAGCTCGCCCGGCTGCCCGGGCGGCAGCACGTGGCCGTCGTCGTCGACCACCACCACCTCGGTGGACGGGATCGGCAGCCCGATGGTGCCGGAGAAGTGATCGGTGTCGGTCGGGTTGCAGCACACCGACGGCGAGGTCTCGGACAGCCCGTAGCCTTCGCAGATCGGGCAGCCGGTGCGCTCCAGCCACTGGCGCGCCACCGCCTCCTGCACGGCCATCCCGCCGCCCAGCGAGATCAGCAGTTTCGAGGTGTCGACGCGCGCGAATTCGGCGTGATGCAGCAGCGCGTTGAACAGCGTGTTGACGGCCGGGAACGAATGCAGCTCGTAGCGCGACAGTTCGGCGATGGTCGCCTTCAGGTCGCGCGGGTTGGGTATCAGCACGAACATTCCACCCTGGCGCGCCGACAGCAGCATCACCACGGTGAAGGCGAAGATGTGATAGAGCGGCAGCGCGCACACCGTGTTGATCTGCTGCAGCTCGGGACGCCTGCGCAGCGCCGGCTCGTTCCAGGCCACGCTTTGCAGCACGTTGGCGATCAGGTTGCGGTGGCTGAGCGCGGCGCCCTTCGACACTCCGGTGGTGCCGCCCGTGTACTGCAGCACCGCGATGTCGTCGGGGGCCGGGTCGGCCGGGGTCAGCGCCAGCGTGCGGCCGCGCGCGAGAGCGGCCGGGAAGCGCTGGTGCCCGGGCAGCGAGAAGCGCGGCACCAGATGCTTGACGCGGCGCACCACGAAGTTCACCAGGCAGCCCTTCGGACGTCCGAGCATGTCGCCGAAACTGGCCACCAGCACGACGCGCAGCGCGCCGCGCACCGCGGCATCGACCTGCTGCAGCGTATGCGCGAAGTTCTCCAGGATGACGATCGCGCTTGCGCCGCTGTCGCGCAGCTGGTGCTCGAGCTCGCGCGCCGTGTACAGCGGGTTGACATTGACCACCACCAGCCCGGCGCGCAGTGCCGCCGCCACCGCGATCGGGTACTGCGGCACGTTGGGCATCATCAGGGCGATGCGCTCCCCGGCGCGAAGCCCCTGCGCCTGGAACCACGCCGCCAGCGCTGCCGAATCGCGGTCCCATTGCGCGTAGGTGGTGCGCCTGCCCATGAATGCGAAGGCAGGCCGCTGGGCATGCGCGTCGAAGCTTTGCTGCAACAGCTGCGACAGCGAACGGTAGGCGCCGGGGTCGATATCGGCCGGCACCCCCGCGGGGTAATGGGCGAGCCAGGGGCGGTCCATCGTCGGGTTCTCCTCGCGCTTCATGCGCCCGCGTGTGGGGCGATCAAAAACGAACGATCGTTCGCATGGCCTCGAAGCATAACCCGCGGCATGCCGCTTGCCCAGCCCAGCCCCCCCCGGGCTGCGGGGAAATCCGGGGCCCGGACATGCCGGGAGGCGCCCGTTGCGCAGCCGGCCCCCGCCGTACCTCAGTCCTGCGCGATCTTGATGCTCGGAAAGCGCCCCGAATAGTCGCGTGCGCGCTGCGCCACGCGCGCGCCGAGCTTGCGCGCGATGTCCAGGTACTGCTGTGCCGCCGCGCCCTGCGGCTCGGCCACCACGCTGGGGGTGCCGCTGTCGGCCTGCTCGCGGATGCGCAGGTCCAGCGGCAGCGAACCCAGCAGTTCCACGCCATAGTCCTCGGCCATGCGCTGTCCGCCGCCGCTGCCGAAGATCGGCTCCGCGTGCCCGCAGTTCGAGCACACGTGCATGGCCATGTTCTCCACGATACCCAGCACCGGCACCTGGACTTTCTCGAACATCTTCAGGCCCTTGCGCGCGTCCAGCAGCGCGATGTCCTGCGGCGTCGTGACGATCACCGCGCCGGTCAGCGGCACGCGCTGGCTGAGCGTGAGCTGGATGTCGCCGGTGCCCGGAGGCATGTCCACGATCAGGTAGTCCAGGTCCTGCCAGCGGGTCTGGTGCAGCAGCTGCTCCAGCGCCTGCGTGGCCATCGGCCCGCGCCAGATCATCGGCGTGTCGGCATCCATCAGCGCGCCGATGGACATCACCTGCAGCCCGTGGCTGCGCAGCGGCTCCATGGTCTTGCCGTCACTGCTTTGCGGCCTGCCCTGCAGGCCCAGCATCATCTGCTGCGAAGGCCCGTAGATGTCCGCGTCGAGCAGGCCGACTCCCGCCCCCTCGGCCGCCAGCGCCAGCGCCAGGTTGGCCGCCGTGGTGCTCTTGCCCACGCCCCCCTTGCCGGAAGCCACCGCGATGACGTTGCGCACCCCCTCCAGCGTGCGCACCCCGCGCTGCACCGCGTGCGCGTCGACGCGCATCGACACGTCGACCTCGACCTCGCGCACACCCGCCAGCCCCGTCAGCGCGCCGCGCACCGCCTCGCGCAACGCGTCGAAGCGGCTGCGTGCCGGATAGCCGAGCACCAGTTGCACGGCGACGCGCCCGTCGCCGACCTCGACCTTGCGCAGCACCCGCGCCGTGCGCAGCCCCTGGCCGCTGCCGGGGTCGGGCACGCCGTCGAGTACTTGTTCGATCTGTTCCTGGGTCGGCATCGAGGACATGGTGGGCAAGGCCTGCAATCGTGGAGTTGGGACATGCCGTCGCGCGCGCGGCGGCGGGCCGGAGTCGCCGGCCATGAGGAAAGTCTAGTCGGCTCGCGCCCGGCGTGCCGCAGGGCCGCTGCCGCCTGCCTACAATGGCGGGTCCGGCGCCCTGGCGCCGCCACGCCGGTCTCGTGCCGGCCCCGCTGCACGGCTGCCGCGCCGCTGCCGCGCCGCCCCGGCGGCCGCGCCGCAGCCCCGCGGCCCGCACCGCCTCCGAACGCGCATGACCTCGCCGACGCCTTCCCCATCCAGCCCGCCCGCGCAGCCCAAGCGCCGCCTGTTCGTCACGACGGCGCTGCCGTACGCCAACGGCGCCTTCCACATCGGCCACATGATGGAGTACATCCAGGCCGACATCTGGGTGCGCCTGCAGCGCATGCAAGGCCACGAGGTGCATTTCGTCTGCGCCGACGACGCGCACGGCGCGCCGATCATGATCGCAGCCGAGAAGGCCGGCCAGACGCCGCAGGAATTCGTTGCCGCGATCGCCGCCGGGCGCCGTGCCTACCTCGACGGGTTCCTGATCCGTTTCGACAACTGGCACAGCACCGACGCGCCGGAGAACCACCAGCTGGCGCAGGACATCTACCGCGCGCTGCGCAAGGCGGGGCTGATCTACGCGCGCACCATCGAGCAGTTCTACGACCCCGTCAAGGGCATGTTCCTGCCCGACCGCTACATCAAGGGGCACTGCCCGAAGTGCGATGCCGCTGACCAGTACGGCGATTCCTGCGAAGTGTGCGGGGCCGTGTACGGCCCGACCGAGTTGCGCCAGCCGTATTCGGTGCTGTCGGGGGCGACGCCGGAGCTGCGCAGCAGCGAACACTACTTCTTCCAGCTGTCGTCGCCGCGCTGCGCCGACTTCCTGCGCAACTGGACCCAGGGCAGCACCGGGCACGGCGCGCCGCGCCTGCAGTCGGAAGTGCTCAACAAGGTGCGCGAGTGGTTCGCCGTCGACGCCAACGGCCACGGCGGGCTGGCCGACTGGGACATCTCGCGCGACGCGCCGTACTTCGGCATCGAGATCCCCGATGCGCCGGGCAAGTACTTCTACGTCTGGCTGGACGCGCCGATCGGCTACCTGGCGAGCCTGAAGAACCACTTCGACAAGGGACAGGCGGTCTCGCACTGGCACGAGGCCTCGCGCACGTCGCAGAGCTACGAGGAATTCATCGCGGACCCGGCGGTCGAGCAGGTCCATTTCATCGGCAAGGACATCGTGTATTTCCACACGTTGTTCTGGCCGGCCATGCTCGAGTTCTCCGGACGCAAGACGCCGAGCCAGATCAACGTGCACGGCCATGTCACGGTCGGCGGCGAAAAGATGAGCAAGAGCCGCGGCACCGGCATCTCGCCGCTGCGCTATCTCGAGCTCAAGCTCGACGCCGAATGGTTGCGCTACTACCTCGCGGCCAAGCTGTCGGCACGCGTCGACGACCTGGACTTCGGCGCCGACGATTTCGTCGCGCGGGTCAACAGCGACCTGATCGGCAAGTACGTGAACATCGCCAGCCGCGCCAGCCGCTTCATCACCCAGTACTTCGATGGCCGCCTGCGCTACCTGGGCGCGACCGACGAGCTGCGCCAGCAGGCCCAGGCGCTGGCGCACGACGCGCTGGCCGCGCTCGACGCGCGCGAGTACGCCCGCGCGCTGCGCGAGATCATGGCGCACGCCGATCGCATCAACACCGCCTTCGACGCGGCGCAGCCCTGGGTGCTGGCGAAGGACGAGTCGCGCCGTGCACAGCTGCAGGATGTGTGCTCGAGGGCGCTGGCCGGGTTCTGGACCCTGTCGGTGCTGCTGGCTCCGGTGCTGCCGGCCACCGCGTCACGCGTGGCGCGCGAACTGTTCGGCCTGGAGCGCGACTTCCTGTGGTCCGACTGCGACGTGCTGCCCGAGCACGTGGCGCCGTACCGGCACCTGATGCAGCGCGTCGACCCGAAGATCGTCGAACAGTTGCTGCAGCCTCCCGAGCCGGCCGCGAAGACCACGGCGCCGGCCGCGGCACCCGCCGCGAAACCCGCCCCGCAGGCCCCTTCGAGCATCGGCATCGAAGACTTCTCCCGTGTCGAGCTGCGCATCGCGCGCATCCACGATGCGCAGGCGGTCGAAGGCTCGCGCAAGCTGCTGCGCCTGAGCCTGGACCTGGGCGAGCGCGATGCGCAGGGCGTGCCGCGCCTGCGCAACGTGTTCTCCGGGATCGCGTCGGCCTACGACCCGGCGAGCCTGGTCGGCAAACTGACCGTGGTGGTCGCCAACCTGGCCGCGCGCAAGATGAAATTCGGGCTCAGCGAAGGCATGGTGCTGGCCGCCTCGGGCGACGACGATGCCGCAGGCATCTTCCTGCTCTCGCCGGACTCGGGCGCCAGGCCCGGCATGCGCGTGAGCTGAACCCGCACCGAAGGAGCAGCCAGCGATGCCAGCGCCCATGTCCGCCGCCGCGATCGAAGCGTCCGCGCCGCAGCGATCGCTGCGGCGCTTCGACGACACAGCCTGGGAACACGGCGCCAGCGGCCACCTGGAGCATCTGGTCGAGACCGGCTGCGTGCTGCATTTCCCGCAGCTTCCCTTTGTGCTGCACGACGCCGAACGCCAGTTCCTCGACCCGCGCTGGAGCGACGGCAAGTCGAAGAACATCAGCCTGCGCGATGCGTCGCGCCTGCGCGGTGCGCAGGGAACCCCGCAGCAGCTCGAGGCCTTGGGCTCGATGATCGGACGCTTCGCCACGCAGGCGCAGCAATTCGTCGAGCGGCTATTCCCGCAGTACCGCGGCAAGCTGCGCGCCGGCAACGCCTCGCTGCGTCCCTTCGAAGTCGCCACCCGCGACAGCTCGTGGCGCCACGACGACACGCGCCTGCACGTCGATGCCTTCCCGTCGAACCCGATGCGGGGGGTGCGGCTGCTGCGCGTGTTCACCAACGTGCACCCGGGACAGCGCCCGCGCCAGTGGCGCGTCGGCGAGCCCTTCGAGGATTTCGCGCGGCGCTTCGCGCCACGCCTGCGCCGGCCGCTTCCGGGTTCGGCGCCGCTGCTGCGCCTGCTGCGCGTGACCAAGTCGCTGCGCACGCCCTACGACGACGCGATGCTGCAACTGCACGATCTGGCCAAGGCCGATCTCGACTACCAGCGCGACGCGCCGCAGGCGGCGGTGGACTTCGCGCCGGGAAGCACCTGGGTCGTGTACTCCGACCAGGTCCTGCACGCGGTGATGGGCGGCCAGCACATGATGGAGCAGACCTTCTACCTGCACCCCGACGACCAGCTCGCCCCCGAGACCGCGCCGCTGCGCGTGCTCGAGCGCGTGCTCGGACGCTCGCTGGGCGTGGCGCGGCGCGCCTGATGCGACACGTCGAGCTGCCGCTGCAGTGGGGCCGCGGCGGGCTTCCCGCGCGGCCGCGCAGCCTGCTGGTGGTCCAGCTGTCGGCGATGGGCGACCAGGTGCAGACCCTGCCGGCGGTGTCGGACATCGCGGCGCGCTGGCCCGACCTGAGCATCGACTGGGCGGTGGATGCGCGCTTCGCCGCCATCGCGCGCAGGCATCCGGCCGTACGCGAGGTCTATGCACTGCCACTGAAGGAACTGCAGCAGCATCCCGGCCGGGCCGGGACCTGGCGGAGCCTGCTGCAAGAGCTGCGCCGCCTGCGCGCAACCCGCTACGACCTCGCCTGGGATCCGCACAGCGTGCTCAAGAGCTCGATCGTGTCGCGACTGGCACGCGCCGGCCTGCGCGTGGGCTACCGGGCCGAGGATTGCGGCGGCGAGCCGTTGGCGGCGCGTGCCTACGATGCCCATTTCGCGCGCCCCGCCGGGCTGCACGGGACCGAGGGCCGGCGCGCCTTCGCCGCCGCCGTGCTGCAGACCGATCCGGCGCGCCCGGTCGAGTACCGCCTGGCGCAGGCGCTGCACATCGACCCGCGACAGGCGTCACGGGTGCTGCTCGCGCACGGCGTGTCGCGCCCGCACCGGGAATGGGCGCAGGCGCACTGGATCGAGCTGGCCCGACACCTGCACCAGCAGGGCATCGGCATCAAGCTGACCTGGGGCAACGAACGCGAGCGCGAGCGCGCGGGCGCGATCGCCGCGGCGCTGCCGGCCGACGCGGTCCGTGTCGACCCGCCCCCGCAGGGGCTGGACGAGTTGTTGCGCTACATCGCCGACTCCCGCGCCGTGGTCGGGGTCGACACGGGCTTCACGCATTTCGCGGCCGCGCTTCGCCGCCCGCTGGTGGGGGTGTTCAGCGCCGCCACCGGCCCCGAGGTGCTGCTGCCAGAGGCACCGGCGATCACCCGCACGGTGGGCGGCAACGGCCGCGACCCCGGAGTCGACGAGACCTGGGAGGCGCTGCGCGGGTTGCTCGATGCGGCGGCCGGCGCCCCCCCGGATCGCGCCGGGACTTAAAATCGCCCGCACCCTTTCCGCATGTCCGCGGATGCCTGCGGCGCGGGGCCGCGCCGCGCCACGTACGTCAACCTTCACGCCCATGCCATTCGCCGCCAAGCCCTACGTGTCCGAAGCCACGCGTTTCCTGCAGGAGCTCAAGTCCCAGCGCCCGGAGCTCGAAGCCGAGCAGAAGAAGGGCCGCGGCATCTGGTGGGACCACCAGCAGGATGCCGAGCTGCGTTCCGGCTTCGACTCCGCCCGCGTGCGCCAGAAGGCCTACGTGTACGGCATCGACTGAACGAGATCCCGTGACGCCCGGCGCGATGGCCGTCCCGGACGGCACCGAGCAGGCCCTGGCGGCAGCCGACGAGACGCTGCCGCAGACCGTCGACGGGCTGGCCGTGGCCAGGCTGTACGGGCAGCCGCTGTTCGAGCTGCCGCAGGACCTGTACATACCTCCGGACGCGCTGGAGGTGTTCCTCGAGGCCTTCGAAGGTCCGCTGGACCTGCTGCTGTACCTGATCCGGCGCCAGGACTTCAACATCCTGGACATCCCGCTGGCGCAGGTGACTCGCCAGTACCTTGAGTACGTGGAACAGATCCGGCGCAGCAACCTGGAACTGGCCGCCGAATACCTGCTGATGGCGGCGATGCTCATCGAGATCAAGTCGCGCATGCTGCTGCCGCGCCCTCCCGCGGCGGACGGCGCCGAGCCCGAGGACCCGCGCGCCGAACTGGTGCGCCGGCTGCTCGAGTACGAGCGCATGAAGCTGGCAGCGCAGCAACTCGACGCGATGCCGCAGGCCGGGCGCGACTTCTGGCGCGTGCAGGCCACGGTCGAGCGCACGCCCCGTTCGCTGCTGCCCGAGCTGGCCGTGGGCGAACTGCGCGACGCGTGGGCCGAGGTGCTGCGCCGCGCGCGCCTGAACGCGCACCACACCATCGGCCGCGAGCAGATCTCCATGCGCGAGATCATGAGCGGGGTGCTGCGACGCCTGCACGACCGCCGCTGGGCGGAATTCGGCGAACTGTTCGAGCCGACGCAAGGCGTGCTGCACGCGGTCGTCACCTTCATCGCGATGCTCGAGCTGGCACGCGAGGGACTGGTGCAGATCACGCAGGCCGAGGCCTACGCCCCGCTGTACCTGCGCCTAGCCTACACGCCTTCCTGACCTCGCGTGGCGGGCCGCGCCACCGACGCGGCCCGCCACGCGCTTCCATCGCCCACCATGTCCTCCGCACCCGACACTGCCTCCGCCGCTCCCTACGGGGGCGCGGCCCCCACGCCGCGCAAGCCGATGACCCTGCACCGCCTACGGGCGATGCGCGAGTCCGGCGAAAAGGTCGCGGTGCTCACCGCCTACGACGCCGCCAGCGCCGCCCTGCTCGACGACTGCGGTGTCGACTGCCTGCTGGTCGGCGATTCGCTGGGCATGGTCATGCAGGGTCACGCCTCGACCCTGCCGGTGAGCCTGGAGCACATGAGCTACCACGTATCCTGCGTGGCTCGCGCCGCCGGCCGTGCCTGGGTGATCGCCGACCTGCCCTTCGGCAGCTACCAGGCCGAACCCGCGCAGGCGGTGCGCAGCGCCGTGGCACTGATGCAGGCGGGCGCGCAGATGGTCAAGCTCGAGGGCGGCGGCTGGACCGCTCCGCTGGTGTCGGCGCTGGTCGAGCGCGGCATTCCGGTGTGCGCGCACCTCGGGCTGACGCCGCAAAGCGTGCATGCGCTGGGCGGCTACCGCATCCAGGGCCGCGACGAGCAGGGCGCGCGTGCCCTGCTGCAGCACGCGCGCGAGCTCGGCGAGGCCGGCGCGGCGATGCTGGTGCTGGAACTGGTGCCCTCCGATCTGGCAGCGCAGCTCAGCGCCGGATACCCCGGCATCACCATCGGCATCGGCGCCGGCGCGCGTACCCACGGACAGGTGCTGGTGCTGCACGACATGCTCGACATCACCCTTGGCCCGAAGCCACGCTTCGTGCGCAATTTCATGCGCGGCGCCGGCAGCGTGCGCGAGGCCGTGCAGGCCTATGTGCGCGACGTCAAGTCCGGCGCCTTCCCCGACGAGTCCCTGCACGGCTACGTCGCCTGAACCGGCTGCACCCGGTCCCGCCCCACCCGACCCACCTGCCGATGCGCATCCTGCATACCCGCGCCGATCTGCGCCGCGCGCCGGACCCGCTTTCCCCCCCGGTGCTCGTGCCGACCATGGGCAACCTGCACGCCGGACACCTGGCGCTGGTCGCCCGCGCCTGCGAACTTGCGCGCGAGACCGATGCGCCGGTGGTCGCCAGCGTGTTCGTCAACCGCCTGCAGTTCGGCCCCCACGAGGACTTCGAGCGCTACCCGCGCACCCTGCAGCGCGACGCCGAGCTGCTCGAGCAGGCGGGTTGCCGGCTGCTGTTCGCGCCCGACGAGGCGCAGATGTACCCGGTTGCGCAGACCTTCCACGTGCGCCCCGATCCGCGGCTGGCCGGCGATCTGGAGGGTGCGGCGCGTCCCGGGCACTTCGAGGGCGTGGCCACCGTGGTGCTGAAGCTGTTCCAGCTGGTGCACCCGGCCGCCGCGGTGTTCGGCAAGAAGGACTACCAGCAACTGCTGCTGGTGCGCGCCATGGTCGAGCAGTTCGCGCTCGACGTGCGCATCGAGGGCCTCGACACCGTGCGCGAGGACGACGGCCTGGCGATGTCGTCGCGCAACGGCTATCTCGGCGCTGCCGAGCGCGCGCGGGCGCCGCAGTTGCAGCGCGCGCTGCGCGAACTGGCCGGGCGCGTGCGCGCCTGCACCGACCTGGAGCAGTTGCGACAGGCACAGGATGCGGTCGCGGGTTCGCTGCGCGAACTCGGCTGGGAGCCGGACTATCTCTGCGTGCGCAGGCGCGCCGATCTGCAGGAGCCGCAGGCGCACGAACTCGGGCGCCCCGGCACCCTGGTGGCGCTGGGCGCGGCGCGCCTGGGCGGCACGCGCCTGCTCGACAACCTGGAAATCTGAACCCTTGCGAAGCCGGCGCGGCCGGCGGCCTGCCATGACCATGCACACCAGCGATGTGATCATCATCGGCGGAGGTCTCGCCGGACTCAGCGCCGCGCTGCATCTGGCCGAGCGCCAGTCGGTCACGGTGCTGGCCAAGCGCGAATTCGAGGTCTCATCCAGCCAGTGGGCGCAGGGCGGAATCGCCGCCGTGCTGGGCAGCGGCGACAGCTTCGAGTCACACGTGCACGACACCCTGGTCGCCGGCGCGATGCTCAACGACCTGCCGGCCACGCGTTTCGTCGTCGAGCAGGGGCCGGCGGCGATCGAATGGCTGCGCGCGCAGGGCGTGCCCTTCGATACCGAGCAGGGCGAGCTGCATCTGACGCGCGAGGGCGGGCACAGCCAGCGGCGCATCGCGCATGTCGCCGACGCCACCGGCGCGGCGATCCAGCGCACACTGCTGGCGCGGGTGCGCGCGCATCCGCGCATCACGCTGCTGGACAACCACGTCGCGGTCGACCTGATCACCGGCCGCCATGTCGACGACGCGCGCAACCACCGCTGCTGGGGCGTCTACGCGCTGGACCTGGACAGCGCACGCGTGGAGGTGTTCGCCGCGCCGCACACCGTGCTGGCCACCGGAGGCGCCGGCAAGGTGTATCGCTACACGACCAACCCCGACACCGCCAGCGGCGACGGAGTGGCCATGGCATGGCGCGCCGGCTGCCGGGTCGCGAACATGGAGTTCATCCAGTTCCACCCGACCTGCCTGTACCACCCGAAGGCGAAGAGCTTCCTGATCTCGGAGGCCGTGCGTGGCGAAGGCGGGGTGCTGCTGCTTCCAGACGGAACCCGCTTCATGCCGGCGCACGATGAGCGCGCCGAGCTCGCGCCGCGCGACGTGGTGGCGCGCGCCATCGACTTCGAGATGAAGCGCCACGGCCTCGACTGCGTGTACCTGGACATCACGTCGCGCGGCGAGGAGTTCATCCGGCACCACTTCCCGACCATCCACCAGCGCTGCCTCGAGTTGGGAATCGACATCGTGCGCGAGCCGATTCCGGTCGTCCCGGCGGTGCACTTCACCTGCGGCGGGGTGCTCACCGACCTGGCCGGGCGCACCGACCTGCCGGGACTGCACGCGATCGGCGAGGTCGCCTACACCGGGCTGCACGGCGCCAACCGGCTGGCCAGCAACTCCCTGCTGGAGTGCGTGGTATTCGGCACCGCGGCGGCACGCGCCATCGCGCAGGAGCCGGCGCAGCAGATCCCGCGCGTGCGCGCGTGGGACGAGAGCCGGGTCAGCGACGCCGACGAACTGGTGGTGATCAGCCACAACTGGGACGAATTGCGGCGCATGATGTGGAACTACGTCGGCATCGTGCGCACCGACAAGCGCCTGGAGCGCGCCGCGCACCGCATCGCGCTGCTGCAGGCCGAGGTGCAGGAGTTCTATGCCAACTTCCGCGTCACGCGCGACCTGCTGGAGCTGCGCAACCTGCTGCAGGTGGCCGAGCTGATCGTGCGCTCGGCACGCCTGCGCCATGAAAGCCGCGCGCTGCACTACAGCGCCGACTGGCCGCGCAGCGCGGCCCCGGCGGCACCGACCATCCTGGTGCCGGGCGCGCCGCCCGGCGAGTCCTGAGCAGCCCCGAGCAGCCTCGAGAAACCAGACCGCCATGCCCGCCGCGCAACCGACCCCCGCCGACCTCGACAGCCTCGGCACGCTGCTGCGCGAGGCGGCACGCCTGCACATCGTGCCGCACGCCGCGGATCCGCGCGCGCGCCTGAAGGACGACGGCAGCTGGGTCACCGACGCCGACCTCGCGATGCAGCGCCACCTGCAGTCGCGCCTGGCCGAGCGCTGGTCGGCGGTGCCGCTGCTGGGCGAGGAAATGAGCCCGCAGCGCCAGCTCGAGTTGATGCGCGCGGAGGCAGCCGCTCCCGACGGACCCGGGCTGTGGGTGCTCGACCCGCTGGACGGCACGAGCAACTTCGCCGCCGGGCTGCCGGCCTTCGGTCCCTCGCTGGCCTGGGTGCAAGGCGGCCGCGTGCGCCTGGGGCTGGTGCTCGACGTGATGCGCGACGAGCTGTTCGATGCGGCGCTGGAGCGCGGCGCCCGCCTGCAGGGCCGGGAGCTGCGCTGCCCCGCTGCGCCGCCGCTGCGCCGCGCCATCGCCTGCGTCGACTTCAAGCGCCTGCCGGCCGCGGTGGCCAGCCGGCTGGCCACCGCGCCGCCTTACGCGTCGCAGCGCTCGCTGGGCTCGGTGGCGCTGGACTGGTGCTGGGTCGCCGCCGGGCGCTTCCACGTCTACGTGCACGGCTCGCAGGGGCTGTGGGACTTCGCCGCCGGAAGCCTGATCCTCGCCGAGGCCGGAGGCAGCGCACAGACCCTGCAGGGCGACGAGGTGTTCGACAACTCGCTGCGCAAGCGCTCGGCGCTGGCCGCGGTCGACGGCGCGCTGCTGCGCCAGTGGGCGGACTGGGTCGCCGAGGCCGGCGGCGCGAGCGCCTAGCCCGGCGGCAGC
>JAJYTY010000276.1 GCA_021792835.1 Pseudomonadota bacterium
GCTGCGTCCCGCGATCTGTTTCTGCATTTCGTCGAGCTTGGCGCGCAACTGCAGCATGGCCGGAAACGCCGGCTTGTAGATGCGCAACTGGTCCTGGTACCTGGCCTGGTCCGCGGCGTAGCTCTGCTGCAGCTTCTGGATCACCGGATCGCCCAGCAACTGCGCCACCTGGTCGGCCGGCGCCGACCGGATCTGCCGCCATCGGGCCTCGGCTTTGTAGCGGTCCTGCTCGGCCTGCGCCAGCGCGGCATTGAGCTGCTCGAGCTGCTGTCCGACCAGGCTTTGCTTGTCGCTGATGTTGACGATGTCGTGCTTCTGCGCGAACGCCACCAGCAGCTTGTCGGAGTCTTCCAGGCGCAGCTTGAGCTGCTGCAGGCGCTGCTCGAGGTACTGCTTGGCATAGCCGGAGGCGGCCATGCGGCGGTCGAGGTTGGAGCGGATGTATTGCTCGGCGTAGGCGTTGGCGATGCGCGCGGAGAGCTGCGGATCGGGCGTGTCCACCGCCACATCGACCAGCTTCGAGTTGAGCACCGGCTGTACCGAAACCATGCTCAGCAGGGCATCGGCGTCGGCGCGCAGCTTGTCGCTTTCGCTGCCCTTGCGGCCCGATGACCCGTGCAGCAGGCCCAGCAGCCGCCCCAGCGGCGAGGGGCGCAGCAGCCGCTGGAAGGCCGCGTCATGCTGCAGGTCCATGGCCACGACCACGCGCCGCGCCAGCGAGTGGCTTTTCAGCAGGTCGTACTGGGTCTGGTAGAAGGTCTGGTCGTTCAGCGACTCGACCGGCTGGAAGCCGCGCACCTGCACCACGTTGACGGTATCGCGGTTGATCTGCAGCCGGGTATCGGCGCGGAAGATCGGTGTGGCCAGCAGGGTGAGGATCAGCGCCACCAGCACGCCCAGGCCGGTGGTGCCGAGGACCACCCAGCGGCGACTGACGAGTGCGCGCCAGTAGGCCTTCAGGTCGATGTCGTCATCGCCCTGCGGGCCGCCATCGGGCAGCCGCATGCCCTGCCCGGGCAAGGTCTCCGTGTCGAGGGGATCGGAATTCATACGGTGTCCCTGGCTGAGCTTGGCATTGCAGCGGACGGCCAGGCCATCACAGCCTGTAAGCCTGGAAATAGATGAAGCCGCGCAGGTTGTCGACGATGCCCTTCAGCGCCGACTTCAGGCCGGACTCGTCGACCACGACGATGTCGTTGGGATAGAGCACGGGGTCGATCATGCGCCCGGCACGGATCTGGTCGAGATCGAAGCGCGCGGCCATCGGCTTGCCGTCGATGGTGCGGAAGATCACCACCCTGCTGTAATTGGCCAGCGTGGTCGGACCCTGGGCCATGGCGATGGCCTGCAGCAGATTCATCTGCCCGACCATGGGATAGACGCCGGGCTTGTGCACGGCGCCGTCCACGGTGAAGCGCTCGTTGGCGGCCTTGTCCAGGAACACCGACACCTGTGGATCCTGCAGGTAGGTTTCGGCCAGTCGCTGCGTGATCGCCTGGCGCGCCTGGTTGATGGTGAGCCCGCCGACTTTGACCACACCGGCCAGCGGCAGGTCGATATCGCCGATGCCGTCCACACGCGCCTTGACCTTGTTGAAGTCCTTGACCTGGAACACGGTGATCTCGAGCAGGTCGCCCGGGCCCAGGTGGTATTGCATCGCTTCGGGGCCCAGCAGAGCGGCGGGGTCGAACGCCTGCGCGCCCGCCGGCTCGGTGTGCACCACCGAGGACGCAGGTGGATTCGATGCACAGGCAGCCAGCAGCAAGGCACACAGGGCAGCCAGTACAGTTCCCGGTTTCCGCTTGCCCATCAGGATTCCCAAGGTACATGCGCCGCGCAGGTGGTGCGACGCGTATTGGACAGATCCTGCAACCCGCGCTCCATGACGTGGGCTACAGGATCGCTGATTTCGACCGCGATGCGACGCACCCCCGGCAAGCTCATGCGCGATGCCGCCAGCGTCGCCACCAGTCCGGCTTCGTCGCATGGGTCACCGCGGCAGGCAGCGCCGGCGCTTCGCAAGCGGGGCGATTGTAGAGGATGCATTGCGGACGCGTCTGCACCAGATGTGTCGCTTCGTCCGCGCCCAGACGCGCGGCAGCAGCCTCGCGCCCTTCGCCCAGCAGCGGTACGCGATGCTCGCTGTGGTGGGCATCGGTGGCGAGGATGTGCACCAGACCCTCGTCCAGCATGCGCTCGGCCCAGTAGCGCGGGCGCCGCCCGTAGCGGCCGGTGAGGCTGCCGGCGGTGAGCTGCATCCACGCGCCGCCGCGCACCAGTTGCGCGAACAGCGGATAGTGTTCCTCGATCCAGGTGAGCCGCTCGGGATGTGTGACCACCGGCACGTAGCCGGCGGCCAGCACCTGGAATACCGAATCGGCCAGGCGCGGCGGTGCGACGTGGTGCGGCGGCTCGAACAGGAAGTAGCGGCTGTCCGCCAGCGTCGCGATGCGGCCGCTGCGCAGGCCCTCGACCAGGTCCGGCGCGAGATGGGTATCGGCACCCGTCGTGAGCTGCAGCACGATGCCCTCGTCCGCCAGTTCGCCGCGGAACGCCTCGACGGCGGCATGGATGCCCGCGCGATCGTTCTCGTACAGCCCCGGGTAGATGTGCGGCGTGCAGGCGACGGTGCGGATGCCGTCCACCGCCGCCATGCGCGCCATCGCCAGCGCCACGGCGCGGTCGGGCGCACCGTCGTCGATTCCCGGCAGCAGGTGGCAATGCAGGTCGATCATCGCGGTCGTACCGTCCAGCCGTCGGGCCACTTCATGCGCACCAGCGGCATCAGTAGGCGTTCCGGTCCGCGAAGACGCGCACCGGGGTCAGCGCGATGATGCGCAGGTCGAATAGCAGCGACCAGTGCTCGATGTAGTGCAGGTCGTGCTCGATGCGCTGATTGTGTTTTTGCATATAGCCAGGAATTCGTCCCTTGAATTGCTCGACAAACAGCGGGCGCTTCGGACGTGGACCGGCGACGGACTGCCCAGCCGGCCAGCGCCTGCATCACCGGCGCGCGCAGGCCGCGTGCACGCCACGAGCCATACACGCCGAAGGCCGGAAACAACATGGCGACCAGCAGGGCCGCTACCAGCGCCACCAGGTCGTAGTCGGTGGACAGTCCGATGCTGCCGACACCGAAGCGCAACCAGTAGGCCAGCATCCCGCCCAGCATCACCAGCGCTGCATCGAGCGCGCGGTTGAGCGCGCCGAGGCCCGTCGAATAGGCCCGCAGCAGCCCGCCCCTCATCGTTCCGTACGCGTGCGCATCCCACGACGCCCCCATGACCGATCCGATCGCGTCACGTCCACAGAATGTGACGCGGAGCACGACACTGCGCCGCTGCGGGCAGGCGGGCAAGTTTCGACCATTACGTTTACATCACTTTATCGTAATGTCGCGATGCACTGATGAAGCACACCGCAACAGCGGCATCGTCCACGCCTGCACGCATACGTATTCATCGCTGCATACGTTTGCACTGCCGGCGCACCGCGCGCGCCAGGGCCTAGCCTGCATGCGGGGCCGACTGCACGGAGGGAATCATGGAACGCAGGCGCAGGCGCACGTGGAGC
>JAJYTY010000277.1 GCA_021792835.1 Pseudomonadota bacterium
CGGCGGTGATGCGCTCGCACGCGCGCCTGACCTACACCGAAGTGGCGGAGATCCTGGAGAACACGCGCGGGCCGCAGGCGCGCGCGCATGCCCGGCTGCTGCCGCACCTGCTCGACCTGTACGAGGTGTACAGCGTCTTGCTGAAGTCGCGTCGCGAGCGTGGCGCCATCGACCTCGAGGTGCCGGAAACCCGGATCGTCTGCGACGCCAGCGGGCGCATCGAGCAGATCACGCTGCGCCAGCGCAACGAGGCGCACCGGCTGATCGAGGAGTGCATGCTGGCGGCCAACGTCTGCGCGGCCGACTTCCTGCAGCGCAACAAGCACCCCGGGCTGTACCGCGTGCACGAGGGGCCGACTCCCGAGCGACTGGCGCTGCTGCGCGGATTCCTGCAGACCCTCGGGCTGTCCGGGCACGTCGGCGACGAGCCGACCCCGGCCGACTACCAGCGCCTGTCGGAGGCCGCGCGCGAGCGTCCGGATGCACAGCAGATCAACACGCTGATGCTGCGCTCGATGCAGCAGGCCATCTATTCGCCGCACAACAGCGGGCACTTCGGGCTGGCCTACGAGGCCTACGCCCACTTCACCAGCCCGATCCGACGCTATCCGGATCTGCTGACCCATCGCGCGATCAAGTCGCTGCTGCAGGGCCAGCGCTACCGCCTGAACCTGCCCGAGGGCATGACGGCTCCGCCGCCGCAGCGTCCGCGCCGCGGCGCGACACCGGCAGCACAACCCGCCGCCGCGAAGCCGGCGCCGCGCGGCGGCAAGGCGGCGGTCGATCTGCCGGCGTGGGAACTGGTCGGGCTGCACTGCTCGGCCAACGAGCGCCGCGCCGACGAGGCCACGCGCGATGTCGAGAGCTGGCTCAAGTGCTGGTACATGCGCGACAAGCTCGGCGAGGAATTCGTCGGCGCGGTCACGGCCGTCACCAGCTTCGGCGTGTTCGTGCAACTGAGCAGCCTGTTCGTCGAGGGCCTGATCCACATCTCCGAGCTCGGGGCCGAGTACTTCCGTTTCGACGAGGCGCGCAACGAGCTGCGCGGCGAGCGCACCGGCAAGCGCTACGCGCTGGGCGACCGCGTGCTGGTGCAGGTCAGCCGGGTCGACCTGGACGGCAGGCGCATCGACTTCCGCCTGGTCTCCGACCCGTTGCGCGCCGCGGGCGCCACCGCGGCGCCGTCGCGCAAGCGCGCGCGCGCAGCGGCCCCGGTGGCAGCGCCGGTTGCGGCGGACGACAGCGACCACAGCCTGTTCGCGTGGCAACCGGGCGATGAAGCGCCTCAGCCAGGCAAGGCGAAGCCGGGCAAGACGGCCAAGGGCGCAAACGGCACCAGGGCCGCGAAGGGGGCGAAGGGGGCGAAGGCGGTGAAGGCAGTCCCTGCGGGGGATGGAACCAAGCCGGCGCCCGAGGTCGCGCCCCAACCCCAGCCCGTCGCGAAATCCCCGCAGAAGGCCTCGACCCGCAACGCGCGCTCCACGCGTGCCCGCACTGCGCGCAAGCCGGCCGCACGGGCGCGGCGCGCCAAGTAGCGCAGCCGCGCGCCCTGCAGGCCGGTCACGCCCTGCAGGCGCTTCGGACGCCCGGCGCGGCGTCGCGCCAGGCGCGCAGCATCCAGTCGGCGAGCAGGCCCGCCCGCAAGGCCGCGCCGTCGCGCCGCGCCAGGTCGGCGGCCGCGGCGTGCAGCCATACGGCGGCACGCGCGGCGTGGGTGGCGCCCGCGCTGCGCGCCAGGCAGGCGCCGAGCGCGCCGGCCAGCACGTCGCCGGTGCCGGCGGTGGCCAGCAGGCCGTTGCCGCCATGGTTGACCCAGGTCGCGCCGTCGGTGCAGGCGATCACGCTGCCGGCACCCTTGAGCACGACCTGCGCGCCGGCCAGATCGCACAGTCGGCGCGCCGCGGCGAGGCGGTCCGACTGCACGGTGGCGGTGTCGCATTCCAGCAGACGCGCCGCCTCGGAAGGGTGAGGGGTCAGCCACGCCGCGTGCGCGCGCCCTCGCAGCGCCTGCCACGCGGCGCCGTCGCGCGGCTGCGCGGCCAGCAGGTTCAGCCCGTCGGCATCGATCACCAGCGGTTGCGGCGCAGCGAGCAATTCCAGCAGGCAGCGCAGCGCCTGCGGCGACGCGCCGGCGCCGGGTCCGAACACGTGGCAGGCCGCGCCGCGGCCCGCGCCGCGTGCAGCCTCGAGCAAGTCGTCCACGTCGCGCAGCATCAGTTCCGGGAAATCCGGGTCGACAGTCGGTGCGCGTGGGTCGAGGCTGGCGGCGAACACGCGCCCGCCTCCCAGCAGCAGCGCGGCACGCGCTGCCAGCCACAGGGCTCCGGTCATTCCGGCGGCCCCGCCGTACAGGCGCACGTCGCCACGCTCACCCTTGTGCGCCGCCCGGTGCAGCGGGGGCAGTGCGCGCAGCGCGCTGTCGCTGTCTCCGAGCAGCGCGCGCGGCGCGACGGACGCGGCACGCGGGTCGACCTGCAGGCCGTCCAGCCAGAGTTCGCCGCAGGCGGGAGCCTGCGGACCGCCGGCGTGCCCGGGCTGCAGCCCGAGCATGGCCAGCGTCGCATCGGCGAGCACGTGGGCGCCGGGCGCCTGGCCGGTGGCGCCGCGCAGTCCCGACGGCAGGTCCAGCGCAAGCACCGGCAGTCCGTCGGGGCGCCCTTGCAGCGCCTCGACGACTTCGCCGAGCTCGCCGCGCGGGGCTTCGCGCAGCCCCAGCCCGAGCAGCGCGTCGACCACCGCGTCGGTGTCGTGCAGCAGTCCGGCTGCATCGCAGGACTCCCACGCAACGGGCTGCAGCCCGGCGTCGCGGGCCTGCGCAAGCGCCCAGCACCAGTCGGCGGGCCGCCGCTGCGGGTTCCACTGCGAGGCATCGCCGCAGCCCACGAGCACGACCCGCAGTCGCGGCGCGAAGTCACGCCGTGCCAGCGCCGCAGCCGCGGCGAGCCCATCTCCGCCGTTGTTGCCGGGTCCGCACAGCAGCAGCACGCGTCGCGCGTGCGGCCAGCGGGCCGCCAGCAGTCGCGCAGCGGCCTCGCCGGCACGCTGCATCAGGGCATGGGCGGGCAGCAGGTCCGCCCAGTGGCGCTCGGCCGCGCGCAGCGCCGCCTCGTCCCATAGCGGCAGGGCGGCGCGCGCGGCGCGGGAGTCGATTCGCAGGGGCATGGCGGGGCGCCAGGTTTTCAGATCGCGCAATCGAGATTTCATCATGCGCAAGCGGGATGCTGCAAGGCAATGCATCCGCATTCAGAATCGCGAAAAAACATTCCACGATACAGAAGAGCGTATACAAGTCGTTGTTTTTACGTGGAATTAAAATTGGTCTTCTATAAGATATAACTCGATGCTGCGCTGCAACTTCAGGGTAGGCTAGAGCCCAGTTCCTACACCCTTCGATGGAGATCGTCTCATGGCAACCCGCGAACAGCAAATCCGTGAACTCGAACAGCAATGGAAGCAGGACCCGCGCTGGGCGGGCATCCAGCGCGGCTATGGCGCCGCCGAGGTGGTGCGCCTGCGCGGGTCGGTGGCGGT
>JAJYTY010000047.1 GCA_021792835.1 Pseudomonadota bacterium
TATAGGGACCGGCGCGCGCGATCCGCGAGCCGCGGGGCTGGCCCCGCGGGTTCGCAACGCAGCCATGGCCCGTCGCGCCACAGGCAGGCACCGCCGACAGGCACGCGAACCGTCGCATGCGGCGGTGCCTCCAGCTGCCGACACAGGTTGTCCATCTGCGCGCGGCTGCAGCGCAGGCCGAGCTCGCCCAGCCATGCGCGCAGCACCTCGGTACGCCGTGCGGCGTCGAGCGCGGCCAGACCGTCCAGGCGCAGCCCGGGCTGCCCGCGGCAGGCCTCGAGGTCCAGCGCCGCCGCCACCCGCAACTGCCCCGCCGCCTGCGCGCACAGCGCCGCGCTGCGCCCCAGCGTGCGGCGCCAGGCCGGCTCCAGCGCGTCGAGCACCGGCAACAGTTCGTGGCGGATGCGGCTGCGCCGCAGCGCGGGATCGGCATTCATCGGGTCGTCCACGTAGGCGACGCCAGCAGCATCGAGCTCGGCGCGCAGCCCGGCCGCAGCGCAGCCCAGCAAGGGCCGCCCCACCCAGACGCCGCCGCGACGCACCGCTGCCGGCATCGCCGCCAGTCCGGCCGGACCGGCCCCGCGCAACAACGCCAGCAACAGGCTTTCCGCCTGGTCGTCGGCCTGGTGGCCCAGCAGCAACCAGCCACATCCGGCATCGCGCGCCGCGCGCTGCAGCGCGGCGTGGCGCTGTTCGCGCGCCTGCTCCTCCAGACTGCTGCCACGGCGCAGTTGCACCTGTACCCGCAGCACCCGGCACTCGAGGCCCCAGCGCTCGCATTGGCCGGCGGCATGCGCGGCGAAGTCATCGGCCGCTGACTGCAGTCCGTGGTGCACGTGCAGCGCGATCAGGCGCCGCCCCGGCCATACGCGACGCGCGGCCAGCACCAGTGCGGTGGAATCAGCCCCGCCGCTGAAAGCCAGCGCCAGCGGCCTCGCCGGATCGGCAAGTGCGCGCGCGGCGTCCGGCTCGCCTGCGGCGGCCTGCATGCGCACGAAACCGCGCAGCGCGGAGCTCGCGCTGCGCGATGCCGCGGCGCCCGGACTCAGCGCGCCGACTTGGTGTCCTGGAAGCGACCGAACGCGCACAGCCGCTCGTAACGCTGGCGCACCAGATCGGCCGGCTTGATGCCCTGGAACTGGCGCAGGCTCTCGCCGAGTGCGCGCTTGAGCGACACGGCCATGGCCTGCGGATCGCGATGCGCGCCGCCCACCGGCTCGCTGACGATCTTGTCGATCAGGCCCAGCGCCTTCAGGCGGTGCGCGGTCAGGCCCAGCGCCTCGGCGGCGTCGGACGCGCGCTCGGCGCTCTTCCACAGGATCGACGCGCAGCCCTCGGGCGAGATCACCGAATAGACGGCGAACTGCAGCATCAGCACGTGGTCGGCCACGGCAATGGCCAGCGCGCCGCCGGAGCCGCCCTCGCCGATGATGGTCGAGACGATCGGCACCTGCAGCTGCGCCATCTCGAGGATGTTGCGGCCGATGGCCTCGGACTGGTTGCGCTCCTCGGCGTCGATCCCCGGGTAGGCCCCAGGCGTGTCGACGAAGGTGAACACCGGCAACCCGAACTTCTCCGCCAGTTTCATCAGGCGCAGCGCCTTGCGATAGCCCTCGGGCTTGCTCATGCCGAAGTTGCGCATCGCACGCTCCTTCGTGTCGCGCCCCTTCTGGTGCCCCAGCACCATGCACGCCTGGCCGTTGAAGCGCGCCAGCCCGCCGACGATCGACAGATCGTCCGAGAAATGGCGGTCGCCGTGCAGCTCATGGAAATCGGTGAACAGCGCGGCGACGTAGTCGAGGGTATAGGGACGCTGCGCGTGACGCGCGATCTGCGTGACCTGCCACGGCGACAGCTTGCTGTACAGATCCTTCGTCAGCTGCAGGCTCTTCTTCTGCAGACGGGAGATCTCCTCCGAGATGTCGACCGCCGACTCGTCCTGCACGAAGCGCAGTTCATCGATCTTGGCCTCCAGCTCGGCCACCGGCTGTTCGAAATCCAGAAAGACTTTCTTGTTCATGGTCCTATCCATTCGCGACACCCTCGGGCGCGTCTTGCGCGACTCGTGCCGGCACGGCAGGCGCGGACCGGCCCCGGCAGGCGCGGCGCGGCCCCGGGGGCGCTCAATACTCGACCGGCACCGGGTCGAGGCTGCGCCAAATATACCAAGTACCCACGGAGCGCCAGGGTGCCCAGGCGGACGCCACCTCGCGCAACTCGCTGCGGCTTACCGCTTCCCCCGAAAAGTAGCACTGGCTGATGCCGCGTCGCAAACCGAGGTCGTCCAGCGGCAGCACGTCGGGGCGCAGCAGATGGAACATCAGGAACATCTCGGCGGTCCAGCGACCGATGCCCCGGATGGCGACCAGTTCCTCGATGATCGCCTCGTCTTCCATCGCGGGCCATTGCCGCGGGTGTACCAGGCCCTGCTCGAAGCGACTGGCCAGATCACGCAGGTATTCGGCCTTGCGCTGCGACAGCCCGACCTGGCGCAGCGCCTGCGGGTCGTGCTCGAGCACCCCCTGAGGACTGACCGCGCCGCAAAGCTGCTGCAGCCGGTTCCACACCGTCTGCGCCGCGCTGACCGAGACCTGCTGCCCGACGATCGAGCGCGCCAGGGTCTGGAAGGCGTCGCCGCGGCTTTGCAGGCGCGCCTGGCCGTGGACGGGGATGAGGCGGCGCATCACGCGGTCGGCGCGCATCAGTTCGCCGCAGGCCTGGTCCCAGTAGGCAGCCGGCGCCGGCTCGGCTGCAGGCCCTCGATTCTTCCGGGTCGCGGCCATGGTTCAGGCGCGGCGCCACAAGGTGACGCCGTCCGGTTTGTCCTCGAGCTGGATGCCGCGCTGCAGCAACCCGGCGCGTATGCGGTCGGCGCTGGCGTAGTCGCGCGCCTGCTTGGCCTGCGCGCGCAATTGCACCTGCTGCTCGATCCACTGCTTCTCCGACAGCGCGGTGGCTCCCTGCAGGAATTGCTGCGGCGTGCTCTGCAGCAACCCGAGCACGCCCCCCAGCCCCTTCAGCAACGCCGCCAGTTCCGGGTTGGCGCTGCGATTGAGCGCACCGGCCAGCTCGAACAGCACCGCGAAGGCCTCCGGCGTGTTGAAGTCATCGTCCATCGCGGCGCCGAAGCGCTGCGCCAGCGGATGCTCCCAGTCGACACTGGCGACGACCTGCGGGTAGTCCTGCAGCGCCAGGTACAGACGCTCCAGCGAGTGCCGCGCGTCGCGCAGCGCGTCGTCGCTGTAGTTCAGCGGGCTGCGGTAATGGGCACGAATGATGAAGAAACGCAGGGTCTCCGGGTCGAAGCTCTTCAGGACCTCGCGGATGGTCAGGAAGTTGCCGAGGGACTTCGACATCTTCTGCTCGTCGATGCGCACGAAACCGTTGTGCATCCACATGCTCACCCACGGCTTGCCGGTGACACCCTCGGTCTGCGCGATCTCGTTCTCGTGGTGCGGGAACTGCAGGTCGGCGCCGCCGCCATGGATGTCGAACTGCTCGCCCAGCATCTCGCAGCTCATGGCCGAGCACTCGATGTGCCAGCCCGGCCTGCCCGGCCCCCACGGGGAGTCCCAGCGGACCTCCTCGGGCTCCTCGGGCTTGGCGTGCTTCCACAGCACGAAGTCCAGCGGATCGCGCTTGGCCGCATCGACCTCGACGCGCTCGCCCGCGTGCAGTTCGTCCAGCGACTTGCCCGACAGCCGGCCATAGCCCGGGAAGCTGCGCACCGCGTAGTCGACGTCGCCGGCTGCGTCCTGGTAGGCCAGCCCGCGTTCGACCAGGCGCGAGATCATGCGCAGCATCGGCGCGATGTGCTCGGTCGCCCGCGGCTCGAGGTCGGGACGCTCGATGCCCAGTGCCTCGGTGTCCTCGTGCATCGCGGCGATGAAGCGGTCGGTCAGCTCGCGCACGCCCACGCCGGCCTCCTGCGCGCGACGGATGATCTTGTCGTCGACGTCGGTGATGTTGCGCACGTAGGTCACGCGCAGGCCGCGCGCCTTCAGCCAGCGCTGCACCACGTCGAACACCGCCATCACGCGCGCATGGCCGAGATGGCAGTAGTCGTAGACGGTCATGCCGCACACGTACATACGCACGTGTCCCGGCTCCAGCGGCGCCAGCGGCTGCTTGCAGCGCGAAAGGGTGTTGTAGATCTGGACGGTCATGGGCAACGCGGAAACGGAGCGCGCAAGGGCGAAAACTTAGCACAGGCGCGGCCTCGCCGAAGCCGCGCCCGTGGCGTATGCCGCTTTTTCCACACGGCGCGAATTGAGTTTGCACTGGACGGCCATGTCGCGCGCACCGAGCGAGCTGCCGCGAATCGGCGTGCAATCCAGCCATGTCCGCTGCATCGGCCCTGGCCACGGGCCGGCAAGAACCGGAGTACCGCCATGCCATCCCAGGGGTCCGTCGCGCCGAAGGAGCGCGTCAACATCGTCTATCGTCCCGCCACCGACGGCGCCCAGGAAGAGGTCGAGCTGCCGCTGAAGCTGCTGGTGCTGGGCGACTACACGCTGCGCGACGACCCCACTCCGGTCGATGAACTCAGTCCGGTCAGCGTCGACAAGGACAATTTCGACGACGTACTGGCGGCGCAGGCACCGCGACTGGAGCTGCAGGTGCCGGACTTCCTGCAGGACCAGCGTGGCGCGACCCTGCCGGTGCAGCTGGCCTTCACGCGGCTCGCCGACTTCGGTCCCGACGCGCTGGCCGCCCAGGTGCCGCAGCTGAAGGCCCTGCTCGAACTTCGCGAGGCGCTGAAGGCCCTCAAGGGGCCGATGAGCAACATCCCGGCCTTCCGCAAGCGCCTGCAGCAGATCGTCTCCGAACCGGCCTTGCGGCAGCGACTCGCCGCCGAACTCCAGGCCGGCGCCGCATGCGAAGCCGGGGGCGGCGGGGTAGCCGAAGGCGCTGCCGAAGGCGCTGCCGAAACGGCCGCGCCGACTTCCGCGGAAGACCCCGCCGCACAAGCACCCGCCGCACGACCCTGAGCCGCCGATGACCTCCGCCGCCTCCACCGCAAGCGCCGGCCCCGCGACCCCGGTGATCGACGAACTCACCACGAGTGCGCGCATCCGTCCCGGCGACGACGCCTATCCGATCACCCGCATGGGTCTCGAAGCGCTGCTGCGCCGTCTGGTCGTTCCCGCCGAGGCCTCGAACGAAGCCTTGGTCGAGCAGCCCGCCGCCGGTTCGGCGGAGGACCGCGGGGTCGCCCGCGACGCCGAGGCTGCACCGGCGCAGGCCGCCGCATGCAACGTCAACCAGGCACTGGTCGACGCGCTGATCGCCGAAATCGACCGCAAGCTGTCCGACCAGGTCGACGCCATCCTGCACCATCCGTCGTACCAGCGCCTCGAATCGGCCTGGCGTTCATTGAAGTTCCTGGTCGACCGGACCAACTTCCGCGAGAACATCCGCATCCAGTTCCTCAGCCTGAGCAAGCAGCGCCTGATGGACGACTTCGCGGACGCTCCCGAGGTCGTGCGCAGCGGCCTGTACAAGCTGGTCTACACGGCCGAGTACGGACAGTTCGGCGGCCAGCCCTACGGGGCCATCGTCGCCGATTATGAATTCGGCCCCACCGCGCCCGACATCGGCCTGCTGCGCGAGGTCGCGAAGGTGGCGGCGATGGCCCACGCCCCGTTTCTCGCGGCCGCATCGTCCCAGTTCTTCGGCATCGACTCGATGCAGCAACTGCCGGCGCTGAAGGACCTGGCTTCCCTGTTCGAGGGGCCACAGTTCACATCGTGGAACTCGCTGCGCGAGAACGAGGATTCGCGCTACCTGGGACTGGCGCTGCCGCGCTTCCTGCTGCGCCTGCCCTACGGCCGCCCACGCAGCTTCGTCTGCCAGTACGACGAGTCCGACCTCGACTTCCTCCACCGCTGGATGCAGCGCGAAGGCCTGTTCTACCTCTTCGAGCACCACCACGACCGCGAGCACAGCCTCTGCGAGGGCCGCGAGGCAGCCGCGCAGGCGTCGACGCGATTCGCCGCGCAGCTGCAGCCGCGGGACATGCCGGACCTGTACTCCGACGGCCCGCCCGCCCAGGTGCGCACGCTGCAATACGTGCTGCGGGTGTTCTTCGAGCCCGAGCTCGAGCACCTGCAGTCCTACGAACTGCTTCCGGTGGCGCGCCTGCTGCACGACGGCGACGCCGTGTGCCTCGACGACGACTACATCGCGCCGTGCCTCGGCGTCGGCGCTTCGCCGGCGCTGCGCCGGCTGCTCGCCGACCTGCGTGATGAACTTGGAGCACAGCTGCGCCGGCTCGAGGAGCTGAAGGGCATGGGCAGCGGGCAGGCCGGCAATCCCGACGAAACACTGCGCCTGATGCTCGCGCTGCGCACGCTGGCGCGCGCGGTCTGCTGGCTGTCGCGGACCTGCGAGAGCCACGGCGAACGGCCGTTGCGGATCCACGCCCGATTGCGCGAACTGGTCGCCGAGCTCAGCACGTTGTCGCGCCGCTGCGACGCGTTCGGCGCCTGCCCCGAACTTCCGCAAGGTCTGTCTGCCTTCGACCCGCTGCGCCTGCGCGAATGCTTCGGCGATGTCCGCGACTGCCTGCAGCAGCTGCTGCGCGACCTGGCGGTCGGACCTGCGCACATCCTGCCGCTGCGCCCGTGCAACGGCGGCCTGCAGACGCCGGTTCCACCGCAGGCCTTCGATCCGCAGCTCGTCCACTTCCTGTTGTTGCGCGCCGATGCGCCGGCGCAGCAGTGGGCATCGCGGGTCCCCCGCGAAGCTCGCCTGGCCGCGCCCGGGCAGTTGCCGGCGCTGATCTCGCACGCACTTGGCGGACTGCCGCTGCGACGGCTCGACAGCGTCCCGGCCGGGGTGCCGGCGCACCCCGGCGGCACGCACTGGATCATCGACCGCCACGGCCCGCCATGGGACGCGGTGCGGCGCGAGTCGGCGCTGCGCCTGCACTGGCCCGATGCTCCGGACGGACTGCAGGCGACGCTGATCGTCGTGGAGGGTCGGCCATGACGCGACTGCTCGACGCCTTCATCCCGTGGTTCGCGCGCGTGCAGGACTTCGCGCGCGCGCCGCACGGCAGCCTGGACGACGTGGTGCAGCGCCTCGATGCGTGGTTCGCACAGGCGCGTGCGGCGGCCGCCGGGCATGCTCCCGAGCACGCCGAGCTTGCCGCCTACGCTGCAGCCGCATGGGCCGACGAGAGGCTGCAGACCAGCAGCTGGGACCATGCCACGGCCTGGAACACGCAGTTGCTGCAGCGCAGGCACTTCGGCGTCGTCGATGCCGGCGACGGCTTTTTCAGGCACCTGCACGAACTCGGGCCCGAACGGCAGGAGGTTCGCGAAGTGTTCGCGCTGGCCTTGCTGCTGGGCCTGCGCGGCCGCCACGCGCTGGACGACGGCGACGAGGCCCTGCAACAGCTGCGCGACGCCGAGCTGAGGCGCCTGGTGGACGACCCGCGGCTCGCGGAGCCGCTGCTGGTCGACTCCGCGAGACAGCCCGGCTGCGTCGACGATGCACGGCTCGCCGCGGCAGCGCCGCGTCCTGCGTCGCAGCCGCGGCGCGCACGCTGGCTGCTGGCCAGCCTCGGCGTGCTCGTGCCGGGACTCGTCGCGCTGGCCTGCCACCTGCTGCTGCGTCACGCGATCCGCGCGTGGCCCGGGAGCTGAGCGATGGCGCCTGCGTTGCGTTGGCTGGGGCGCGGGCTGGTCCTCGCGTTGGTGCTGGCGGCGGCGTTGCTGCTGACATGGCGCGCCGGGGTGTCGCCGTGGTGGAGCCTGCTGCTGCTGGGGCTCGCGCTGCTGGCCTGGTGGCTGCTCGGGCTGGCCGCGCGCGCATGGCGCGCCCGCGAACGCCATCCGCGCGCACCGCGCGCCGCCGGCGACTGCGCGATCGAGCAGAGCTGGCGGCGAGCCATGCAGCAAGCGGCGGTCATGGGCCGCGGGCGCGGCCTGCCGTGGTTCCTGCTGCTCGGGCGAGCGGGCGCCGGCAAGACCAGCGCGCTGACGCAGGCGAGCCTGTCCAGCCCCTTGGCTCCGGTCCTCGGCGCCGACGCCCAGGGTCGCGGCTTCGGCTGGTGGACGACGGACGGGATCGTGCTGGTCGACTGCGGCGACGCGCTGCCGCAAGCCGACGCTGCCGCGCCGGCGGTCGCCGCATGGCAACAGCATCTGCGCATGCTGCGCCGCGAGCGCCGTCGCGACGGTTTGCACGGTGTGCTGGTCGCGCTCAGCGCCTCACGCCTGCTCACCGCCCCCGCCGACGAACTGGCCGCCGAGGCGCGCGCCACGCGCGCCGGCCTGCAGCAACTGATCGAGATGTTCGGCCAGCGCGTTCCGGTGTACCTGCTGCTCACCCACTGCGACGCCATCCCCGGCTTGCGGGCATGGACCGATGCCCTGGGCGACGGCGCGGCGCCGCAAGCCCTCGGCTACCTCGCCGACGTCGACTCGGCGCAGCAGCAGCAGCAGTTCGTGCAGCATGCCTTCGATGCGCTGGACCAGCGCCTGCGCCGATTGCGCTGGACCCTGCTGGCCGCCGGACCCGACGCCGACCCCGGCCTGCTGCTGTTTCCGATGCAGCTGCAAGCCTTGCGCGCGCCGCTGCAGGATTTCGCCGACAACGGCCTGGCGCCCCATCCATACCTGGAGCCGCTGCTGCTGCGCGGCCTGTTCGTGAGCAGCGCGATGCAGGCCCCGGAACCCCCACCGGACTCGCTGCCCCGCGCCACGCGGAGCGCGCCCGAAGCCGAGCCCCGTGCCGCGCAGCGACCCCGCGGGTGGTTCCTGCAGCAGCTGTTCACGAAGGTGCTCCCGTCGGACATCGACCTGCGGCGGCCGTCCACGACGGCCGCGCGCAGGCGCCGCGTGCGCGCACGCCTGCTGCTGGTCGCCTGGATCGGCAGCGGCGTCGCGGGCAGCGCCGTGCTGGCCGTGTCGGCGCAGCGAAACCTGCAGTCGCTGCACGAATTGCGCGGCGCGCCGAGCCTGGTGCGAGACGCGTCGCTGCCGTTTGCGTCGCAGGTCAGGACGCTGGCCGCGCGCGAGGCCGCGATACGCCGCTTCGAGGCCCGTGGCAGGCGCCCGCTGGACGCGCTGACGCTGCCCGCCAGCGGCTGGAGCGCATTGCTCGAGCGGCAGCAGCACGATTTCGTAGCTGCCTGCGACGCGCTCGACGAGGCGCCCGCCCACCCCGGGGAGCAGCCCGCCGCGCATGGCGACGGCGCGCAGCAGTCCGATCCGCTGCAACAGCGCGCTCGCGCGATGCTGCCGCTGCTGCGCCTGGCCGAAGCGCTGCAGGCGCGCCGCGGCGGGGCATCGCTGGAACAGCTCGAGGCGCTTGCGCCAGGGCTGGCCTCGGCGGCCCCCGAGGCCCCCGCCGCGAAGCAGGCCTGGCGGCTGCGGCTGGCACGACTGGCATGGACCGCGCGGTCCGACCCGTCGCTGGACGCGCGCTGGCACGAGGTCCGCGGCCGGCTCGACGCCACCGGGCTGGGCGATCCGACCCTGCGGTGGCTGCTGGCGCTTCCCCGGCTGAGCGGCGTGGCGCCGCTGCGGCAGGCCGATGCATGGGAACGCATGCCCGGGCCTGCCTCCGGCGGGTCGGCACCGCAGGGGCCCGAGCTGGCGCCTGAATACACCGCCGCGGGCCATGCGCGCATGCATGAGCTGGTGACCCGCTGGCGCGAAGTCAGCGGCGAGCCCGCGCGCCTCGATGCGGCATGGGCAGGTTTTCGCCAGGCGTGGCTGGAGCAGCAGCGAGCGGCCGCGCGAAGCGTGCTCGAGCAACTGCCGCATTCCGCGCTGCGGCCGCAGGCGGGTGCGAACTGGCGCGCGGCGTTGCCGCGGCTGGCGGGAATCGACCACCCGAGCTGGCACTTCAGCCAGCAGCTGCTCGAGCAGCTGACGCGACCCGCGCAGTCCGGCTCGCGCGGCTTTGGGGGGAGCATCGAGCCTGCATGGCTGAACGCTGCGCGCGAGTTCCAGCTGTGGCGGGCGCAGGCGGCGGGCCAGGCGGCGGCCGGCGATGCGCTGGCGGCAGTGCGCACGGTCGGAATGCGCTCGCTGCAGCGCGGCGCGGCGGTCGACCCCGCTGGGGCCGCGCTGAACATCGAAGCCGATGTGCAGGGCGTGCGCAGTCTGCGTGCATACCTTGGCGCACTGGCCAGGCTCGCGCATGCGCTGGAGCAGGACGAGGCGCGGGCGGGCGGCGTCGCGGCGGCCTACGCAGCGGCCTGCGCGGCGCCGGCCGAAACCGCCAGGGCGAACGACGCCGCCGCCGACCCCAGCGTCGCGCTGACGCGCGACGCGCTGCGCGCCGGCCGGGACCTGCACGAGCGCCTGCACGCCGCGGTGCCGCTGCCGCCCGGCGACGACGAGATCGCGCTCGACGCGCTGCTCGACGCGCCATGGCGCTCGCTGATCGCCTACGCCCAGGCGACGGCGGGATGCCGGCTGCAGCGCCAATGGCGCTCCGACGTGCTTTGGCCGCTGCAGACGGCGGCCACACGCGACGACAAGCTGCAGCAGGTCTACGGGCCGCAGGGCACGCTGTGGAGTTTCGTCGACGGCCCGGCGGCGCAGTTCCTGCGCCGCGACACACTACGTTACCAGCCGGTGGTCGCCCCCGGCGACAGCCCGCTGTTCACCGCCGAATTCATCGACCTGCTGAACCGCGCAGCGCGGCGTCGCGCGCAGTTGCGCCTCGAAGAGCAACGCGGGCAGCAAAGTGCGCGCGCGCGCGAAGATCTCGTGCAGCAGTTGCAGGCCTCGCAGCAGCAGTTGCGCGAGCGACAGGCCCAGCTGCTGCAGCAGCGCGATGCCCTGCTGCAGTCGCCGCTGGCCGTGACCTTGACCACGCTGCCCAGCGATGTCGAACCCGCCTCCGCGCCGCGGGTCCACGATACGCTGCTGAGCCTCGAATGCACGTCGGGCGCGACCCAGCTGGACAATCCGAACCTTCCACCGCAGACCCGGGCGTTCGTGTGGAGCCCGCGCAGCTGCTCGACCGTGCGCCTGCGCATCTCCGTCGACGGGATCGACCTCGAGCGCGTCTACCCCGGCCCGCTGGGCTTCGCGGAGTTCCTCGCCGAGTTCCACGCCGGCAACCATGGATTCGACGCCGACGACTTCCCGCAGCAGGCTCCGCGCCTGCGCGAGCTGGGCGTGCGGCGGATCACGCTGCACTACCGCATCGACGGTGCCCAAGCGGTGCTGGGCACCGCCGATGCCCTGCGCAGCGTCGAATCGCGTGACGCCGAACTGTCGCGCGAACTGCGCGATCTGGAGCAGCGGCGCCAGCAGCTGCAACGTCCGGCAGGCCCCGCAGTGAGCGCTGCGGACACATCGTCGTGGGATCCGGCGGACGACGCGATGCGCCTCGGGCTGCCCGCAACGATCACGACATGCCCGGAGCATGAAGCCGCATTGCGGGGGGCAACATAGAATGCCCTGGCACATCCTGAGCAGATCCCGATGCCCGCCGTTGCCCTCCGTCGCCCCCTGTACCGTGCGTTGCCCGCGCTCGCGCTGCTGCTTTGCTGCGCAGGCGCGCCAGCGCACGCCGACGAGCTCGACCGCGTGCGCCAGCTGCAGGCCGCGGGGCAGCTCGAGCAGGCGCTGCACGAGGTGCGCCAGCTGATCGGGCGTCGGCCCAACGACCCGCAATATCGCGTCACCGAGGCGCTGATCCTGCAGCAGATGCACCGCGACCCGCAGGCGATCGATGTACTGCATTCGCTGACCGTGCAATACCCCGAACTGCCCGAACCGCACAACAACCTGGCCGTGCTGTACGCGGCGCAGGGCGACGACCTGCTGGCTCTCGAACAACTGCACATGGCGCTGCGCACCAACCCCGCCTATGCGACCGCGGCCTCCAACCTGGGCGACGTCTACCTGCAACTGGCGGTCGACGCATACCGCAAGGCCGTCGCCGGCAGCGGCGACGCGGCGGCGCAGGCGCATGCGCGCGCACGGCTGCGACTGCTGCAATCGCTGCAACACGCGCCCACGCCGGCCGCGGCCGGCGACGCGGCGGCGAAGCCCGCCCCCTGACAACCCACTACCGGCATCAGCATGCCGGCGAACCCTCGGAGAAATCGTCGATGCACTTCCCCCGCCGTTGCTTCCCCTCCACGGGCCGAGGCCGCCGCCTGCTGCTGAGGCTGAGCCTGGCCGGCGCCGCGCTGCTGGCGCTGGCGCTGCCGCTGGCGCAGGCCGCGTCGGCGGCGCCGAAGACCCCGGCGCCGCGCGTCGAGCTCGTCACCAGCATGGGAACCATCGTGCTGCAGCTCGACCCGGGCCGGGCCCCGCTGACCGTGGCCAACTTCCTGCGCTACGTGAAGCAGGGCTTCTATGACGGCACCGTGTTCCACCGCGTGATCCCGGGGTTCATGATCCAGGGCGGCGGCTACACCGCGAATCTGCAGCAAAAGCCCACCGGGGCGCCGATCCCGCTGGAAAGTCGCAACGGGCTGCGCAACCTGCGTGGAACGATCGCGATGGCCCGCACCAGCGATCCGAATTCCGCGACGTCGCAGTTCTTCATCAATCTGGTGAACAATCCCTCCCTCGACTATCCGCACCCCGACGGCTTCGGCTATGCGGTGTTCGGCGACGTCGTCTCGGGCATGAAGGTGGTCGATCGCATCGCCGCCGTCCCCACGCACACCGTCGGGCCGATGGGCAACGTGCCGATCCAGCCCGTGCTGATCCGTTCCGCGCGCGTGCTGCCCTGAGCGGCACGCCCTTCCCCACCCCCTACCACGAAGCGAGGACACGATCCATGGTCGAACTGCATACCAACAAGGGCGTCATCCGGCTGCGCCTGGATTCCGAGAAGGCCCCCAAGAGCACCGAGAACTTCCTGGCCTACGTGCGCAGCGGACACTTCGACGGCACGATCTTCCACCGCGTGATCGACGGTTTCATGATCCAGGGCGGCGGCTTCGAGCCCGGCATGAAACAAAAGCCCACGCAGACCCCGATTGCCAACGAGGCCGACAACGGCCTGAAGAACAAGCGCTACACCATCGCGATGGCTCGCACCAACGACCCGCATTCGGCCACCGCGCAGTTCTTCATCAATGTCTCCGACAACGCCTTCCTCGACCACACCGCGCCGACGCCGCAGGGCTGGGGCTACGCGGTCTTCGGCGAGGTCGTCGAGGGCCAGGACGTGGTCGACGCGATCAAGGGCGTGAAAACCGGCAGCAAGGGCTTCCACCAGGACGTCCCGGTGGAAGACGTGGTGATCGAAAAAGCCGTTGAAGTCTGAAGCTCAATCGCTGCCGGGCGAGCAGGCGCCGCTGCGCGACCTGGCCGCTCCGGCGTCGTGGCGCGCGCTGGCGCTGGTGTCGGACCTGCACCTGGGTGCGCAGGCGCCGCGCACCACCGCCGGCTTCCTGCGCTGGTTGCGCGGCGAAGCGACTCGCGCCGATGCGTTGCTGCTGCTGGGCGACGTGTTCGAGACCTGGGTCGGCGACGACCTGCTGCTGCAGCAGCCGGCGGACGAACACCACGCGGTATGCGACGCGCTGGCCGAACTGCATGCCCGCGGCTGCTTCGTCGCGGTGCAACGCGGCAACCGCGACTTTCTGCTCGGAGAGGCTTTCGCGCTGCGCTGCGGCGCGCGCCTGCTCGACGACCCCTGCGTGCTGGAGCTGGGCGGGCAACGCATCGTGCTCAGCCACGGCGACGCGCTGTGCATCGACGACCTCGCCTACATGCGCTGGCGCGAGACCTGCCGCGATCCGGCCTGGCAGGCGCGGATGCTGGCGCAGCCGCTGGCGCTGCGTCGCCAGCAGGCGGCCGCCGCGCGCGAGCAAAGCCGCCAGGCGCAGGCCGCCCGGCAGCCCTCGGACGCCGACCCGGCCGAGGCGCGACGCTGGATGCTGCGTGAACGCGCCAACTGGATGATCCACGGTCATACCCATCGCCCGCGCGAGCACTGGCAGGATGCGCAACTGCGCCAGGTGCTCAGCGACTGGGACCTCGACGACGCGGCGGCGCCGCGCGCGCAGGTGCTGTGGCTGCGCCCCGCGCGCGCCTGGGTGCGGGTGGACCGCGAGACTGCCGCTACCTGACCAGCTTTTCGAAGCTGTCCTTGTCGAAGTGCTCGGTGCGCATCGCATCGGCAGGCGCCTGTTGCGGCGGGCAGGCCCCGCAGCGCTCCAGTTCGCGCCACAGCAGCGCGATCTGGTGTTCGAGCTGCGCCGCATGGTCGACCAGTCCCAGCACCGCCTGGCTCAGCGGATCGTCGCCGTTCTGCGTCACCGCGTAGGCCGAGAAGCCCATGCGCGAAGCGGCTGCCTCGCGCTGCTGCTCGCCCTGCTTGTCGATGATGCGGGCCGGGTTGCCGACCGCGGTCGCACCCGCCGGAACCGCCTTGACCACCACGGCGTTGGAGCCGATGCGCGCGCCACGCCCCACCGTGAAGCCGCCGAGCACCTTCGCTCCCGCGCCCACCACGACCTGCTCCTCGAGCGTCGGGTGGCGCTTGGCTCCCTTGTACAGCGAGGTTCCGCCCAGGGTCACGCCCTGGTAGATCGTGCAGTCGTCGCCGATCTGCGCGGTCTCCCCGATCACCACCCCGAGCCCGTGGTCGATGAACACGCGACGGCCGATCACCGCGCCCGGATGGATCTCGATCCCGGTGAGAAAGCGGCTCCAGTGCGAGATCCAGCGCGCCAGCCAGTGGTGTCCGGAGCTCCACAGTGCGTGCGCGAGCCTGTGCATGCCCAGCGCGTGCAGGCCCGGATAACAGGTCAGCACCTCCCAGCGCGAACGCGCCGCGGGGTCGCGCTCGAGAATGACCTGGATATCTTCGCGCAGGGACCTGAACATGGGATGGACGAGGCGGGAGGGATCACGGCGCGGCCCGAAGCGGCCGCGGACCCAGTGTATTGGAGCCGCGGCCGCTGCGTCGGCGGGCTCGGCGCCCGCGGCCGCGCCTCAAGGAGCGGGATCGGCCTCGTCGCCCCCACCCGACCCGCGCCGCGCCTGGCGCAGCGCAGCGTGGCAGATTCCACGCAGGATCTGCACTTCCTGGCGCGTCAGCGCGGCGCGCGAGGCCAGGCGACTCAGGCGCGGCATCAAGCGCCTCGGCGCCTGCGGGTCCAGGTAGCCCAGCGCCAGCAGCGTGCGCTGCACATGCTCGAGCAAGCCCTCCACTTCGGCGTGGGTCGCGGCGGCCTCCACGGCCGGGCCGGGCGCCGCGTGCTCGAAGGCACCGATCGCCTTGCGCCATTCCCAGGCGACGATCTGCACGGCCTGCGCCAGGTTCAGCGACCCGTAGTCCGGTGACGTCGGCAGGTTCAGCAACGCATCGCAGCGCCACACCGTCTCGTTGTCCAGCCCGTAGCGCTCGCTGCCGAACACAAAGCCCACGCGCCGCCGCTGCGCGGCCGCGGTGCGCGCCAATTCGGGCAACCACTGCGGGCCGTGCAGCGGCGGGCCGAAATCGCGCACCCGCGCCGACAGCGCGACCAGCAGGCCGCAGTCGCCGGCGACCTCGGCCAGCGTGTCGCCCTGGCGCGCGTCGCGCAGCACGTCGTCGGCTCCGCTGGCCATCGCCACCGCCTCGGGCTGAGCGCGCACGTCGGCGTAGCGCGGCGCCACCAGCCCGAGGTGCACGAAACCCATGGTTTTCAACGCGCGCGCCGCCGCGCCTACATTGCCGGCATGGCTGGTACCCACCATCACGAACAAGGTGTCCGCCGGCGCCGCCTGCCCTTCGATAAAATCCGTCACGCTTTCCCGCTCTTTCACGACAACCCGCACATTCTCGTCGACGCGCGCCTTCGCGTGCCCTCGCCATGCACCCCATGATCAACGTCGCCGTCCGCGCTGCACGCGAGGCCGGCAAAATCATCAACCGCGCCAGCCTCGACCTGGATCTGCTGCGGGTCTCGGAAAAATCCGCCAACGACTTCGTCACCGAGGTCGACCGCGCCAGCGAGCAGGCGATCATCGAGATCCTGCTCAAGGCCTTCCCGCAGCACGGCATCCTCGGCGAGGAGACCGGCACCACGCACGGGCGCAGGGATTCCGAGTTCCAGTGGATCATCGATCCGCTCGACGGGACCACCAACTTCATCCACGGCCTTCCGGTCTACGCGGTGTCGATCGCCCTCGCGCAGCATGGGGTGGTACAGCACGGCGTGGTCTACGACCCCTCGCGCGACGAGTTGTTCACCGCCAGCCGCGGCGCCGGGGCCTTTCTGGACAACCGCCGCCTGCGCGTGTCGCGCCGCACCCGCATCGAGGACAGCCTGATCGGCACGGGTTTCCCGTTTCGCGACGGCGACGACCTCGACGGCTATCTCCAGATGTTCAAGAAGGTATCGCAGCGTTGTGTCGGATTGCGTCGCCCGGGAGCCGCCGCGCTGGATCTGGCCTATGTCGCGGCCGGGCGCTACGACGGCTTCTTCGAGCGTGGACTCAAGCCCTGGGACATCGCAGCCGGCTCGCTGCTGGTCACCGAGGCCGGTGGCATGGTGGGCAATTTCACCGGCGAAGCCGATTTCCTGCATCGCGGCGAAGTCATCGCGGCCAACCCGCGCGTCTACGCGCAGATGGTGTCGCTGCTCAAACCCTTCGCGGCCCAGACGCCCGGCGCCTGAATCAGGCCGCGCGCGTCGCGGCATCTGCCGAGTTTCCGCAGGACGCGCACCAGCGCGAATCCTGCGTCGTGGATTCTGGACTGCCCGGTATTTTCACGCGAGAGAGCCCTGGCTCGCGCGAAATTTGTCGCGCTCGGTTCGCACGGTCGGCATTTGGCCGGCATCCGTCACAGCCTGTTTCACTTTTGCGGGTTTTGGTCACACCTGTGCCCGCGCACTATGTCGTATTTTCCACGTGTTTGCACGGGCCCGCGCAGCAGCTAGCCGCCGCCCCTTGCATCAGCTCTTCGTCCCGGGCGCGCCCGGCGCACGAGGAGTAGCTGCACCGGCGTAGCTTTATTCTCACCTAGTCGTTATCTGATCGTGATAATGAACGCGCACGACCATAATCACTACTTGTCAACAGGTAGATGCCAACCTAGTATCGCCGGCACATCGACATGGAAACCCACAAGGACTCCACTCCCGTGCCGGAGTTAATCGCGCCTGATTTTCGCATCCACTCCCAGCCCCCGAGTGCATCGATGAACGCCCATCCCCACATGCCACTGCATCACGTCGCATCGAGACGAGTTGACTCGCAGCAGCCGCCGCCCGGCGACCACGCGGAGCCGTTCGGCAGCCGGAAACGCTGCCACGGCAACGCCCGCGCCGCCGTCGCCAGTGAACACTATTCACCACCTTTCGGATGAAGACCATGACCCAGCCCGCCAAGCGAAACAAGGTTGCAATCCAGTTTCTCGGACAAGTGACGATACGCACGGAGTACGGCGATATCGTCGTCAACGACAAGAAGGCCATACTCCTGATGTTCGTGCTTGCCGTGCGCGGCGCGACGAGCCGCCAGCAGATGGCGTCGCTGCTTTGGCCCGGCACGGACTCCGAGCACTCGCAGGGAAGCCTGCGCCTGCGCATCCACAAGATCAACAGACTCTGCCCGGGGCTCATCCAGAGCCATTTGAATTCGATTTTCTTCGAACCGGACGTGGAGCACGACATCCGTTTCCTGACCAGCGACGACGAAATCTCCCTCGACGTCGCGCTGGAAGCGCATCGCGACCATCTCGTCGGTTCGCTGGATTTTCCCGAGAATCCACAGCTCAACGCAATGCTGAATCATTACAAGGGGCAATTCGTCAGCAAGTCGTCGAGCCTGCTCTACAAGCATGCCAGGAATGCCGCGACCACGCGCAACCTGGACCAGGCGGTGTATTTTCTCAACCGCATCCTGCTGCTGTCGCCGCACAACGAGACCGCCTGCCGCAATCTGATGCGCGTGCATGTGCTCAACGGGTGCCGGGCCACGGCCATCGAGACCTACGAGGCCTTCCGGCGCAACATGCGCGAGAGCCTGGGCATCGAACCCGACACCAAGACCAAGCGCCTGCACATGGACATCCTGTCCACGCAGGAGGATCCCGAATACCAGACCCGCATCAGCGAGGCGCTGGACTCGATGATCCTGTGATGCAGGCGCGGCGGTTCAGCGTGCGCGGGCCCAGGTCCCCAGCAGCAGCGACTCGAGCCGCGCCACGTTGCGCTCGAAGCGACTGGCCGCCAGCAGCGACGGCGCGACCGCCCCGCTGCGCACCGCTGCCGCGTAGTTCGCGCGCAGCGTGTCGAACGGAGCCGTCGCACAGCCGCGGGCCCACTGCTCCCAGGCGACTCCAGCGCTGCCCCAGTCCCAGCATGCACCGGGCGCCTGGGCCCGCGTGGACATCGGGCGGCTGATCACCACACCGCCTCGCCCGAGTGCGCAAGGTGCTCCATGCGGCGCTCGAGCTCGAAGATGTCGCGCGACTGCGCGAGATAGCTCTCGGCGCGGTCACGGGTGCCGTCGCCGGCAAGCAGCAGGGTGTGGATCAGGTTCAACAGCGTGGTCATGGCAGACTCCCTCGTGGGGATTGATGCGGGTTTCACCCTATAGGGTTAACCCTAGTCTACCAAGTTTCGCGCTCTGCTGCAGCTGCGCCTCCACCCGCACAGGGGTCTTTCAGGGAACCCCTACTTCGGCTGTGCGACCACCCGCAGGTAGGGCTTGAGGGTCTTCCAGCCCTGGGGAAAGCGCTTGCGCGCTTCCTCGTCGCTCAGCGAGGTGGGGATCACCACGTCGCCGCCAGGGCGCCAGTTGGCCGGGGTCGCCACGCCGTGACGGGCGTTGAGCTGCAGCGCGTCCAGCAGGCGCAGGATCTCGTCGAAATCGCGGCCGTTGCTCATCGGGTAGGTCAGCATGGCCTTGATCTTCTTGTCCGGCCCGATGAAGAACACGCTGCGCACCGTCGCGTTGTCGTTGGCCGTACGCCCCGCGGAACCACCGCCCTCGGTCTCCGGCAGCATGTCGTAGAGCTTGGCCACGTTCAGGTCGGTGTCCCCGATGATCGGGTAGTTGGGAGCCAGCCCCTGCGTCTCGGCGATGTCCTGGGCCCAGCGCTTGTGCTCCTCCACCGGGTCCACCGACAGCCCGATCAGCCTGCAGTCGCGCTTGTCGAATTCGGGCTTCATGCGCGCCACCGTCCCGAGCTCGGTGGTGCAGATCGGCGTGAAGTCCTTCGGATGGGAGAACAACAGCGCCCAGTGGTTGCCGATCCACTCGTGGAAATGGATCGTGCCCTCGGTGGTCTGGGCCGTGAAATCGGGTGCAGTGCTGCCGATGCGCAAACTCATGGTCGTTCTCCTCGTCGGTTGGGCCAGCGTGTCTGGCGACGATTGGCGGCGGTTGCCGGGAATCCTGGCACCCGCGTTTCGCAAGGTGCATCCGCAAGCCTAGCGGGCTGAATCGCATACGCCAACCAAGGAATACGCACAAGCTTATGACCCGGGGTCAGATCGCCCCGCCCGCCGCGCCAATCCCGATCCATCCCCTTGTGCGACACTTTGCCGATGGCGCCGTCCGGCCTTTCCACGAGATCCATGTCCCAAGCCCCCGCCCCCAGCGAAGCTCCGATCGCCCAGCACACCCCGATGATGCAGCAGTACCTGCGCATCAAGGCCGAGCACCCCGCGCACCTGCTGCTCTACCGCATGGGGGACTTCTACGAGCTGTTCTACGCCGACGCCGAGAAGGCGGCCCGCCTGCTCGACCTGACGCTGACGCGACGCGGCCAGTCGGCCGGCGCGCCGATCATCATGGCCGGGGTCCCGGCGCAGGCGCTCGACACCTACCTGGCACGGCTGGTGCGGCTGGGCGAGTCTGTCGCGATCTGCGAGCAGATCGGCGATCCGGCGACCAGCAAAGGCCCGGTGGAGCGGCGCGTCGAGCGCGTGGTCACTCCGGGCACGCGCCTGCACGACGGCGTGCTCGACGAACGCAGCGACTGCGCGCTGCTGGCGCTGGCACCGCCCGCGTCGCGCCGCGATGGCGAACTCGGGCTGGCCTGGCTGGTGCTGTCCAGCGGCGCGCTGCGCCTGGCACAGTGCCGCACCGAGCAGCTCGCTGCGTGGCTGTCGCGCATCCGGCCCGCGGAGGTGCTGTGGCCGGCCGAAGCGCCGGTGCCGCAGTTGCTGCAGGGCATCCCGGTGACCCCGCGCCCGCCGTGGCAGTTCGACGCCGACTCCGGGCTGCAGCATTTGCGGCGCGCGCTCGGCGTGCTCGATCTCGCGGCCTTCGGCGCCGAAAGCCTGCCGCGCGCGCATGCCGCCGCGGCCGCACTGCTCGACTACGCGCGCCAGACCCAGGGACGCGAGCTGGCCCATCTGTCGCAGTTGCAGGTGGAGCGCTTCGAGGATTGCGTGCTGCTGGACGACAACGCGCAACGCAACCTGGAACTGTTCAGCACGCTGCGCGGCGAGAGTTCGCCGACGCTGTTCTCGGTGCTCGACAGCTGCGCCACCGCCGCCGGCAGTCGCCTGCTGCGCGGCTGGCTGGCGGCGCCGCCGCGCGACCAGCAACTCGCGCGCTCACGCCATGCCGCCATCGGCGCGCTGCAACAGCAGGGCTTCGACGAACTGCGCGAGAACCTGCGCGCCATCGCCGATGTCGAGCGCATCGCGGCGCGCACCGCGTTGCAGCAGGTGCGCCCGCGCGAGCTCTCGGCGCTGCGCGACACGCTGCAGCGCCTGCCTTCGGTGGCCGCCTGCGTGCAGGCCGAGGAGCCGACGCTGGCCGCGCTGCGCGACGCGCTGCAGCCCGGCCAGGCGGGCCTGGACCTGCTGGAACGCGCACTGGCACCGGTACCGTCGCTGACCCTGCGCGACGGCGGGGTGTTCGCCGACGGCTACGACCCCGAGCTCGACGAGTTGCGCGCCATCGGGCGCGATTGCGGTTCCTTCCTGCTCGCCATGGAAGCGCGCGAGCGCGAGCGCACCGGGATCGCCAACCTGCGCGTGCTCTACAACAAGGTGCATGGTTTCGCCATCGAGGTCACGCGCGGCCAGGCCGACAAGGTGCCGGACGACTACCGCAGGCGCCAGACCCTCAAGGGCGCCGAGCGCTACGTGACCCCCGAACTCAAGGCCTTCGAGGACAAGGCGCTGTCGGCGCAGGAGCGGGGGCTGGCGCGCGAGCGCCTGTTGTGGGCGGAACTGCTGCAGCAACTGCAGCCGGCGGTGGCGCCTTGGCAGCGCGCGGCGTCGGCGCTGGCCCGGCTCGACGTGCTGGCGGCGCTGGCCGAGCGCGCACGCACCTGGGACTGGGTGTGCCCGGAACTGTCGCCGCTGCCGGGCATCGAGATACGCGGCGGGCGCCACCCGGTGGTACAGACCCAGGTCGAGCGCTTCGTGCCCAACGACTGCGTGCTGCTGCCGGGCAGCCGCACGCAGATCATCACCGGGCCAGATCGG
>JAJYTY010000278.1 GCA_021792835.1 Pseudomonadota bacterium
CGTGCTTGCCATGGACGGACGAGGATTGCGATGAGCGGTGACAGTACTGCGCTGGACAGCGCGGACGTGGAGGTCGATGCGCGCGGCATGAACTGCCCGCTGCCGATCCTGAAGGCCAAGAAGGCCTTGTCGGGCATGCAAAGCGGCCAGCTGCTGCGCGTGCTGGCGACCGACGCCGGCTCGAAGCGCGACTTCCAGGCCTTCGCGCGCCAGACCGGCAACGAACTGGTCGCGCAGACCGAGCAGGGCGGCGTGATCTCGCACGTGCTGCGGCGCCGCTGATGCGGCGCGGGGGCCGGCCGCGCGCCGGCCCGCGGGCGTGTCAGCCCAGTTTCAAGCCCTTCAGGTATTCGGCCAGCGCCGGCCCGGTTTCCGGGTGGGCGAGTCCGAGCTGCACGGTGGCCTCGAGGTAGCCCTGCTTGCTTCCGCAGTCGTAGCGCCGGCCGGCATAGCGATAGGCGTACACCGCCTCCTCGGCCAGCAGCGCGGCGATGCCGTCGGTGAGCTGGATCTCGGATCCGGCGCCCGGCGCGACGTGGCGCAGGTGGTGGAACACGCGCGGGCTCAGCACGTAGCGCCCCACCACGCCCTGCGTGCTGGGGGCGTTCTCGGGGGCCGGCTTCTCGACGATGGCGTCCAGCGAGGTCAGTCCGGGCATGATCTCCTGGCCGCTGACGATGCCGTAGCGCCGCGTCTGCTCGCGCGGCACTTCCTCGGTGGCGATGACGCTGCGCCCGTGGCGCGAGTGGATGTCCACCATCTGCGCCATCACCGGCGGTTGTCCGACCAGCAGGTCGTCGGCCAGCAGCACGGCGAAGGGTTCGTCGCCGACCAGGCGCTCGGCGCACAGCACCGCGGCGCCGAGGCCGTTGGCCACCGGCTGGCGCACGAACACGCACTGCACGTCGGCCGGCTTGACGCTGCGCACGACGTCGAGCAGCGCGTTCTTGTTGGCCGCCGCCAGTTCGCTCTCGAGCTCGTAGGCGGTGTCGAAATGGTCCTCGATGGCGCGCTTGTGGCGACCGGTGACGAAGATCATCTCGGTGATCCCGGCCGCGTAGGCCTCTTCCACCGCGTACTGGATCAGCGGCTTGTCGACCACCGGCATCATCTCCTTCGGAGTCGCCTTGGTGGCCGGCAGGAAACGGGTTCCCAGGCCGGCTACGGGAAACACGGCCTTGGTGATGGCTTGGGGCATGATGGTTCTCTTGTGGGTTTCAGACACAGCATAACGGGCCGGGGTGGGGCGCCGCTTCGGCAGCGCGCGCCCCCGCGCCGCGCCGATCAGTCGCCGCCCAGGCGCTGCAGTTGCTCGAGCACCTTGTCCAGCGTGTCGCCGAACTCGGCGACGCGACGCCGTTCCTGCTCGACCACCGCGGCCGGCGCGCGCTCGACGAAGGAGGCGTTGCCCAGCTTGGACTGCGCCTTGGCGATCTCGCCCTGCAGGCGCTGCACCTCGCGCTGCAGGCGCTCGCGCTCGGCACCGCGGTCGACCTCGATGAACAGCGCCAGGCTGGCCTCGCCGACCACCGCGGTGGGGGCCGCCTGCACCGCCTGCGCCCAGGCCTCGCGGGTGTCGAACACGCGCAGTTCCGACACCTTCGCCAGCGCGCGCAGCGCCGCGTCGTGGCGCTGCAGCAGCGCGGTGTCGCCGCAGGCCAGCAGCGGCAGGCGCTGCGCCGGCGACACGCCGAGTTCGCCGCGCAGGTTGCGGCAGGCGTCGACCAGCTGCTTGAACGCGGCGATCTCGGACTCCGACGCCGGGTCGAGCTTCGACGGCTGTGCCTGCGGGTATTCGGCCAGGCTGATGGTCGCGCCGCCGCGCCCGGCCAGCGGGGCGACCTTGTGCCACAGCTCCTCGGTGATGAACGGGATGATCGGGTGGGCCAGCCGCAGCACCGTCTCCAGCACCCGCAGCAGCGTGCGGCGGGCGCCGCGCTGCAGCTGCGGGCTGGCGCCGGCGATCTGCACCTTGGCGATCTCCAGGTACCAGTCGCAGTACTCGCTCCAGACGAACTGGTAGATGGCCTGCGCGGCGAAGTCGAGGCGGTAGTCGGCCAGGCCCTGCGCGACCTCCTGCTCGGTGCGCTGCAGCAGCGAGACGACCCAGCGGTCGGCGGCGGAGAAGTCCAGGTAGCCGTCGGGCCCGCAGTCGTGCGAGCAGCTCGACATGCCGCGGTCGTGCTCGCTCAGCCCCTCGACCTGCATCAGCACGAAGCGCGTGGCGTTCCACAGCTTGTTGCAGAAGTTGCGGTAGCCTTCGCAGCGCTTGGAGTCGAAGTTGACGTTGCGCCCCAGCGTGGCCAGCGACGCGAAGGTCAGGCGCAGCGCGTCCGCGCCGAAGGCGGGGATGCCCTGCGGGAACTCCTTCTCGGTGGACTTGCGTACCTGCGGCGCCAGCTCGGGCCGGCGCAGTCCGGCGGTGCGCTTTTCCAGCAGCGGGGCCAGCGCGACACCGTCGATCAGGTCCACCGGGTCGAGCACGTTGCCCTCGGACTTGCTCATCTTCTTGCCGTGGGCGTCGAGCACCAGGCCGTGTATGTACACGTCGCGGAAGGGCACGCGTCCGGTGAAGTGGGTGGTCATCATGATCATGCGCGCCACCCAGAAGAAGATGATGTCGTAGCCGGTGACCAGCACCGACGACGGCAGGAACAGATCCATCTCGCGGGTCGCGTCCGGCCAGCCCAGGGTCGAGAAGGGCACCAGGGCCGACGAATACCAGGTGTCGAGCACGTCCTCGTCGCGCCGCAGCTCGCCGTCGTAGCCGGCGGCGCGCGCCTTGAGCCGCGCCTCGTGCTCGTCGCGCGCGACGAACAGCTCGCCGCCTTCGCCCCACCACGCCGGGATCTGGTGTCCCCACCACAGCTGGCGCGAGATGCACCAGTCCTGGATGTTGCGCATCCACTGCTCGTAGGTGTTGACCCAGTTCTCGGGCACGAAGCGCACGTCGCCGCTGCGCACCGCCTGCAGCGCCTTGTCGGCCAGGCTCAGGCCGTCGGGCCCGGGCCTGGTCGTGGCCACGAACCACTGGTCGGTGAGCATCGGCTCGACCACCTGTCCGGTGCGCGTGCAGCGCGGCACCATCATCTGGTGCTTCTTCACGTCGGCCAGCGCGCCCTCGGCGCGCAACTGCTCGACCACGCGGGCGCGTGCCTCGAAGCGGTCGAGGCCGCGCCACGGCGCCGGCACCTCGTCGTTCATGCGCGCGTCCAGGCTCAGCACCGAGATCATCGGCAGGCCATGGCGCTGCCCCACCTGGTAGTCGTTGAAATCGTGCGCCGGCGTGACCTTCACCGCGCCGGTGCCGAATTCGCGGTCCACCGCGTCGTCGGCGATGATCGGGATCAGGCGCCCGCTGAGCGGCAGCCGCACGTTGCGGCCCACCAGCGCGCGGTAGCGCTCGTCGTCCGGGTGCACCATCACCGCGGTGTCCCCGAACAGGGTCTCGGGGCGCGTCGTCGCCACCACCACGCCGCCGCTGCCGTCCTCCAGCGGGT
>JAJYTY010000279.1 GCA_021792835.1 Pseudomonadota bacterium
GACGCAGCACCAGGTAGGCCTCGATGTTCTGCCCGTAGTTGCTGTCGTGCACTCCCACCGCCGCGGCCTCCAGCACCGCGGCGTGCTTGAGCAGCGCCTCGTCGATCTCGCGCGGCGAGATGTTCTCCCCGCCCTTGATGATCAGCTCCTTGGCGCGTCCGCTGATGAAGTAGTAGCCGTCGGCGTCGCGGTAGCCCAGGTCCCCGGTGCGGAACCAGCCGTCCGCCGTGAAGGCCTTCGCGGTCTCCGCGGGATTCTTCAGGTAGCCGCGCATGACATTGCCGCCGCGCAGCTGGATCTCCCCCACCTCGCCCTGGCCGAGCACGCTGCCGTCGGCGCCCACCACCCGCGCCTGCGTCCCGGAGGGCCTGCCGATGCTGCCGATCTTGCGCAGCTCGCGCTGCACCGGGTTGCTGAACGACGGCGCCGCCGTCTCCGTCAGCCCCATGGTCTCGATGATGTCGACGCCGAAGCGCGCCTCGAAGGCTCGGTGGTGCTCCGGCGGCAGCGCCGCCGACGCCGAGCGGCAGAAGCGGATGCGCGACAGCTGCTGCGGCCCCAGGTCCTGCGGCGCCGACTGGATCAGGTAGGCGATGATCGTGGGCACCGCGTTGACCCACGTGCACTCGAACTGCAGCGCGTCGCGCCAGAAGCTCGACGCGGAGAACTTCGGCGGCATGACCAGCGAGCCGCCGTGCACCAGCGGCGTCACCAGGTTCACCACCAGCGCGTTGATGTGGTACAGCGGCAGCGGCGCCAGCCCGCGGTCCGCCGGGCCCAGCAGGTGCTCGCGGCTGATGTTGATGCCGTTGGCGCACAGGTTGCCGTGGCTGAGCAGCACGCCTTTGGGGGTCCCGGTGGTGCCCGAGGTGTACATCAGCAGCGCGGGATCCTCGAGCTGCGCGGCCCGTCGCGGCGCAATCGCGCTGCCGCGCGCCCGCTCCAGCCAGCCCGCGTCGGCGATGCTCTGCACCGGCAACTCGCGCGGCAGCTGCGCGGCCAGGGCGCGCAGCTGTGCCTCATGCTCCGGCACGGTGAGCAGCAGCCGCGTCTCGCTGTGCTCGAGCACATAGCTCAGCTGCGAAGGCTGCGACAGCAGATTGATCGGGTTGACCACCAGCCCGTGGTACATCGTGGCGAGAATCAGCATCGCCGCCTCGAGCCCGTTGGGCATGAACAGCGACACCACGTCGCCCGGCTCGAGCCCCTGCGCGGCGAAGTACGAGCCCAGCTGCGCGCACACCCGCTGCAGTTCCCCGAAGCTGATCGAGCGTGCCGTATCGGCGGCGATGAAATAGGTGGCGGCCGGATCGCGCGCGGCGTTGGCGTCCACCAGCTGCTGCAGGCTCGACAGCTCGCCGCTCAGCGCGGGAAGCTGCGCCTGGGCTTGCGGGAAAGGAATTTCGGGGCGATTCATGGCTGGCTTCGTGAACGGTCTGGTCTTGTAGGCGCCTCGGCGCGAGCCCCGCATCCGCGGCCGCGTCGTTGCGTTCCGCGGCGGCCGTCGTGCGAGGCGTGATGGCAATTTATGGAAAAAAATGCCAACGAACAGTCCCGTTTTTTGCATTTCAAGCGTGCACGGCGGGGCATTTTTGTATTTGCACACATTTCGGGACGATTCAGTTTCGTTTCCTGCTCGCGGAAGTGGATACAGTTGTCTGCGTGGGCTGTCGCGAGCCTTGACCCGGCCCTTGTTCCGCAGCCGGCGGCCCTGCCGCTCCATCGCCCGAGTTGCCCAGTCGTCGAACCGCCATGACCTCGAACCAGTCCAACGCCGCCGCGGTGCGCGCGTTTCGCGTGCTCGAACTGCTCAGCAGCGCCGAATCCATGAGCCTGATGCAGATCGCCGACGGCCTGCAACTGCCCAAGCAGACGGTGCACCGCATCCTGAAGACCCTGAGCGCCGCGCAGCTGGTGGTGCGCAATCTCGACGGCCAGGGCTACGAATGCGGACCGCGGGTGCGCCAGATGAGCGTGTCGGTGCTGATGCACACCGGGCCCGCGACGGCGCGCCACGCCGTGCTGCGCAAGCTCGGCGAGAGCCTGGGCGAGACGGTGAACCTGACCGCGCTGGACGGCGACCAGATCGTCTATCTCGACCGGGTCGAGACCGAATCCCCGCTGCGCATGCACCTGCAACCGGGCTCGCACGTTCCGATGCACTGCACCTCCAGCGGCAAGCTGCTGCTCAGCCTGCAGCCGGCGGCGATGCGCAACCGCATCGTCGACTCGCTGCCGTTGCGCAAGATGACCGAGCGCACCATCACCGATGCCACGCGCCTGCGCCAGGACCTGGCCGAGACGCGGCGCCGGCGCATCGGCATCAACGACCAGGAATTCATCCAGGGCCTGGTGTCGATCGCCGTGCCGGTGATGCGCGACGCCTACCGCGCCTGGGGCGCGGTGGCGGTGCAGGCTCCGGTGGCACGCTGCGACATGGACATGCTGATGCGCCACCTCCCGCAACTGCGCGAGACCGCCGCCGCGATCGCCGGAATGATCCCGGCTGCACCGGCTCGGCGCTCGCGCGCCGCCGCGCAGGACGCGGCGGCCGACATGGCCGCATGAGGCCGACTTCCCGCGGTGCCACGACGCCGCCCGTTCACAGATCCTTCGAGGAACCATTGATGGACATGAGCACTTCCACCCCCTCCGCCAACCCCGCCGCCGCGGCTGCCGACACGGTGCGCGCCCAGGTCGCCGCCTGCGTCGCGCGCGCGCGCGAGGCGCAGCGCGCCTATGACAACTTCACCCAGGAACAGGTCGACGAGGTCGTGCTGGCCGTCGGCTGGGCCATCATGGAGCCCTCGCGCAACCGCGCGCTGGCCGAACTGGCGGTCGCGGACACCGGACTGGGCAACGTCGAGGACAAGGTGATCAAGAATCACCGCAAGACCCTCGGGCTGCTGCGCGACCTGCGCGGACACAAGTCGGTCGGCGTGATCTCCGAGGACAAGGCCAAGGGCGTGATCGAGATCGCCCGGCCGGTCGGCGTGGTCGGCGCGGTCACGCCGTCGACCAACCCGGCCGCCACCCCGGCCAACAAGATCCTCAACGCGCTGAAGGGGCGCAACGCGATCATCCTGTCGCCGTCCCCGAAGGGCTACAGCACCAGCACGCTGCTGTTGCGCTACATCGCCGACGAGCTCGAGCGCATCGGCGCGCCGCGCGACCTGGTGCAACAGCTGCCTGCGCCGGTGAGCAAGGCGGCGACCCTGGAGCTGATGCGCCAGGTCGACCTGGTGGTGGTCACCGGCTCGCAGAACAACGTACGCGCGGCCTACGAAAGCGGCACCCCGGCGATCGGGGTGGGCGCGGGCAACGTCGCGGTGATCGTCGACGAGACGGCCGATGCCGCGCAGGCGGCCAACAAGATCCGCCGCTCCAAGACCTTCGACAACGCCACCAGCTGCTCCTCCGAGAACAGCGTGGTGATCGTCGACGCGATGTACGACGCGATGCTGCAGGCGCTGGCCGCGGAA
>JAJYTY010000048.1 GCA_021792835.1 Pseudomonadota bacterium
TCACCGGGATCTTCCTGCCGTAGGCCTTGACGTACACCCCGCCGTCCTTGTTGACCGCGTCGGCCCAGAACTTCAGGCCCTCGTACTGGCCCTGCGAGGCCACCGCGAAGGGGCCGGTGGACGCGTACAGCGTGCCGATGGTGATCTGCGCCGGCGCACCGGCGGCGTGCGCGGCGAAACTGGCGGTGGCCAGCGCCACGGCGGCAGCCGCGGCCTTCAGGGGTTTGAGGGACTTGCGGGCACGAGCTTGCATGCGAGGTCTCCGTCTTGTGGAATGGCTGCGCCGGCGCGGCACCTGCGCCGCGGGACGCGATCGCCGTGATCGAACAGGCTCGTCGATTCTGGTCGGCGCCGGAAAGCCCCGTCAACGCGACCTACCCGGTAATTTGTAACCATGCGTTGCCGGGAAGCCAGGACCCATTCGGCCGAACCCGTGCATCGCCGATAGCCGGCATCGGGGAAGGAACTCTTCGCGTCCTGCCCGGTCATAACACCTCATGGCGGCGTGTGCGGGTGCGCGGTCGGGAGGTGTCATGGATCAAGCCATCGAATCGCGGCACGCGGGGCGTGGAGTTGCATGCGCGTGCGCCGCCTACATGCTCTGGGGCCTGTATCCGCTGTATTTCAAGCTGGTCCAGCAGGTGCCCGCCGGCCAGATCCTGGCGCACCGCGTGATCTGGTCGCTGCCGCTGGCCTTGTGCATCGTGGGACTGCAAGGTCACTGGCGCTGGATTCGCCAGTTGCGACAGCGCCCGTTGCTGCTCGGCCACTTCGGCGCCGCGGGCGGACTGCTGGCATGCAACTGGGGACTCAACATCTGGGCGGTGAACCACGGCCACGTGCTCGACGCCAGCCTCGGATATTTCCTCAACCCGCTGCTGACCATCGCGCTGGCAGGCGCCGTACTGCATGAGCCGTTGCGACGCGCCCAGCGCATGGCCGTCGCTGTCGCCGCGGCCGGGGTCGTCGGGATGGGCATCGCGCTGGGCAGCGCTCCGTGGATCGCGCTGATGCTGGCGGCAACGTTCGCGGGCTACGGTCTGTTGCGCAAGACCGCCCCCTTCGGCCCCGTCGAGGGGCTGGCGCTGGAAACCGCGCTGATCGCTCCCTTCGCCTGTGCCTACCTGGCATGGGCCACGCGCAGCCAGGGCAACCCCTTCGTCGAATCGAGCTGGAGCGTGCGCTGGCTGCTCGCTGCGGCCGGCCCGGTCACGGCCGCTCCGCTGCTGCTGTTCGCGGCCGGCGCCCGCCGCATACCCCTGAACCTGCTCGGGCTGCTGCAGTACATCACGCCGTCGATGCTGCTGGGACTCGGGGTCGTGATGTACGGGGAAGCCGTCGATCCGGCGCGAGCCATCGCTTTCGCGCTGGTGTGGCTGGGAATCCTCATCTACCTGGGCGACGGCGCGCTGCGGCTTCGCAGGAGCCGCCGCGCCGACGCGGCGTCGAGTGCATGACTCACAGGGCGGATCGATCGCCTGGCGGATAGTGTCCCCGCGCGCGATCACTACAATTCCCGGACCCTGTCCAGGCCACCCCGGGGCATGCGCTGCCCGCATCGCCGTGTAGGGAACCAGGCCATCATCCCGGACAGGGCTCGCGCCAGACGCGTGCCTCGACCACTCCCGAGTCCGGGCGGCGGTGCGCGAAGGCTTGATCCACAAGGAATTTCCATGAGCCTCAAATGTGGCATCGTGGGCCTGCCCAACGTCGGCAAGTCCACCCTGTTCAATGCGCTGACCCAGAGCGCGATCCCGGCCGAGAACTATCCCTTCTGCACCATCGAGCCCAACGTCGGCGTGGTGGAGGTGCCGGATCCGCGGCTGCAGCAGCTGGCCGACATCGTCAAGCCGCAGCGCGTCGTGCCTGCGGTGGTGGAGTTCGTCGACATCGCCGGGCTGGTCGCCGGGGCCTCGAAGGGCGAGGGGCTGGGCAACCAGTTCCTCGCGCACATCCGCGAGACCGACGCCATCGTCAACGTGGTGCGCTGCTTCGACGACCCGAACGTGGTGCACGTGGCCGGACAGATCGACCCGCTGGCCGACATCGGCGTGATCCAGACCGAGCTGTGCCTGGCCGACCTGGGGACGGTGGAAAAAGCCACCGTGCGCGCGCAGAAGGCCGCACGCGCCGGCGACAAGGAGGCGCAGCGGCTGCTGCTGGCGCTGCAGCGCTGCGAGGCAGCGCTCAACGAGGCGCGCCCGGTGCGCTCGCTGGAACTGTCGGACGAGGAGCGCGCGCTGCTCAAGCCGCTGTGCCTGATCACCGCCAAGCCGGCGATGTATGTCGGCAACGTGCTGGAGGACGGCTTCGACGACAACCCGCACCTGCAGCGCCTGCGCGATCACGCGGCCGAGCAGGGCGCGCCGGTGGTGGCGATCTGCGCCAAGCTGGAATCCGAGCTGGCCGGCATGTCGGCCGAGGAGAAGGCCGAGTTCCTGGCCGAACTCGGGCAGAGCGAGCCGGGATTGAACCGGCTGATCCGCGCCGGCTACGCCCTGCTGGGCCTGCAGACCTACTTCACGGCGGGAGTGAAGGAGGTGCGCGCGTGGACCGTCCCGGTCGGCGCCACCGCACCGCAGGCCGCCGGAGTGATCCACACCGACTTCGAACGCGGATTCATCCGTGCGCAGACCATCGCCTTCGACGACTTCATCCGCTACGGCGGAGAGCAGGGCGCGAAGGATGCCGGGCGCATGCGGGCCGAGGGCAAGGACTACGTGGTGCACGACGGAGACGTGCTGAATTTCCTGTTCAACGTCTGAGTCCGTGGCCGGGTCGCCCGGGAAACCCATCCGCCGGCAAGAGCAGCGCCGCGCAGCGTACGATGGCTGATTCCTGGGCTTTTTCCCGCACATCATGAATCCAGGCGTCGTCTACGCCTTGGGGGCCTACGTCGTCTGGGGCCTTTTCCCGCTGTATTTCAGGAGCATCGAGCAGGTTCCGGCCACGCAGATCCTGGCCCACCGCATGCTGTGGTCGGCCTTGCTGGTGCTGGGGGTGCTGATCGTGCTGCGGCGCTGGTCGTGGCTGCGCATGCTGCGGGAACGCCCGCGCGTGCTGCTGCGCTTCGTGGGGAGCGCGGTGTTGCTGGCGTGCAACTGGCTGACCTATATCTGGTCGGTGAACAACGGCCACGTGGTCGAGGCCAGCCTGGGCTACTACATCAACCCGCTGATGAACGTCGCGCTGGGCACCGTGGTGCTGCACGAACGCCTGCGCCCGGCGCAATGGGCGGCGGTGGCGGTGGCCGCGGCCGGGGTGCTGTGGATGGCAGCGGGCATCGGCCACCTGCCGTGGCTGGCCCTGACGCTGGCGGTCACCTTCGCCGGCTACAGCCTGATGCGCAAGATCGCACCATTGGGCTCGCTGGAGGGGCTGGCCGTGGAGACCGCGGTGCTGCTTCCGGTCGCGCTGCTGTACCTGGCCTGGACCAGCCACGCCGGCACCAATGCCTTCGAACTCGGCGACTGGCAACTGCGGGTGCTGCTGATGTGCAGCGGCCCGGTCACGGCGCTGCCGCTGCTGGCCTTTGCCGCCGGCGCGCGGCGCATCCCGTTCTCGCTGCTGGGCATCCTGCAGTACCTGACCCCGACGCTGCTGCTGGTGCTCGGCGTGACCCTGTACCACGAGCCCTTCGGGCCGAACAAGGCGCTGGGCTTCGGGCTGGTGTGGATCGGGATCGCGCTGTACATCGGCGAGGGCCTGCTGCGCATGCGGGCGCGCCAGCCGGCGCTCTGAGCCGACGCTCGGCGTCGCGGCGGCCGCTCAGCGCCGCGAACAGCCCAGCCAGCTGCCCGCCACGGCGCCGGCCAGCACCGCCGCGTAGTCGAGCATCGCGCCGTCGCGCAGCAGCCCGGCGCCGACCAGGAACAGGTGCGGCAGCCAGGCGCCGCCGGCGCCCCACAGCAGCTGGCGCTTCCAGCCGGCCGCGCAGGGGCGCAGCACGCGGCGCGACGCCAATCCGGTGCCGGCCCCGACGAACAGGGGCATCACGCTGGTGGCGACCAACCAGCGCAACGCGATCAGCGCCAGCATGGCGCGGGCGCGCAGCGTAGCCTCGGGGACAGTTTGCGCCCTGCACGGAAGCGAAATATCTCGAATGGCATTGACTTTGGTCAGCCGCAAAAACCTGTCCGGCTTCGTAGAATCGGAGCTTCCATGTTATTAGCCGCCGTCGGAGTCAACCACCAGACCGCGCCGCTCGACCTGCGCGAACGTCTGGCCTTCTCAGCCGAAGGGCTGAAGGATGCGCTGCGCGCGCTGCGCGAGGCGCTGTACGCGCGCGCCGGCGGCAACGGGGTGGAGACGGCGATCCTGTCCACCTGCAACCGCACCGAGATCTACTGTGCCGCGCCGGCCGATCCGCGCGAGGCGCTGCTGCACTGGCTGGCCGACTCGCGCGAGCTGCGCGAGGTGCAACTGCTCGAGCACAGCTACCGGCTGGTGCACGAGGGCACGGTGCGCCACGCCTTCCGCGTCGCCAGCGGCCTGGACTCGATGGTGTTGGGCGAGCCGCAGATCCTCGGCCAGATGAAGGACGCGGTGCGCACCGCGTCCGACCTGGGCACCCTGGGCGGTACGCTGGGGCAGATGTTCCAGCGCACCTTCGCGGTGGCCAAGGAAGTGCGCAGCACCACCGAGATCGGCGCCCATTCCGTGAGCATGGCGGCGGCCAGCGTGAAGCTGGCCGAGGCGGTGTTCGAGAACCTGGCCGATTGCCGGGTGCTGCTGATCGGCGCCGGCGAGATGATCGAACTGGTGGCGGCGCATTTCGCGTCGCGCCGCCCGCGCCATGTCGCCATCGCCAACCGCACGCTGGAGCGCGGCATGCGCCTGGCGCAGCAGGTGGGCGCCGAGGCGATGCGCCTGGCCGACGTGCCGCAGCGCCTGGCCGAGTTCGACATCGTGGTCAGTTCCACCGCCAGCACCCTGCCGATCATCGGGCTGGGAGCCGCCGAGCGCATGGTGCGCCAGCGCAAGCACAAGCCGGTGGTGATGGTCGACCTGGCCGTGCCGCGCGACATCGAGACCGAGGTCGCCAAGCTGCCCGACGTGTACCTGTACTCGGTGGACGACCTGACCGAGCTCGTGCGCAGCAACGGCGAGAAGCGCCAGGCCGCGGTGCAGCAGGCCGAGGCCATCATCGAAAGTCGCGTGCAGGGCTTCCTGCAGTGGATGGACGACCGCGAGCAGGTGCCGCTGATCCGCCAGCTGCAGGAGCGCAGCCGCGAGTGGCAGCAGGCCGAGATGGAGCGGGCGCGCCGCGCGCTGGCGCGCGGCGACGCGGCCGACGCGGTGATGGAGCAGCTGGCGCGCAGCCTGTCGCAGAAGTTCCTGCACAATGCCTTCGCGGCCATGCACCACACCGACCCGCAGCATCGCGAGCAGGTCACGCGCGCGGTGCAACGCCTGTTCCTGCGACCGCATCGCGGTTGCAGCGACAATTCCTAGCATTTCCTAGCCTTTTCCGACCAGGGCCCCGCCGGGGCCGCGGCGCCGGCACGGCGCGCGCGGCGCCGCGGCGCGTCCCCAGTGCATGAAAGCCTCCCTGCGAGACAAGCTCGACGCCGCGACCCGGCGACTCGAAGACATCGACGCCCTGCTCGGCGCCGAGGGGACCGATGCGCAGCGCCTGCGCGAACTCGGCAGCGAGCGCGCGGAGCTGGCCCCGGTGGTGCAGCTGTACGCCGAGCTTCAACAGGCCGAGAACTCGCGCGAACAGGCACGCGAACTGCTGGGCGACGCCGAGATGCGCGACCTCGCCGAGGAGGAGCTGGCGGCGGCTTCGCAGCGCATCGACGAACTCGAGCAGCAACTGCAGCGCGCGCTGCTGCCGCGCGACCCCGACGATCGCAAGGCGGCCTTCGTCGAAGTGCGCGCTGGGACCGGCGGCGAGGAATCGGCGCTGTTCGCGGCCGAACTGCTGCGCATGTACGCGCGCTACGCCGAGCGCCGCGGCTGGCGCGCCGAGGTGCTCAGCGCCAGCGAAAGCGAGCTCGGCGGGGTGAAGGAGGCGGTGCTGCGCGTGGAAGGCGAGGGGGTCTACGGACGCCTGAAATTCGAGTCCGGCGGTCACCGCGTGCAGCGCGTGCCGGCCACCGAGTCGCAAGGACGCATCCACACCAGCGCGGCCACCGTCGCGGTGATGCCCGAAGCCGACGCGCAGGCCGCGGTGGCGATCAATCCGTCGGAGCTTCGTATCGACACCTTCCGCTCCTCCGGAGCGGGAGGGCAGCACATCAACAAGACCGACTCGGCGGTGCGCATCACCCACCTGCCCACCGGGCTGGTGGTCGAGTGCCAGGACGATCGCTCGCAACACCGCAACAAGGCGCGCGCGCTGGAAGTGCTGGCGGCGCGCCTGGAGCAGCGCCGACGCGAGCAGACGCAGCAGCGCGAGGCGGCGCAACGCCGGAGCCTGGTGGGCAGCGGGGACCGCTCCGACCGCATCCGCACCTACAACGTGCCGCAGGGCCGCGTCACCGACCACCGCATCAACCTGACCCTGTACAAGATCGATTCGATCCTCGGCGGCGACCTCGACGAACTGCTCGACGCGCTGCACGCCGAGCACCAGGCCGAGCAACTGGCGGCGCTCGGATGAGCCCCGGCCAGGCCAGCGATGCCGGGGCCTGGCTGCGCGCGAGCGGGCTGGCACGCGTGGACGCGCTGGCGCTGCTGCGCGAGCTGGCCGGAATCGGGCACGCCATGCTACTGGCGCACCCCGACGCGCCGCTGGCGCCGGCGACGCTGCGGCGCCTGCAGCGCGCCGCGGCCCGGCTGCACGATGGCGAGCCGCTGGCCTACGTGCTCGGCTGGCGCGAATTCCACGGCCTGCGCCTGCACGTCGCCCCGGCCGTGCTGGTGCCGCGCCCGGAGACCGAGCTGCTGGTGGATTTCGCACTCTCCCATCTGCCGACGCAGGCCCGCGCCAGCGTGCTCGACCTGGGCACCGGCAGCGGCGCCGTCGCCATCGCCATCGCCGCCGAGCGCGCCGACGCGCGGGTGCACGGGGTCGACGTCAGCGCCGATGCGCTGCGCATCGCGCGCGGCAACGCCAGGCGCCTGCTGCCGCGGGAACGCGCCGGCGGTTCCCTGCGCTGGCACCAGGGAGACTGGATGCAGGCCCTGCCGGAATCGGCTCGGGACTTCGATCTGATCGTCAGCAACCCGCCCTACGTCGCCGCGCAGGACCCGCACCTGGCCGCGCTGCTCCACGAGCCGCGGCTGGCGCTGGTGGGCGCTCGCGCCGCCGACGACGGCCTGGGCGAGATTCGCGAGCTGGTGGCGCAGGCCGCGACGCGCCTGCGCCCCGGCGGCTGGCTGGCGCTGGAGCACGGCTACGACCAGGCGCGCGCGGTGCGCTCGCTGCTGCGGCGGGCCGGGCTGACACAGGTGCACACGCTGCGCGACCTCGCGGGGATCGGGCGCGTGAGCGCCGGGCGCGCGCACCCTCGATGACCCCGCGAGACGCGCGAGCCGGCTCTTTCCTACAATCAGGGTTATTGCCCATACCACATTCCCGAGGCCCCCGATGTCCGACGCACTGCAACGCATCGACCAACTGGTCAAATCCAACGACGTGGTGCTGTTCATGAAAGGCACCCCGCAATTCCCGCAATGCGGCTTCTCCGGCCGCGCGGTCCAGATCCTCCAGGCCTGCGGAGTCTCCGAGTACGCCAGCGTCAATGTGCTGGAGGACGGCGAGGTCCGCCAGGCGGTCAAGGAATACGCCAAATGGCCGACCATCCCGCAGCTGTACGTGCGCGGCGAATTCGTCGGCGGCTCGGACATCATGACCGAGATGTACCAGAGCGGCGAACTCAAGGACCTGCTTTCGCAGGCCTGAGTCGCGCCAAGCCCGCAGCCTGCCTCCAGCTCCGGTGCCCGCCAAGGCGCGCCTGATCGTCGGCATCACCGGCGCCACCGGTGCGGCCTACGGCGTGCGCCTGCTGCAGCAGCTGCGCCGCCTCGGCGGGGTGCATACCCACCTGGTCGTCAGCTCGGCGGGCTGGCTGAGCCTGCGCGCCGAGACCGGCCTGGAGCGCCGGGAACTGGAGGCGCTGGCCGACGAGGCGCACCCGATCGGCGACGTCGCCGCGAGCATCGCCAGCGGATCCTTCGCCACGCTGGGCATGGTGGTCGCGCCCTGCTCGATGAAGACCCTGGCCGCGGTGGCCCACGGGCTGTCGGACAACCTGCTCAGCCGGGCCGCCGACGTCTGCCTGAAGGAGCGCCGACGCCTGGTGCTGCTGGCGCGCGAGACTCCGCTGAACCTGGCGCACCTGCGCAACATGACCCTGGTCACCGAGATGGGCGGCGTGGTCATGCCGCCGCTTCCGGCGCTGTACCTGCGACCGCGCAGCATCGACGAGATGATCGACCACACCGTCGGCCGCGTGCTCGAGCAGTTCGGCATCGAACACGACCTCGCCGCGGCCTGGCAGGGCTGGCCGCAGCCGTCCGAAGGCCGCTGAGGGGATCTACCCCCGCCAGCCGAACACCATGCGCCGCTGCAGCGCGCGGCGCAGCGGCGCCGCGGCCGACAAGGCCGCCAGCGCACCGGCGCGCAGCGCCGCGGCCGGAGGTGCGCCCCACGTGAAGGCGCGCGCCAGCAGGTCGGTCAGCCCGAGGAGCGCGACGCGGTCGGGCGCGCGCGCCAGCTCGTAGCGCCGCAGCGCGGCGTCGAGCCCCGACTCCGGCACCCCGGCGAGCAGCCGCGCCAGCGTGGCGCTGTCGCGCAGCCCAAGGTTCAGCCCCTGGCCGGCCACCGGGTGCAGGGTCTGCGCCGCATTGCCCAGCTGCACCGTGCGCCCCTGGCGCGCGCGCACGCGCGCATTCAAACCCAGCGGATAGCTGCCGAACAGGCGCAGTTCCAGCGCGCGCCCGCAACATGCCGGCAACAGGCGCTGCAGTGCCTGCAGGGCCTGCGCGGGCTCGCCCCGCAACACATCCTGTGCCTGCTGAGGCGGTACGCACCACACCAGCGCGTAGTCGGCGCCGCGCGGCAGCAGCGCGACCGGGCCATGTTCGGTGAAGCGCTCCACCGCCAGCCCGTCGTGCGCGCGGTCGCAACGCAAATGGCCGATCAGTGCCGTCTGCGCGTAGTCGCGGTGCAGCTCGCGCTGGCGCTGGTCGTGGAAGGCGCCGCCCTCGGCGAGCACGGCCAGGTCGAAGTCCTGCGGCACGGGCTGTGCATCACCGCTGCCATCACCATCGGCGAGCAGGCGCGCCGAAGCGTCCCCCGGTTGCACGCGCACCGGTGTGCCGTAGCGCACGTCGATGCCCGCGGCGCGCGCGGCCCCCTGCAGCGCAAGCAGCAGTTCCCCATAGCGCACCGTGTAGCCCAGCGCCGCCAGCCCGCTGTCCTGCGCGCGCAGCATCACCCGCGGCAGCGAGGCCAGCCCGGCGGCATGCTGCGACACGTGGATGCTGCGAATCGCGGTGGCCGCGTCGGCCGGCCAGGCTCCCAGCGCCTGCAACAGCTGCCGGCTGCCCTCCGACAGCGCCAGCACGCGCGGATCGGCCGTGGCGGCCCCGGCGTGCGGCTGCGCATCGAAGAGCCGCAGCTCCGCCTGGCTGCCGAGCTGGCGCAGCTGCAGCGCCACGCTCAGTCCGACCGGGCCGGCGCCGACGATGGCGATGCGCGGCGAGCCGGCTGCGCCCGCCCGCGGCGCCACGCCCGGCTCAGCCATGCATCACCTCCTCGATCCGCGCCACGGTCCTCGGGGCCTGCTCGGTCAGCACCTCGCAGTCGCCATGGGCGCGAACCAGCACGTCGTCCTCGATGCGGATGCCGATATCATGGAAGGATTCGGGCAGGTCGGCGGCGGCGCGCACGTACAGGCCCGGCTCGATGGTCAGCACCATGCCGGGGCGCAGCACGCGCGCGGCGGGCTGGCGCGTGCCGTCCGGCAGTTCGCGCGCGGCCTCGCCCGGCTCCGAGTAGTCGCCGCAGTCGTGCACGTCCATGCCCAGCCAGTGGCTGGTGCGGTGCATGTAGAAGCGCCGGTAGGCCCCGCTCTGCAGCACGGCATCGACGTCGGGCGCGAGCGCGCGCGACACCAGCCCGGTGTCCAGCAGGCCCTGCGCCAGCACGCGCAGCGCGGCATCGTGCGGGTCGGTGAAGCGCGCGCCGGCACGCGTGGCATCGATGGCCACGCGCTGCGATTCCAGCACGATCTCGTAGAGCTCGCGCTGCGGCCCGGAAAAGCGCCCGCCGACCGGAAAGGTGCGCGTGATGTCGCTGGCATAGCCATCGAGCTCGCAGCCGGCGTCGATCAGGCACAGGCTGCCGCGGCGCAGCACCGCGTTGCCGGCACGGTAGTGCAGGATGCAGGCATTGGCCCCGGCGGCGACGATGCTGCCGTAGGCGGGCGCCTGCGCGCCGCCGCGCCGGAACGCGTGCAGCAGCTCGGCCTCCAGGTGGTATTCGCGCAGATCCTCGGGCGCACCGGCGCCGGCGGCGCGCATCGCCAGGCGGTGCGCGTCGCTGGAGATCGCCGCGGCGCGGCGCATCACCTGCAGCTCGTGGTCATCCTTGAACAGGCGCATCTCGTCCAGCGGCTCGCACAGGTCGCGCTGCTGCGACGGCGCCCGGTGTCCCGCGCGCGCCTGCGCCCGCACGGCCTGCAGCCAGCCCTGCACGCGCGCCTCGAAGCCCTGGTGCACGCCGAAGGGCCACCACACGGCGGTGCGGTCGAACAGCAGGCGCGGCAGCACGGCGTCGAGTTCGTCGATCGGCGCGGCGGCATCGAAGCCGAAGACCTCGCGCGCGGCCTCGGGGCCGAAGCGCACGCCGTCCCAGATCTCGCGCTCGGCGTCCTTGGCGCGGCAGAACAGGGTGCTGCGCGAACGGCCGTCGGCTTGCACCTCCAGCAGCAGCAGGCTTTGCGGCTCCGTGAACGCGCTGAGATAGTAGAAATAGCTGTCGTGCCGATAGGGGTAATCGGCATCGCGGTTGCGCATGTATTCGGGCGCGGTCGGCACCAGCGCGATGCCGCCGCCGGAGTCGGCGATGCGCCGCGCAAGCTGCTCGCGGCGCAGCGCGCACTGGCGCAGCAGCTGCGCGTCGGGGGCCTCGGGAGCGGTGGCGGCGGACAGTACGGGTACGGCGGACATCGGCGGGACGATTCGTGGGACGGGAGTCGCGCCGGGCGGCGCGCAAGCCGCCAGCTTACCCCCGTCGAGCCCCCCCTTGCTCGGCCCCGGCGGCGGGCTCGCCGCCCGTGCGCAGCAGGTGGTCGAGCTCGGCCAGCTGGCTCGGGGTGCCGACGTTGTGCCAGGCACCCCGCCAGTGCTCGCCGCTGACGCGACCCGCGTCGACCTCGGCGTACAGCCAGGGGAACAGCTTCCAGGCCTGGCGCGCCGGCCGGTCGGCGAACAGCCCGGCATGGAATACGGCGATGTTGCCGTAGTTGAGCCTTGCGCCGTCGCGGCGCACGCGAGCCTCGGCGTCCAGCGCCATGTCCCCCAGCGGGTGGTGCGGCGGGTTGTCGACCAGCACGAAATGCGCGCTGGTCGAACGCGGATCGGCGGCGATGCGCGCGGCCGCCGCGTGCAACCGGGTGTAGTCGTAGGTGGTGTGGATGTCGCCGCTGAGCACGGCGAAGGGTGCGGCATCGGCGCCGCCCAGCAGCGGCAGTGCGGTGGCCACCGCGCCGCCGGTCTCCCACGGCTGTTCGGGCTCGCGCGAATAGATGATGCGCACCCCCCAGCGCGCGCCGTCGCCCAGCGCCTGCTCCAGCTGCCCGCCCAGCCAGCCGAGGTTGACCACCAGTTCGCGCACGCCGGCTCGCTCCAGCGCCTCGATCTGCCAGACGATCAGCGCCTTGCCCCCCACCGCCAGCAGGGGCTTGGGGATGCGGTCGGTGAGCGGGCGCATGCGCTCGCCGCGCCCGGCCGCCAGGATCAGCGCGCGCACCCTGGCACCTCCTAGAAGGTGTAGCCGTCGCGATGCTGCACCCCGTGCAGGCGATCGAGCAGGCGCAGCAGCGGAGCGAATTCGGCGTAGCGCGAGGCCACCCCGCGCGCGTACTGCAGCACCAGCGGCAGATCCCGCAGGTACTGCGCCTTGCCGTCGCGGTGGTGCAGCCGTGCGAAGATTCCCAGCACCTTGAGCTGGCGCTGCAGCCCCATCCACTCGAAGTCGCGATAGAAGGTGCCGAAATCGCGGTCCACCGCGAGCCCGGCTGCACGCGCGCTCTCCCAGTAGCGCACGGCCCAGTCGATCTGCTGCTGCTCGGGCCATTCGATGTAGGCGTCGCGCAGCAGCGAGACCAGGTCGTAGGTGACGGGACCCAGCACGGCGTCCTGGAAGTCCAGCACTCCGGGGTTGCCGCACTCCTGTCCCTCGTGCAGCACCATCAGGTTGCGGCTGTGGAAGTCGCGATGCACCGGCACCACGGGTTGCGCGAGCAGCCTGTCGAGCAGCGCGTCCATGACACGGCGCAGGCCTTGCTGCTCGGAGGGTGTCAGCTCGGCCTGCAGGTGCCGCTGCACGTACCACTGCCCGAACAGATCCATCTCGGCCTGCAGGCGCTCGCGGTCGTAGAGCGGCAACTCCAGGCGCAGCCCCTGCAGGCGTACCAGCGCCTGCAGCGCATCGCGCATCAACGCGTCGCAGCGCGCGGCCTGGCCTTGCTGGCGGGCTTGCAGCAAGGCATCCAGGTAGGTGGTGCTGCCGAGGTCGGACAGCAGCACCAGACCGCGTTCGCGGTCCATGGCCAGCACCCGCGGCGCCGACAGGCCGCCATCGCGCAGCCCCTGCGCGATACGGCAGAAGCGCTCCACGTCCTCCTTGTCGGGAGGCGCGTCCATGACGATCAGCGAGGCATCGCCCGCCCCCTCGGCGTCGACGCGGAAATAGCGCCGGAAACTGGCGTCGGCGGAGGCCGGGCGCAGCGTGTCCAGGCGCAGCACGATGCCGGCGGGGCGGGCGGCCAGCCATTGCAGCAACAGGGAACGTCGCGCATCGTCGGCAGCGGAGGGGACGCCCGCGGAGGCGATGGGGGTGGAGAATGCGGTCATGTCGTCTCGGGGCGGCGCGTCTGCGACGCGCCGCCGGGGATTCCTATAATCGGCGCCGATTCTAGGAGGCCGCGGCTCGTGGCCGCCGGCCCTCGTGCGCGGCCCGCTCCACGCGCGGGCCCGAAACCCACCCGCCCCCAGTGCCCGTCGCCTTGCAGCCCCCCTCCCGCGCCCGTCGCAGCCCACGCGGTCGTGCGCTGCTCGTCGCGCTGGGCCTGGGACTCGGCCGCTGCGCGGCCGCCGCGCCGGTTCCCGGGGCCTCGCAACCGGCCCCGGGCGAGGGCGCGCTGCAGCTGCGCTCGAGCCCGGCGCTGCTCGAGCGCCTGCCGCCGCAGGTGCGCGCCCTGGAGCCGGTGTTCGTGTTCGCGCAGCAGTTCAGCGCGCAGACGGACATCCGGCTCGACGCCCGTGGCGCCGTGCAGCTTCGCAAGCATTCGATGGTGTTCAAGGCCGATCGCATGCACGAGAACCTCGTCACGCAAGAGGTCGACGCGCATGGAAACGTGCGCATCGTGCGCGACGGCAATGTCTTCAGCGGTCCGAGCCTGCGCTTCAACCTGTCGGACGACACCGGCAGCATGCCCGACGTACGCTACTTCTTCCATCGCACCCAGGGCGGTGGAACGGCTCGTTCGGTGGAATTCCTCGGGCGCCAGCACCTGCAGGCCGAACAGGCCAGCTACACCACCTGCACCGCCTCGCCGGTGGACTGGGTGCTCGAGGCCACGCACCTGGACCTGGACTTCGCCGACGATACCGGGGTCGCGCGCGACGGTCGGGTGCGCTTCAAGGGCGTGACCATCCTGCCCCTGCCCTACGCCACGTTTCCGCTGACCGACGCACGCAAGTCGGGGCTGCTGCCGCCGACCATCGGCATCGACAGCAGGAACGGACTGGACTGGGCGCAGCCCTATTACTGGAACATCGCGCCGAATTACGACGCCACGCTGACACCGCGCCTGCTGATGCGCCGCGGCCTCATGGGCAGCGCGCAGCTGCGCTGGCTGCAGCCCGACTACAGCGGCCAGAGCTTCCTGGATTACCTGCCAAGCGACCGCGAGGCCGGCGGTACGTCGCGCTGGGCGGCCGTGCTGCAGCAAAGCGGCAGCCTGGGTAACGACCTGAGCTACGGGCTGAACCTGCAGCGCGTATCCGACCAGAACTGGTGGCTGGATTTCGGCAATGTCGACCCGGTGATCGGCGCCAACCGCACGCTGCCGCAGCAGGGACAGGTCACCTGGTCGCAGCCCAACGGCATGGTGCAGGCCAGCTTCAACACCTGGCAGACGCTGCAGAACCCGGTGTCGCCGGTGGCGCTCCCCTACGACGTCCAGCGCCAGTTGCTGGGCCAGTGGCACAGCACGAACTACCGCGGGCCGCAGTGGGGCCTGTCGGCGGCGACCGCGCGCTTCACCAACAGCACGCCGGGCCTGCTGTCGGGCGAGCGCAGCTACGTGGACCCCAGCATCAGCCTGCCGCTGGTGGCGCCGCAGGGCTTCGTCACGCCGCGCCTGCGCCTGAATGCAACGACCTACACCACGGACTCGCCGATGGCCAACGGCAGCACCTCGGCAACCCGCACGGTGCCGACCTTCAGCGTGGACTCGGGGCTGGTGTTCGAGCGCAACACCCACGCCTTCGGACGCGAACTGACGCAGACCCTGGAGCCGCGGCTTTACTACGTATACACCCCATATCGGGCGCAGCAATACCTGCCGAATTTCGACAGCGCGCCGCTGGACCTGAATCTGGCCACCATCTACACCGACAACAGCTTCTCCGGCAACGACCGCATCGCCGACGCAGACAATGTGACGGCCGGGGCAACCACGCGCTGGCTGGATGCCAGCAGCGGTGCCGAATACGCCAGTGTCACGCTGGCGCAGCGCGTGCTGATGCGTGCGCAGCGCGTGACCCTCACCGGGACCCCGATCCCGCCCGGACTGGCCGACACCTTCGTGCTGGGCTCGCTGTCCTTCGACCCGCGCTGGACCCTCGACGGCGGGGTCGACTACAACCAGCGCTTGCACCAGCTGGTGCAGGGCAACTTCGGGGCCCGCTGGCGGGTCGCGGACTACAAGAACCTGAGTCTTTCCTACCAGACGCAAAGTGCCACCGCGACGCAGATTCCGCTCAAGTACATCAATGCGGCATGGCAATGGCGCCTGTCGGCGCGCTGGTATTCGGTCGGACAGGCGAACTACAGCATCGAGGACAAGCGGCTCAACAACGGACTGTTCGGATTCGAGTACGACGGCGGTTGCTGGGTCGGGCGCATCGTGCTGCAACACCAGGCGCTGACCACGCTCAGCGCGAACACCCGCATCCTCTTCCAGCTGGAACTCTCGGGCTTCTCGCGACTGGGCAACAATCCGCTGGGCGCGCTGCAGCAAAATATCCCCGGTTATCAATTGGTGCACCAACCCGTGGCCCCTCCCAGCCGCTATGTCAACTATGAATAGAACCTTGCCGCGTCTCGCGCTGCTCGCCGTCCTCGGCGCCGGCCTCTCCGGTGGCGCTGCGCTGGCGCAATCGCTGCAACCCGGCCCGGCGATGGGGCTGGGTCTCGCGCCGCAACCCGCCGCGCAGGCGGCGGCGCCGGCACCGAGCTCCAGCAGCGACGGCATCGCCGCGGTGGTGGGCAACCAGGTGATCACGCGCTACGACCTGGACCTGCGCGTGCGAAACGCCTTGCAAGCCTTGCAACAACAGCATCGGGCGCCGCTGCCGACACTCGCGCAGGTGCGGCCGCAAGTGCTCAACGAGATGATCGACGAGTACGCGCTGGCCGAGTACGCACAGGAGTCGGGGATCGAGGTCGGCGACCCGACGCTGCAGCGCGCGCTGCAGCAGATCGCCACCAACAACCACCTCGACCTCGAACAGCTGCGCAGCCAGGTCACCGCACAGGGGATGGGCTGGAAGGATTTCGAGTCGCAGATCAGGCGCGAGATGCTGATCGCGCGCCTGCGCGAGCGTGACGTGGCCTCGAAGGTCACGGTGAGCGAACAGGACATCGACGACTACCTCGCGCGGCACGGGGCCGGCGCCGCCGGCGGCGATCCCGAGCTGCACCTGGCGCAGATCTTCGTGCCGCTTCCCGACCACCCGACCGCGGCCGACATCTCCGCCGGGCGCGACATCATCGAGCACGCCGCCGCGCTGCTGCAGCAGGGCAGGCGCTTCAGCGTGGTCGCGAGGCAGTTCTCGCAAGGGCAGGGCGCGCTGCACGGCGGCGACCTCGGCACGCGTGCGCAGAGCCAGTGGCCCGGACTGTTCGTGCGGGCGGTGAGCGAACTGCAGCCGGGGCAGGTCAGCCAGGTGATTCGCAGCCCCGCCGGTTTCCACATCCTGAAGCTGCTGGGTCGCGAGCAGCCCGGCGGCCTGCCCCGCACGGCGATGCAGGCGCAGGTACGCGAGATCGTGATCGACGCCGACAACGACCATTCGCGCAAGGCGGCCGTGCACGAGCTCGATGCGGTGCGCCGCGCCGTGGAATCGGGCGATGTGAGTTTCGCGGCCAAGGCCAAGGAGATCTCGCAGGACCTGAGCACGGCCACGAAGGGCGGCGACCTGGGCTGGCTGCTGCCCGGGCAATTGCCGCCGGTGCTCGACTCGGCGCTCGACAACCTGAACCCGGGCCAGGTCTCGCAGCCTCTGCTGCTGCCGGGCAAGGTGGTGCTGCTGCAACTGGTGGACCGGCGCGAGCATGCGCTGGGACCGGGCCAGGAGCGCGCGGTGGCGCGCAACATGCTGCTGCAGCGCAAGGAGGTCAAGGCCTTCGAGGAGCTGGTGCAGGACGTGCGCGAGCGCACCTACGTGCGCCTGCCCGGCGACGACGACTCGTGAAATCGGCGCGCGGCGGCGCACCCACGCGCCTGGCGGGCCATACGGCGCGCAGGCGCTTCGGCCAGCATTTCCTGACCGACCAGGCGGTCATCGCGCAGATCGTCGACGCGCTGGACCCGCGCGCCGGCCAGCCGCTCGTGGAGATCGGCCCCGGACTTGGCGCGCTGACCCTGCCGGTGCTGGCGCGTGCTGGCGCCTTGACGGTGGTGGAGATCGACCGCGACCTGGCGGCGCGCTGGCGTGCGCGGGAGGCGCGAGGCCTGCAGGTGATCGAGTCGGACGCGCTGGCGCTGGATTTCGTCATGCTGGGCACGGGACTGCGCCTGTTCGGCAACCTGCCCTACAACATTTCCAGTCCGCTGCTGTTCCACCTGTTCGACTCCGCGCATGCGGTCCAGGACCAGCATTTCATGCTGCAGAAGGAAGTGGTGGATCGCATGCTCGCCGAGCCCGCCACGGCCGCCTACGGCCGCCTGACGGTGATGCTGCAGTGGCGCTACGCCATGTGGCCGGTGCTGGACGTGCCGCCCGCGGCCTTCACCCCGCCGCCGCGCGTGGACTCGGCGGTGGTGCGCATGCATCCGCGGCCTCGGGCGCAACTGCTCGGGCTGCGCGCCGGCACGTTGCAGGCGCTGGCGGCCGCGGCCTTTTCGCAGCGCCGCAAGCTGCTACGCCACAGCCTGGGACCCTGGCTGGCCGGCCAGGGCTTCGGCGGCGAGTTCGACCTGCAACGCCGCGCCGAGGAAGTCAGCGTCGACGAATACGTGCAACTCGCGCTGCGCCTGCAGCGCGATTGAGCCGGCCAGGCCGGGCTTGCCCCGGCCGTGGGGGTCGTCACCCGAGAAGGCGCAGGGCCGCCCCAAGCCTTCTCGGCCCCCTCGGGGGGCAGGCCGGGCTTGCCCCGGCCGTGGGGGTCGACTTCAAGCTGCCTGCGCCAGCCAGGTGCCATACCACGGCGACGCTGGCGTGCGCACCGCGCGGCTGACTCGGAAACCCGGTTCCACATCACCCCGCAACGCCTCCCGGGCAGGCGCGCGGGTCACAGAAAAGAGTAGAAGACCCTGAACTCCACCCCGTGCTCGTACCAGAAATCGGCGGCGTCGCGGAACACGTCGAGCAGGGTCTCGCGCGCCTCCTTGTCGAAGCGCTGGGTCATCGGCAGCTGCTCGAGCACGATCACGAAGCCCGGTTGCGGTCCGGCGCCGGCGATCATGTCGGTGAGGCAATCGCGCAGCGCGTCGAAATTCTTGCCGAAATGCTTGGGAAACAGGAAGCTGCGCGCGATGGTTTCCAGCACTTCCTGCTTGGTCGTGGCCTGCGCCAGGCTGGCATACAGGAAGTGCTGCCCGGCCTCCTGCGCGGCATTCATCAACTCGTTCACCCTGAACGCGCGGATCGACTGCACGATGTTCGGTCGCAAGGCCTCGAGGTTGACGCCCTCGTCGACCTCAACGGGCAATGTATTGGAAACTTGCGTAGTGATCATGGGTGTAATAGCAGACGTCGGGGCTGCGTGAGGCACCACCGCATACGATTCGCTTCGCCCCCCGGTTGCGGCTGCCCGGAGTGGGCACGGTGTATTCGCGGTAATATCCGCGTAGCTTGCCCGGCAATTGATGCTCGTAGTTGCCGAACACGATTCCGTCCTTGGCGAAGGGAAACGGGCCGCCGTCGTGGATGCGACGCAGCGTCTGCCTCGCCTGGAGGTCCAGCTGATCCACCCGCAACACCGCAGCCGGAATCGGCGCGAACACGGACGGACGAGCTTCGACGACAGTTGCGGCGCTGCTGATGCCCAGCATCAGCAAGGCCTGCAGCAGCCCCTGCAGCCGGCGCGACAGCCTGCCGCGGCGTACCGGCGGCAGCTGCGCGGGCGCCGATGCCGGCGGCGCGTTCACGCCATCGAAGCTCCGTTTCAACTTGTTTTCGTGACGGGCGGTCAGCCTGAGCACGCCAGTGGAGTTATCGGCGGTTCAACCGTAGGCCCTCGCGCGCACTCCCACGCCCTCCCGCTGCGCGCGGCCAAGCCGACGGCCAAAAACTCATGCTACGGGAAACCCCCGGCAAAAGCAAGATTTGCGCCTATTTTTTGTGCAGCAGCAACCCCTGAAGTGGGCATTCACTTCAGGGGTTGCTGCCGACGTGTCCGCGGTGCCGGCAACCCGGCAACGGGGATGCTCAGGACCCGGGATCCGTCGCGTTGGCTTCCATCACGGTCAGCGCGGTCATGTTGACGATGCGACGCACCGTGCTGGACGCCGTCAGGATGCTGGCGGGGCGCGCCGCGCCGAGCAGGACCGGACCGATGGCCACGTTGTTGCTGGCCGCCGTCTTCAGGAGGTTGTAGGCGATATTGGCCGCGTCGAGGCTGGGAAACACCAGCAGGTTGGCCTCGCCGGACAGAGTGGTCTGCGGCAGCAGGCTGTTGCGCAGCGCCGGGTCCAGCGCGCAATCACCATGCATCTCGCCATCGACCTCGAGCCCCGGGTCGCGCTGCTGCAGCAAATCCAGGGCCTCGCGCATCTTCACCGCACTGGGGGCGTTGCTGGAACCGAAGTTGGAATGCGACAGCAGTGCCACCTTCGGAGTGATTCCGAATCGGCGCAATTTTTCCGCGGCAAGCAGCGTGATCTCGGCGATCTGTTCCGCGCTGGGGTCGATGTTCACATGCGTGTCGACCAGCATCAGCTGGCGACCCGGCAGGATCAGCCCGTTCATCGCCGCGTAGGTCTGCACCCCGGCACGGCGCCCGATGACCTGGTCGATGTAGTGCAGGTGCATGTGCGTGTTGCCCCAGGTGCCGCACAGCAGGCCGTCGGCCTCGCCCTTGTGCACCATCATGCTGGAGATCAGGGTCAGGCGCCGCCGCATCTCGATCTTCGCGAACGACGGCGTCAGGCCCTTGCGCCCGGCGAGCTGCTGGTAGGTCTGCCAGAAATCGCGGTAGCGGTCGTCGTGATCGGTGTTGACCACCTCGTAGTGCTCGCCTTCGCGCAGGCGCAGGCCGAAGCGCTCGATACGCTGCGCGATCACCGCCGGGCGCCCGACCAGGATCGGGCGTGCCAGCTGCTCGTCGACGACCACGCGCACCGCGCGCAGCACCCGCTCGTCTTCGCCCTCGGCGTAGACGATGCGCTTTTTCGCCGCATGGCGCGCGATGGAGAAGATCGGGCGCATCATCGCGCCGGACTGGTAGACGAACTGCTGCAACTGCTCGCGGTAGGCCTCGAGGTCGGCGATCGGGCGCGTGGCCACACCGCTTTCGGCGGCCGCGCGCGCCACCGCCGGCGCGATGTGCAGCATCAGCCGCGGGTCGAAGGGCTTCGGGATCAGGTATTCGGGCCCGAAGCCGGGCACGCTGCCGCCGTAGGCGGCCGCCACGACGTCGCTCTGCTCGATCTGCGCCAGCGCCGCGATGGCCTGCACCGTGGCGATTTCCATCTCCGTGGTGATGGTCGTGGCGCCACAGTCCAGCGCGCCGCGGAAGATGTAGGGAAAGCACAGGACGTTGTTGACCTGGTTCGGATAATCCGAACGCCCGGTGGCGATCACCGCGTCGTCGCGAACGGCCTTCACCTCCTCGGGCAGGATCTCCGGCGTCGGGTTGGCCAGCGCCAGGATCAACGGCCGCGGCGCCATGCGCGCCACCATCTCCTGCTTGAGCACCCCGCCGGCCGACAGGCCGAGGAAGATGTCCGCCCCTTCGATGATCTCGCCGAGGCCGCGCGCCTCGGTGGCCTGGGCGTAGCGCTGCTTGTCCGGATCCATCAGTTCGGCGCGGCCCTGCCAGACCACGCCGGCGATGTCGCTGACCCAGATGTGCTCGCGCGGCAAGCCCAGGTGCTCCAGCAGGCGCAGGCAAGCCAGCGCCGCTGCCCCGGCTCCCGAGCACACCAGCTTGACCTGCTCGATCGACTTGCCGACGACCTTCAGCCCGTTGAGCACGGCGGCGCCCACGATGATCGCGGTGCCGTGCTGGTCGTCGTGGAACACCGGGATGCGCATGCGCCCGCGCAGCTCGCGCTCGACGCGGAAGCATTCGGGCGCCTTGATGTCCTCCAGGTTGATGCCGCCGAAGGTCGGCTCCAGCGCGGCGATGATCTCCACCAGACGCCCGGGGTCCTTTTCGTTGATCTCGATGTCGAACACGTCGACGTTGGCGAACTTCTTGAACAGGACCGCCTTGCCCTCCATCACCGGCTTGGCCGCCAGCGGCCCGATGTCGCCCAGCCCGAGCACCGCGGTGCCGTTGGTGATGACACCGACCAGGTTGCTGCGCGCC
>JAJYTY010000280.1 GCA_021792835.1 Pseudomonadota bacterium
CGACCTCGATCTCGGGCACTACGAGCGTTTCATCCGGCGCTCGATGCGCCGCAGCAACAACTTCACCACCGGGCAGATCTACGAAAGCGTGATCCGCAAGGAGCGCCGAGGCGAATACCTGGGCAAGACCGTGCAGGTGATTCCGCACGTCACCAACGAGATCCAGGAATTCATCCGCCGCGGCGCCGGAGTCGGCACCGCCGACGAGGCCGACGTGGCCATCGTCGAGATCGGCGGCACCGTCGGCGACATCGAGTCGCTGCCGTTCCTGGAAGCGGTGCGCCAGATGAGCCTGCGCCTGCCGCGGCACCACAGCGCCTTCGTGCACCTGACCCTGGTGCCGTTCATCCCCGCGGCCGGCGAACTCAAGACCAAGCCGACCCAGCACAGCGTGCAGAAGCTGCGCGAGATCGGCATCACCGCGGATGCGCTGCTGTGCCGCGCCGACCGCCCGATCCCCGACGACGAGCGCGAGAAGATCTCGCTGTTCGCCAACCTGCCGCAGGAAGCGGTGATCTCGGTGTGGGACGCCGACAGCATCTACAAGATCCCGCGCATGCTGCACGAGCAGGGGCTCGACGGCCTGATCTGCGACAAGCTCAAGCTGGTCGGCGGCCCCGCCGACCTGTCGGCGTGGGACGCGCTGGTGCAGGTCGAGGCGCATCCGCGCCACCACCTGCGCATCGCGATGGTGGGCAAGTACACCGACCTGTCGGACTCCTACAAGTCGCTCAACGAAGCGCTGCGCCACGCCGCGCTGAAGAACGCGGCGCGCGTGGAGATCGGCTACCTCGACTCGGAGACCCTGGCCGAGGACAACATCGCGCAGCTCGGCGCCTTCGACGCGATCCTCGTGCCCGGAGGCTTCGGCAAGCGCGGCATCGAGGGCAAGATCCTGGCGGCGCGCTACGCGCGCGAGCAGCGCATTCCCTATCTCGGCATCTGCCTGGGCATGCAGGTGGCGACCATCGAGTACGCGCGCGACATGGCCGGGCTGGCGGGAGCCAACAGCACCGAGTTCGAACCCGCCACGCCGCATCCGGTGATCGCGCTGATCAGCGAATGGAAGGACCGGACCGGGGTGGTGCACGAACGCAGCGCCGAATCCGACCTCGGCGGCACGATGCGCCTGGGCGCGCAGGAAGCGCGCGTGCAGCCGGGCACGCTGGCGCACAGCATCTACGGCGACACCGTCAACGAGCGCCACCGCCATCGCTACGAGGCCAACGTCGACTACCTGGATGCGCTGCAGAAGGCGGGGCTGGTGATTTCCGCCTACACGACCCGCGAGCACCTGACCGAGATCGTCGAGCTGCCGCGCAGCGTGCACCCGTGGTTCATGGGGGTGCAGTTCCACCCCGAGTTCAAGTCGACGCCGCGCGACGCCCACCCGCTGTTCGACGCCTACGTGCGCGCCGCGCTCGAGCACCATGCGCGGTGCGCGCAGGCGCACGAGCCGGCGGCCAGCCCGGCGCAGGCCTGAGTCCGGGAGCCGCCGATGCAACTGTGCGGATTCGAGGTCGGGCCGCGCCGACCGCTGTTCCTGATCGCCGGGCCCTGCGTGATCGAGAGCCGGCAACTGGCGCTGGACACCGCCGGCGAGCTCAAGGAGCTGTGCGCCGGGCTCGGCGTGCCGTTCATCTACAAGTCCTCCTTCGACAAGGCCAACCGCTCGTCGGCGAAGTCCTTCCGCGGCCCCGGCGTCGAGCAGGGGCTGACGATCCTCGACGAGGTGCGGCGCCAGCTCGGCGTGCCGGTGCTCACCGACGTGCACGAGGACACCCCGCTGGGCGAGGTCGCCGCGGTGGTCGACGTGCTGCAGACCCCGGCGTTCCTGTGCCGCCAGACCAACTTCATCCAGAACGTGGCGCGCCAGGGACGTCCGGTGAACATCAAGAAGGGCCAGTTCCTCGCGCCCTGGGACATGCGCAACGTGGTCGACAAGGCGCGCGCCGTGGGCAACCAGCAGATCATGGTGTGCGAGCGCGGGGTCAGCTTCGGCTACAACACGCTGGTGTCGGACATGCGCGGCCTGACCATCATGCGCGACACCGGCTGCCCGGTGGTGTTCGATGCCACGCACTCGGTGCAGCAGCCCGGCGGACTGGGCGAACGCTCCGGCGGGCAGCGGGAATTCGTGCCGGTGCTGGCGCGCGCCGCGGTGGCCGCCGGAGTCGCCGGCGTGTTCGCCGAGACACACCCCGACCCCGAGCACGCGCTGTCCGACGGACCCAACGCGATGCCGCTGCGCCACATGCGCGCGCTGCTCGAGGACCTGTGCGCGATCGATGCGGTGGTCAAGCGCCGCGACTACCTGGAGGAGCAGCTGCGCTGAGCCCGCGCCGCCGCTGCCGCAACCGAACCACAAGGACTGGAACCGACCCATGAGTGCAATCGTCGACCTGAACGCCCGCGAGATCCTCGACAGCCGCGGCAACCCCACGGTGGAATGCGATGTCGTGCTGGAGACCGGATTCCTCGGCCGCGCCGCGGTGCCCTCGGGCGCCTCCACCGGCACGCGCGAGGCGGTGGAACTGCGTGACGCCAACCCGCAGCGCTTCGGCGGCAAGGGCGTGCTGCGCGCGGTCGAGCACATCAACACCGAGATCACCGAGGCGGTGATGGGGCTGGACGCGTCCGAGCAGGCTTTCCTCGACCGCACGCTGATCGAACTCGACGGCAGCGCGAACAAGTCGCGCCTGGGCGCCAACGCACTGCTGGCGGTGAGCATGGCGGTGGCCAAGGCGGCCGCCGAGGAAGCCGGAGTTCCGCTGTACCAGTACCTGGGCGGTTTCGCGGCCTGCGAACTGCCGGTGCCGATGATGAACGTGATCAACGGCGGCGCGCATGCCAACAACAGCCTGGACATGCAGGAATTCATGATCATGCCGGTGGGCGCGCCCAGCTTCCGCGAGGCGCTGCGCTACGGCACCGAGGTGTTCCATGCCCTCAAGGGCATCCTGCACGACCGCGGCATGCCCACCACGGTCGGCGACGAAGGCGGCTTCGCGCCCAACGTGCCCAGCCACGAGGCGGCGCTGCAACTGGTGGTCGAGGCCATCGAGAAGGCCGGCTACAAGCCCGGCGAGCAGATCGCCATCGCGCTGGACCCGGCGTCCAGCGAGTTCTATCGCGACGGCAAGTACCACCTGGAAGGCGAGGGCCAGGTGCTGAGCTCCGAGGAGATGATCGCCCTGTACGAGAGCTGGCTCGGCAAGTACCCGATCGTGTCCATCGAGGATGGCCTGGCCGAACAGGACTGGGACGGCTGGAAGAAACTCACCGCCCAGCTCGGGCGCAAGCTGCAGCTGGTCGGCGACGACATCTTCGTCACCAACACCGAGATCCTGCGCCGTGGCATCGACGAGGGCGTGGGCAACTCGATCCTCATCAAGGTCAACCAGATCGGTACGCTGACCGAGACCTTCGCGGCCATCGAGATGGCCAAGCGCGCCGGCTACACGGCG
>JAJYTY010000281.1 GCA_021792835.1 Pseudomonadota bacterium
ACAAAGGCATCGGCCATGAAGTCGCGCGTGAGCTCGCGCGGCGCGGGTTGACCGTACTGCTGGGCGCGCGCAATGCGGCGCTGGGCGAGGCCGCCGCAGCGCAGCTGCAAGCGCTGGGCCTCGACGCGCGGTTCATCGCCGTCGACCTGGGTCAGCCTGCCACGTTGGCAGCGGCAGCGCAACGCATCGACGACGAGTTCGGCCGTCTGGACGTGCTGGTCAACAACGCCGGTGTCAGCGATCCACGCGATGCCTCGCCGTCAACCGCCGACATCGACGCCGTCCGTCGCATCTTCGACACCAACTTCTTCGGCACGCTGGCCGTGACGCAGGCGATGCTGCCCTTGCTGCGCCGCTCGCCCGCCGGCCGAATCGTCAACGTGTCGAGCGAACTCGGTTCGCTGGCGATGAACTCGGACCCGCAGTGGAAGTACGCCGCGTACAAGCTGCTGGGCTACAGCGCCTCGAAGGCGGCCCTGAACATGCTGACGGTTCAACTTGCGGCAGAACTTCAGGGTACGGACATCAAGGTGAACGCGGTGAACCCCGGCTTCACCGCCACGGATCTGAACCATCACCGAGGGACGCAGACCCTCGCCGAAGGAGCCGCGGCTGCACTGCATTACGCGCTGATCGGCAAGCATGGAGAGTCCGGCGGATTCTTCAGTGCGGACGCACCGCTTCCATGGTGATGCTGCGACCGTTGACGAATCGGGAAACGTAGGCCGTCGAACCGGGTGACGCCTTCAGGCAGCTTGAAAAGCTGTTCGCGCTTGAGTTGGCGGCAGGTAGCCCCAGGGTTGGCATGCATGGCGTGCGTGACACGAGAGCCAGGGGAGGCGACGATGCGCAACTTCGACGAAATGACCCAGTATGGCGCTTCGGCGCGCATGCACTACGAGCCGTACTCCCGCTGGCTGCACCAGCAGCCACGCGAGACCATGCAGACCAAGCGGGATGAGGCGGAACTGATCTTCCGCCGCGTGGGCATCACCTTCGCGCTGCACGGGGACGAGGCGGGCACCGAGCGCCTGATTCCCTTCGACCTGATTCCGAGGATCATCCCGGCCGCCGAAAGGTCCGACCTGGAGGCGGGCCTGGCGCAGCGCGTGAAGGCTTCCCCCTGCAAAGCTGAATTGCCGCAGCGGACATTGCCGCGCGCGAGCGGCCCGGCCTACGCTTTCGCAGTCGAAGCCCCCGTTTGCGTCAAGCGATGTCAGAGCTGGATCAAGAGGCCGTTGTCGATGCGAGCATTGCAGATTCGATGCCGGCTCGATGTGCTTGTACGTCCCGTCTGGGCTACGGCGCCCGACTCGTTCTCTGGCATCTGATCGCATCTTCTCCTGCAGACCCGACGCTCGACGAGCAGCTTGCCGCGATCTGTGCCCGCGCAGGCCTGGACCGGAGCGCGGCCGTGCTGCACTTGCGTGAGCTCGAGGCGGCGCAGGCCATTTGCCCCGCCGCTGCCCCGGGCGCTGCGGCCCGATTCATTCCGACGCGGCGCGGCGTCCTTCTGGCGACACTCGGCGATTAGGGTTCCATGGACCGGCCGGAATGGCCCTCGCCATGCGCGATACAGCAGGCGCTCGACCATCTGACCGACCGTGACGAGGCCGCGCTGCCCGCGACAGGCCTGGGCTGGCTGCAGGGAATCCCGCTCCGGCAAGGCTGCCGGTTGGCGTCGAGCGGCCGCACGCGGGATCCTCGGGGTGGATTTCTATAATTCGTGGTGCCGGGCGCAGCAGGCGCTGAGCGGAGGCGCGGAACCCATGGACTACCTCGCTGCGGTGCGAGCGTTCGCGAAGTCTGCCGATTTCGGCAGCTTCAGCGGCGCGGCCAGGGATCTCGGCATCAAGACCTCCACGGTGTCGCGCTACATCACCGAGTTGGAAACAGACCTCGGGATCGCCCTGTTCAACCGCTCCACGCGGGGGCTGGTCCTGACGGAGGGCGGGAGGGTCTTCTTCGCGCAGATCCAGATCGCGCTGACCGAGTTCGACAATGCAAGATCCATGGCCGCAGCCTTCAACAAGGCACCGCAGGGTCTGCTTCGAGTCACCGTTCCTCCCTCGTTCGCACGGCGTCACATCGTTCCCCATATCGGCGAATTTCTCGCCGCGTACCCCGAGATCGACGTAGACCTTCTCGCAGCCGAGGAGGCCCTGAATCTGATCAGCACGGAAATGGACCTCGCGATCCGCACCGGTTCGCTACCCGATTCCGGGCTGATGGCCCGGCGTGTCGCACTTCATCGGCGGGTGGCGTGCGCGAGCCCGGCATACCTGGCGCGTTGCGGGACCCCCGCGACCATCGACTCGCTTGCCGAACATGCGATCGTGCAGCAACCGCGTACCAGCGAGAACCGCTGGTTTGCCGCCCGCTCCGGCGCGCACCGCGCCGACGCGGAGGTCCGGATCCCACCCCTGCGCGGCCGCCTTCGATGCAATGATTACGAGGCGGTGCTCGAGCTGGCTCTGAGAGGATTCGGCATAGCGTTCCTGCCGACCTGGTTGATCGCCCCGGAGATCGACGCCGGGCGCATGGTCCGAATCCTGAGCGATTGGGAAATACGTGGCGGCCGCGCTCCCGAGGCGGTCTGGGCGATCTACCCGCCGAAGCGCGTCGTCTCGACCAAGGTCCGCGCCTTCATGGACCATTTCGGCAGGGTCTTCGACGCCGCCGGACTCGGCGCCGGAAGCTGAATCAGTCGAGCTCGTCGAACACGCTCGCAAAGACTTCCACCGGGGCATCGAGACCGGCACGCCGGTCGAGCGCCGAGGCAGGCGCTGCGTGAGCGTCGCCACGCGGCAGCAAAGGGTCGAATGCGCGGCGCACCGCGGCGACCCGGTCGTCCTCGTCGAAGCAGCTCGGAGGCCGTCGGCCCGGCCACGGCGCCTCGCGCGAGTCGAAGGCGCTGCGGACGCGCCCCGGCGCAATTCCCAGCGAATCGAAGGCACGCCGCCGTGCCTGGATGCGCGGCGGCATCCGGGACGATTCGGGGCGACGCGCCGCGGGCGCAACACTCTGGACATGGCAAAACGCATTTCGATGAACGGACACGCAGATCTCCCAGGCAAGGTCACGAATAGGGTCGGACCTGTTCCGGGAACTATAGGAATGCGGGCGCCGAGAGGGAACGCCGCGGCCGGCAATGGACTGTTGCCGCACGGGGACCACGCCCGAGCGCCCGATGGGGAGCTGACGCAGTCACCCGTTGTCACTGGGGGCGTCGATCTGCTGAGCGCCAGTTCACACGTGTAGCCACAACGACGGACTCTGCAGCAACCGTCGGCGCGGCTCCGCCAAATCCGCAGCCAGCGCCGCCTCGCCCAGCGGACTGCCCAAATCGGGGCGACATTGGGCTATGTTTTGATCGGACTGCACGCGATGGCAGCGCTCTTGCACCACCACGTCATGCGCGACAACACACTGGTTTGCA
>JAJYTY010000282.1 GCA_021792835.1 Pseudomonadota bacterium
CCCGAGATCGATGCCAAGCTGATCGCCGACTCGATCACCCAGCAGCTGGAAAAGCGCATCATGTTCCGCCGCGCGATGAAGCGCGCGATGCAGAACGCGATGCGTCTGGGCGCGCAGGGCATCAAGATCATGTCCTCCGGTCGCCTCAACGGCATCGAGATCGCGCGTACCGAGTGGTACCGCGAGGGTCGCGTGCCGCTGCAGACGCTGCGCGCCGACATCGACTACGGCTTTTCCGAGGCCAAGACCACCTATGGCGTGATCGGCGTCAAGGTGTGGGTCTACAAGGGCGACACGCTGGGTCGCGGAGCGCTGGCGCAGAAGGCCGCCGAGGCCGCCGAGCCGGAGCGCCGTCCGCGTCGTGACGAGCGCCCGGGTGCGCGCCGCGGACCGCGTCGTGGCGAGGGCGCCGGCGCGCCCGACCGTCGCGTGCGCAAAGTGAGCAAACCGGACGGCGCGGCTGCGCCGGCCAAGCAAGGAGAACCGTCATGATGCAACCCGCGCGGCGCAAGTACCGCAAGGAACAAAAGGGTCGCAACAAGGGCGTGGCCACGCGTGGGGCCACCGTCGCGTTCGGCGAGTACGGCCTGAAGGCCACCACCCGCGGGCGCCTGACCGCGCGCCAGATCGAGGCCGCGCGCCGTGCGATCTCGCGTCATGTCAAGCGTGGCGGGCGCATCTGGATCCGCGTGTTTCCGGACAAGCCGATCTCGACCAAGCCGGCCGAGGTCCGCATGGGCAACGGCAAGGGCAACCCCGAGTACTACGTGTCCGAGATCACCCCCGGCAAGGTGCTGTACGAGATCGATGGCGTTCCCGAGCAACTGGCTCGCGAGGCCTTCGAGCTGGCCGCGGCCAAGCTGCCGTTCCGTACCGCCTTCGTCGGCCGCCGTTTCGGCCTTTGACGGCCCTGAGGTCAAGACCATGAACATGGAAGAACTGCGCAAGCTCGACAAGCCGGGCCTGCAAAAAGAACTCGACGCTCTGCTGAAGGCCCACATGGGTCTGCGCATGCAAAAGGCCACGCAGCAGCTGAGCAACACCTCGCAGCTGGGCAAGGTGCGCCGCGACATCGCGCGCGTGCGCACGCTGATCCAGCAGACGACCCCGCAGGAGTGAACATGTCGGAAAGCCAAGGATTGACCCGTACCCTGTCGGGCCGCGTGGTCAGCGACAAGCGCGCGAAGACGGTCACCGTGATGGTGGAGCGCCGTGTGCAGCATGAGCTGTACGGCAAGTACATCGTGCGTTCGAAGAAGTACAGCGCGCACGACGAGAACGGCGACTACCACGTCGGCGACCTGGTCGAGATCGCGGAGAGCCGTCCGCTGTCGAAGACCAAGAGCTGGGTGGTCACCCGCCTGCTGGAGAAGGCGCGCCTGGTCTGAAGGCGCGAGCGCACGCCCGCAACCCGGTCTTGACAGATCGGGTTTTCGAGCACAGAATTTGCGGTTCGCCCATCTTCCGGCCGTGCGTCGCCGGGTGGATTGGGTGGAAATGCAGGTGGAAAACAGGTTTCGCAAGCCCGTCGGCGCGGTCCGTGATCGCGTCGAGGGGCCTTCAAGACGCAGTACCCGCTCTACGGGCCCAAGACTGCCGGAGCTGAGGTCGGTGCGCGTGGTGTACATCGCCGCGCGACACCGGTCGCATCGGCAAGTTGGGAATCAATTCCAGGATTTGACATGATTCAGATGCAATCGAGGCTGGACGTGGCCGACAACACGGGCGCCAAAACCGTCATGTGCATCAAGGTGCTCGGCGGCTCCAAGCGGCGCTATGCGGGGATCGGCGACATCATCAAGGTCAGCGTCAAGGAAGCCGCCCCGCGGGGTCGGGTGAAGAAGGGCGAGGTGTTCAACGCCGTCGTCGTGCGCACCGCCAAGGGCGTGCGCCGCGCCGACGGCTCGCTGATCAAGTTCGACGGCAACGCCGCCGTGCTGCTCAACGCGAAGCTGGAGCCCATCGGCACCCGCATCTTCGGCCCGGTCACGCGCGAGCTGCGCACCGAGCGCTTCATGAAAATCGTTTCGCTGGCACCCGAAGTGCTGTAAGAGGTCGAGCATGAACAAGATCCACAAGGGTGACGAGGTCATCGTCATCGCCGGCGCCGACAAGGGTCGCCGCGCGAAGGTGCTGGGGCGCCATGGCACCGAGCACCTGGTCGTCGAAGGCGTGAATCTGGTGAAGCGGCATACCCGCCCGAACCCGATGCGCAACGAGACCGGCGGAATCGTGTCGAAGGAACTGCCGATCCACCAGAGCAACGTCGCGATTTTCAACCCCTCGACCGGCAAGGCCGATCGGGTCGGGGTGAGCATCGCCGAGGACGGCACGAAAACCCGCGTGTTCCGCTCCAGCGGCGAACAGATCAAGGTCTAACGGGGGCGATATGTCGCGCTTGCAAGAGTTGTACAAGGATCGGATCACACCCGATCTGCTGAAGAGCCTCGGCTACAAGTCGGTCATGGAAGTGCCCCGCATCAGCAAGATCACGCTGAACATGGGCGTGAGCGAGGCGGTCGCGGACAAGAAGGTGATCGAGCATGCGGTGGACGATCTGACCAAGATCGCCGGGCAGAAGCCGGTCGTCACCAAGGCCCGCAAGGCCATCGCGGCGTTCAAGGTGCGCGAGGGCATGCCCATCGGCTGCTCGGTCACGCTGCGCGGTCGCCGCATGTACGAATTCCTCGATCGCCTGATCACCATCGCGCTGCCGCGTGTCCGCGATTTCCGCGGCGTGTCGTCGCGTGCCTTCGACGGCCGCGGCAACTACAACATCGGCGTGAAGGAACAGATCATCTTCCCGGAAGTCGAGTACGACAAGGTCGACGCATTGCGCGGGCTGAACATCAGCATCACGACCACCGCGAAGACCGATGACGAGTGCAAGGCCCTGCTTGCCGCCTTCCGCTTTCCCTTCAAGAACTGAGGTTGCCATGGCCAAGCTTTCCCTGATCAACCGCGAGAACAAGCGCGAGAAGCTCGTGCAGAAGTACGCCGGCAAGCGTGCCGCGCTGCAGGCCGTGATCGGCGACTCGGGCAAGTCCCCCGAGGAACGCATGCAGGCGCGCCTGGAGCTGCAGCAGCTGCCGCGCAACGCCAGCCCGACCCGTCTGCGCAAGCGCTGCGCGATCACCGGACGCCCCCGCGGCACGTTCCGCAAGTTCGGTCTGGCGCGCAACAAGATTCGCGAACTGGCTTTCCGCGGGGAAATCCCGGGCGTGACCAAGTCGAGCTGGTAAGGCGTTTGTCGGAACGCACCGGAGAATATTCCCATGAGCATGAGTGATCCCATCGCCGACATGTTGACCCGCATCCGCAACGCGCAGATGGTCGAGAAGACCAGCGTGCGGATGCCGGCGTCGAAGCTGAAGGCGGCCATCGCGCAGGTGCTGGTCGACGAAGGCTACATCGACGGCTTCGAGGT
>JAJYTY010000283.1 GCA_021792835.1 Pseudomonadota bacterium
ATGATCACCGCGCCCGCGGCGGCGCTGCCGGCGATCTTGGCGAAGGCCACGTTCTGGTTGGCGTCGCCGCCGACGAACTTGGCCTTCATGCCGAGCTGGGCCATCTGCGCCTTGATCAGGCCGCCGTCGGTGTAGTAGCCGGAGAAATAGACGACCTGCGGGTGCAGCGCGTTGAGCTTGGTCAGCACCGGCGTGTAGTTCTGCGAGCCGGCGCTGATGTAGGCCTTGTCGAGGACGTCGATGCCGTCCTTCTTGGCATCGGCCACCACCGCGTCGGCCAGGCCGGTGGCGAAGCTCGAGTGGTCGGTGATCACGGCGATGCGCTTGTAGCCCATGGCCTTGAAGTAGCCGGCCGTGAACACCGCTTCGGCGCTGTTGGGCGGCGCGTTGCGGAAGAAGGTCTTGAAGCCGTGCTCGGTCAGCTCGTCGCTGGTGCCGTCGGAGGTCTGGATCACGTTGGCGCGCGCGTAGATCGGCTCGGCAGCCAGCGCAGCACCGCTGGTGTAGCTTCCGATCACCGCCAGCACGCCGTCATTGACCAGCTGGCGCGCGCAGATCGCGGCCGGGGCGGCCTCGCCCTGGTCGTCGCAGACCTTCACTTCCAGCTTGTGCCCGAGCAGCCCGCCCTTGGCGTTCTGCTGCTTGACCAGCAGCTTGACAGCGTCGGCGATGCCCTGGCCTTCATTGGCGTACTGGCCGGTGATCGGCGCCTGCACGCCGATGGTGATGGGGGTGGCGGCCTGGGCAACTACGGCACCGGCGCCCAGCGCGCCCGCCACCAGACTGTAGACAACCTTCCTGCAAAACTTGTGCATCTTCGTCTCGCTTTTCGAAAGAAATGGTTGAACGGGGCCGGGCACGGGCAGCACCCGGTCGTCGGCCCTCGAGCGGGCCATCACCATGCCGGGCGGCTTCACGCCGCAGGCGCAGCGAAGCCCGCAACATAGTCGGTTGCACCTTGAATTGCATCAGGGTTATACCTCAAGTTGTAAAAAAGTTGCTACCCCGGGTCCAGGCACCTTTACATTGCGCCCAGGGAGTGCAACCATCCGCCTGTTTTTCTCCCGCGGCAAGGACAAGGGCATTCCCATGGGCGTGACGACGATCGGCGTGAAACTCGACGAGCAGGTGCGCATGCGCATTCGCGCGGCAGCCGATACCCAGGGGCGTACGCCCCACTACGTGGTCAAGCAGCTGATCCTGCAGGGACTGGAGCGGCTGGAGCGCGGAGACTCGCTGCAGCCCGGCGACGAGCCCGACGAGGTGCAACCTTCGGAGCAACCCGAGACTCGGGAAGGTCCGCTGGTGCCCTTCCTGGAAATGGCGCAGGAGGTGCAACCGCAAACCGTGTTGCGCGCCGCGATCACCGCCGCCTACCGGCGCCCGGAGGCCGAGTGCGTCCCGGCGCTGGTGGCGCAGGCGGAGCTGGCGCCGGAGGTTTCGGCGCGGGTGCAGGAGACCGCGCGCAAGCTGGCGCTGAAGCTGCGCTCCAAGCGCACCCGCGGCATCGTGGAGACGCTGCTGCAGGAATACGCGCTGTCGAGCCAGGAGGGGATCGCGCTGATGTGTCTGGCCGAGGCCCTGCTGCGCATTCCCGACACGGCCACGCGTGACGCACTGATCCGCGACAAGGTCGGCTCCGGCGACTGGCAGAGCCATCTGGGCGGAGGGCGCTCGCTGTTCGTCAACGCCGCCACCTGGGGACTGCTGCTGACCGGGCGTCTGGTCAGCACGAGCAGCGAGGCCTCGCTGTCGTCGATGCTCACGCGCCTGGTGGCGCGCGGCGGCGAGCCGGTGGTGCGCGGCGGCGTGAACATCGCGATGCGCCTGATGGGCGAGCAGTTCGTGCTCGGCCAGACCATCGCCGACGCGCTGGCCAACAGCCGCAAGTGGGAGGCCAAGGGTTTCCGGCATTCCTACGACATGCTGGGCGAGGCCGCGCTGACCGCGCGCGACGCCGAGCGCTACCTGCGCGACTACGAGCAGGCGATCCACGCCATCGGCAAGTCGGCGCAGCGCCGCGGCATCTACGAGGGCCCGGGGATCTCCATCAAGCTGTCGGCGCTGCATCCGCGCTACAGCCGCGCGCAACGCCAGCGCGTGATCGACGAACTGCTGCCGCGCCTGACCCATCTGGCGCGGCTGGCGCGACGCTACGACATCGGGTTGAACATCGACGCCGAGGAGGCGGACCGCCTCGAACTGTCGCTGGACCTGATGGAAAGCCTGTGCTTCGACCACGCGCTGCAGGGCTGGAACGGCATCGGCTTCGTCGTGCAGGCCTACCAGAAGCGCGCGCCCTACGTGCTGGATTTCCTGATCGACCTGGCGCATCGCTCGCGCCGGCGCCTGATGGTGCGCCTGGTGAAGGGCGCCTACTGGGACTCTGAGATCAAGCGCGCCCAGCTCGACGGGCTCGAGGGCTTCCCGGTGTTCACGCGCAAGACCCACACCGACGTTTCGTACCTGGCCTGCGCGCGCAAGCTGCTGGCCGCGCCGCAGGCGGTGTTCCCGCAGTTCGCCACCCACAACGCCCATACGGTGGCGGCGATCCATGCGATGGCCGGCGACAACTTCTATCTCGGACAGTATGAATTCCAGTGCCTGCACGGCATGGGCGAGCCGCTGTACGAGGAGGTGGTCGCTGCCGAGGGCCTGAACCGTCCCTGTCGCATCTACGCGCCGGTTGGCACCCACGAGACCCTGCTGGCCTACCTGGTGCGGCGCCTGCTGGAGAACGGCGCGAATACCTCTTTCGTGCACAAGATCAACGACCCCAAGACCGATCTGGGCGAGATCGTCGCCGACCCCGTCGAACTGGCACGGCGCGTGGTGCCGCTCGGCGCCCCGCACGACAGGATCGTGCTTCCGGTGCGGATATTCGGCGCGCGGCGCAGCAATTCCAGCGGGCTCGACCTGAGCAACGAGCAGCGCCTTGGCGCGCTTGCAGCGGCGGGACTGGCCGGGCTGGACACGCAGTGGCGGGCATGCCCGATCCTGGCCGGCGGCGAGGCCGAGGCGAGTTCGCGCCCGGTGCTCAATCCGGCCGACCTGCGCGACGTTGTCGGCAGCGTGTGCGAGGCCACGCCGCAGATGTGCGAGCAGGCGCTCGAATTGGCGATCGCCGAGGCGCCGGTGTGGCAGTCCACGCCGCCGGGCGACCGCGCCGCGATCCTGCTGCGTGCGGCCGAGCTGCTCGAGGAGCGCATGCCGCGGCTGGTCGGCTTGATCGTGCGCGAGGCCGGGCGGGCACTGCCGGCCGCGATCGGCGAGGTACGCGAGGCGGTGGACTTCCTGCGCTATTACGGCGAGCAGGTGTCCAGCCGATTCCACAACGCCGAGCATCGCCCGCTCGGGCCGGTGGTGGCC
>JAJYTY010000049.1 GCA_021792835.1 Pseudomonadota bacterium
GCAAGAACCGAGATCGGCTGATCGAGTTCGATGCCGTCACCGATTTGTTCAACGCGACGGTGGAGATGGCCGACAAGCGCGGGCTGCTGTCGGGCGAGCACTTCAGCGTGGACGGTACGCTGATCCATGCGTGGGCCAGCCACAAGAGCGTGCGGCGCAAGGACGGCAGCGACGACGACCGGCCGCCCGAGGACTGGCACGGCGAGAAGCGCAGCAACGAAACCCACGCCTCGACGAGCGATCCCGAGAGCAGGCTGTATCGCAAGAGCAGCGCGGCGCCTGCGTTGCCGAGCTACCTGGGGCATGTGCTGACGGACAACCGCCATGGCCTGGTGGTCAACGTGCAAGCCAGCGCGGCCGATGGGTATGCCGAGCGCGATGTCGCCGAGCGCATGCTGTCGGACGTGGCCAAGCCCGACGTCCGGATCACGGTCGGCGCCGACAAGGGCTACGACACGCGCGGCTTCGTCAAGGCGTGCCGCACGATGAACGTCACCCCGCACGTCGCGCAGAACACCCAGCGCACCGGAGGCAGCGCGATCGATGGGCGCACGACGCGACATGCCGGCTACGCGGTCAGCCAGCGCAAACGAAAGCGGATCGAGCAGTGCTTCGGCTGGGGCAAGACGATCGGCCCGATCCGCCAGGTCATGGTGCAGGGCCTGGAGAAGGTCGACCAGTTGTTGACCCTGACGATGGCGGCCTACAACCTCACGCGGCTGCGCTCCTTGGCCGCATTGCGTCCGCAGTCGGCGTGATGAGGGCGAAAACCATGGAAATCGCCATCCCGACCACCCACCAGGGCTCGAATCGACCCGGAATGGGGGAGCTTGCCCGAAAACTGAGCACCCGATGAGCATCGCCACGCGATTCCAACGGCGGAATTCGCTCGTTCGTCAGGTACTTCAACGGCCTGCTAACAGAGAGGGAGCTGGGAACAAAGTCCCAAAGAATTGACAATGATTGAATAAAAACAGCAACTTAGCAAGCAAACGTACGCACGCGCGCTGTCCCCGTCTCAATCCCACCGGCGCAGGACGAGCGTGGCGTTGACACCCCCGAAACCAAAACCATTGACGAGCACGTGTCGAATCGACATCGAGCGCGGCGCCCCCACGACAAGATCCAGTCCGTTGGCCATCGGATCTGGATTCAACAAGTTGATCGTCGCCGGAGCAACTTGATCGCGCAGTGCCAGCACGGCGAACGTCGCGGCCAGGCTGCCCGCTGCACCGAGCAGATGTCCCGTCGCCGATTTCGTCGCAGTGATTGCCGGCCCGCGCATGACTCCGAACAGTGACTTGATTGCGGCGAGTTCCCCCAGGTCACCCACCGGGGTCGAGGTTGCGTGCGCACAGAGCAGGTCAATCTCGTCAGGATGCAGGCGGGCAGACTCGACCGCCAGGGCCATGCTGCGACGCGCTCCGTGGCCGTCTTGCGGACCGGAGGTGATGTGAAACGCATCCGCGGATGTTCCATATCCGAGCACTTCAGCCAAGGGTTGCGCGCCGCGCGCGAGTGCATGGTCGAGCGCCTCAAGCACGACGATTGCTGCGCCTTCGCTCATCACGAATCCGTCGCGGTCGCGGTCAAAGGGACGCGATGCGCACTCCGGGTGGTCGGCATACGCTGTCGAGAGCGTTTTCGCGCTTGCGAACGCCCCGAGGCTGACTGGGTGGAGCGCGGCTTCGGAGCCGCCACACACCGCGGCGTCCGCCTCCCCCGTGCGAATCAGCCGCCATGCATCCCCGATTGCCTGGACTCCGGCAGCGCAGGCGGTCACTGGCGCGCCAATCGGCCCCTTGAGGCCATGCCGAATCGACACGTGTCCCGCCGCCAGGTTGATCAGAAAGGACGGCACTGTGAAGGGGGACAATCGACGCGCGCCCCGAGCATCCGTGGTGCGCACAGCCTCGGCAATGGCCCCGAAGCCGCCGATGCCGGACGCGATGACCGTTGCGCAGCGCTCGAGCGAGCGATCCGTCCCCATCCATTTCGCCTGGCTCAATGCCTGTTCGGCAGCGTCGAGCGCAAGGGGGATGAAGCGGTCCATCTTGCGCTGATCCTTCGCAGACGCGATGCGGGAAGCGTCCCATCCGTCTTCGGGGTCGTCAGTCAAGTCGGGAATGATGCCCGCGACCCCGACGCCTAGGTCAGCACTCCACGCGGCGGTGAGCCGGCGCACACCAGAGCGTCCAGAAAGCAGGCGATCCCACGACGCCTCGACTCCAGCACCCAACGGATTGACGGTACCCATTCCGGTCACAACCACCTTGCGAAGTGCGTCCATCGCTTGCCCCCTTAATGCTGATGTCGATCATCTTACATACTTTGATTACGATTCCAACCAATGGAGGGGGCATGAAAGTCACGAAGGAAATCGCGCAGCAGCACCACGATGATCTGGTCCAGGCGGCCTCACACATCATGCGGAAGCGAGGGATCGAGGCGACGGGCGTCTCAGACGTCTGTCGCGCCGCTGGGCTGACGCACGGCGCCTTCTATCGGCATTTCGAATCAAAGGAAGCGCTGATTCTTGAGGCCTGCGCCGCGGCATTCCAGTGGACGATCACGGACATCGACGACGTCGACGCGCCAGGGCGATCCGCACTGCCCTTGATCGAACGCTACCTGAGCACCGCGCATCGCGACGCACCAGGGTCAGGTTGCCCGGTTGCCGCATTGGCGTGCGACGTCAGTCGCGGCGGCACCCCACTCGCTGATGTGTTCAGCAGCGGCATTCGTCGCTATATCGACGCGTTCGCGGAGGTGCTGCCCGAGACGCAGTCACGGGCCAGAGCGGCGGGATCACGACGCGCCCGTGCAATCAAGACCCTCTCGGGAATGGTCGGCGCATTGATCCTTGCACGCGCTGCGGCACGGTCCGACCCCGAGTTATCAGCCGAGATACTTGAGGCAGCGCGCAAGGGGGCGCAGGAAAACGCCAAAACGAGCTCGTAGCTCAAACCATCCCATGCGCCACCTCTCGGCAACACACGAGAGCCGCGCGTGCCCACGAAAGTCCCGACGTGCGGAGCAAGGCGCCTGCGCCGACCAGCCCAGCGTCCGTGCAAAGACGGCGCCGATGAGCCCCCACGGCGCTCCACCGATAGATGGAGCCAAAGGTCATTCGTCGCTTGCGCGCCCGCACTGAGACCTGGCGCCTCGGACGCCGGAGCGCACTGTGATTTGGAGGGAAGTGTGGCGGAGTGAACCTGCCGAACGTGTTCTGAACCCCAAGGGCCGTGCGCTCGGCTTGATGCCGCGGATCGCCTGGCGGCCTTTTCCGCAGTGGTGGTTCGCGCTGGGCGAGCAGGCTGCCTTCCAGCAGAGCAGCGCGCACCCGCAGTGGTCGACTTGGCTGATGCTGGAGCGCGAACTCTCGCCCTGAACCCCGGCGCTGCCGCTATGGCCCTGGGCGGCCGGAGTCCCGATTCTGCTGTGGAACGCGGTGATCGGAACGGCCGCCCGGCGCCTGGCGCGGGCCCTGCTGCGGCCGTTGGGCCTGGGGATTGCGCGGCTGCGCAGAGCCTGCCGGCGGCTGCACCCGCTGTTGTTGCTGCATGTGCTGCCGGTGCTGCATCTGCTGTTGCTGCTGCATCTGCTGTTGCTGCTGCATCTGCTGTTGCTGCTGCATCCGTTGTTGCTGCTGCACCCTGGGCTGCTCGATGCGGGGCGGTTGCTGGATGCGGGGCTGCTGCATCGGCGGCCGCGGCTGCACCCTCGGCGGCGGCAGCCTGCGCGGCCGGGGTGGTGGCAGTGTGTGCGGCTGCGGCCGAAGCCCCGGCCGTGGCGGGGGGTAATGCGCCCAGCGATCGCGGTCGCGGTAGAAGGGCTCGCGGGTATAGAAGTGGTTCCAGTAGTCGAAGAACACGAAGCCGACAATCGCGATCCCCAGTTGCGGGCCATAGTTCAGCAGCGGTACGTACCCCCCCTCGTAGGCGTAGTCGATGTTGCCGGCATACACCCAGCCACGGTAGGGGCCGGCGATGACATCGCACCACGCATAGTCGGACAGGCAGCCCTGCACTTCCAGGTTCAGGCCCGCCGGCAGCACGGCCACCACCGGATACGCACGCGCCGGCCCTGCGCGCAGGTTCACGTTCTTGGCCGCATATGCGACTTGCGCATGGGCCGCTAGCGGCAAGCCCGCGCATCCGAGTGCCAACAGCATCACGGCCAGGAATTTTTTCATTTCGGTCTTCCTTTCCTTGCCACCGCGGCGACGAGCCACGCGGCTTTGCGCAACAGGAGCGGCCATGCAGCCAATGCTAGGCGGCGCCGTCACGCCAAGGAACCCGACCGGCGCCGGCAGGCTGACCTGGCACAAGTTCGCGGGGGACGGCCGCAGCGCAGGCCAGCTCGACAACGCATACGGTGCTGTTTCGCACTGCGCTCCATTCGGCGTCGCGCACGCCACCGAGCGTAGGCTCCGCGCTCATGAAATCACCGGCTGCGTGAAGTCCCAGCACACGCCGTGTGCCGGCACCCAGGGGAGCCTCCGACTTGAAGGCCCCCGAACGCACTACGAATAGCTTGCCTCTCACACCGGTCCGATCCGACAGTGCTTCCCCCTTGAGCAGGAGCAGGTCGTCGATGAGGATGCCGGTCATTTCCTTTTCTGCGCCCCCGGGCAGCCCAGAGGGAAGGCAGCAAGGCCGGTGAACGCTAGTCGCACAGAGCGCTCCAATCGGAGCCTGCATGGTCCTCCCGGGAACCCGTCCCCTGATGCGTTGCGTCGCATGACCTATGGCACGGGGTCCGTCGTGATGCAGGACCTGCCGACGGCGAAGGCCCGTTCGGCACCGACCATTCGCCCAGCTGGCCTGCGAACTCTGCTGGAGCGAGCCCTCCCGGACGGGGCACGCTTGCAAGGGATGTGCGGACGTCTCCTGGCGCCGCTCAGCGCTGCAGGACGTCCTCCAGGGTCTCGCCGGGCTGCCAGGGCCGGCCAAGGCGATGTTCGATGTACTCCCGGATGAGCTGACGCACCACTTGGGACGGCGTCTGGTCCTCCAGGGCGCAGAAATGCTCGAACACCGCTTTCTTCTGCGGATCGATCAGAACGGTGAGGCGGGCTGTGCGCTGTTCCATTGGAATGCAAACGGGATTACCATCTGCGCACATCTTATGCGAATCAAGCATTCATGCAAGCTTCCATGGATCACCTCGCCTTGTTGCCCGCGGCGTTGTGCGTGATCCTGCTCTGGATGGGCTTGGGTGCGGCCGGGTTGGCGGCGCCGCGTGCCACGCGTTTCGTGGCCCATGGGCTGTTTCCGATCGGCGCGGCGGGGTGCCTGGCCATGGCCGCCATCGGCCTGGGCGCGCTGTTCGCCCCGGCAAGCATGCTGCTCTTGCCGATCGGGCTTCCCGGCCTGCCGATGCATTTCCGGCTTGACTCGCTCTCGGGGTTCTTCTTGCTTTTGCTGGGTGCCGCGGGCGCCGGCGTGTCGGTGTTTTCGGCGGGATACTTCCGCGAGGGCGAGGGCACGGCGCCTGGCCTGCTCGGCATGCAGTACCACGTCTTCCTCGCGGCCATGGCCGCGGTGCTCCTGGCCGACGACGCCTACACCTTCATGGTGAGCTGGGAGGTCATGGCGCTGGCTTCGTATTTCCTGGTGGTCAGCCAGCACCGCATCGCCGAAATCCGTCGCGCCGGCTTCGTGTATCTGGTGCTCGCCCACCTCGGCGCGATCGCGCTGCTCTTGTGCTTCGGAGTCATGATGTCCGGGGGCGGCTCCGGACTGAGTTTCGACGCCATGCGCGCCCACGCCCTGTCGCCGACGTGGGCCAGCATCGCCTTCGGACTCGCGGTGGTGGGCTTCGGCGCAAAGGCCGGCCTGGTGCCGCTGCACGTGTGGCTGCCCGATGCCCATCCCGCGGCCCCCTCCCCGGTGTCGGCGCTGATGAGCGGGGTCATGCTCAAGACCGCCCTCTACGGGCTGCTGCGGGTCAGCCTGGACCTGCTTCATGCGCCGCTGTGGTGGTGGGGCCTGCCCCTGCTCGCACTGGGCCTGTTCGGCGGGCTGTACGGCGTGCTCTTCGCCGCGGTGCAGACCGACATGAAGCGACTGCTGGCCTATTCGTCGATCGAGAACATCGGCATCGCCTTCGCCGCGCTGGGTCTGGTGCTGGTGTTCCGCGGCGTGGGCATGCCCGCGCTGGCGGCGCTGGCCCTGGCCGCGCTGCTGCTGCATCTGCTCAACCACGCGCTTGTCAAGAGCCTGCTGTTCCTGGCCACCGGTTCGGTGCTGCATACAACGCGACAGCGCAGCCTGGGGCACCTGGGTGGACTGCTGCGCCGCATGCCCTGGGTCGGATGGACGGCATTGGTGGGAGCGCTGGCCATCGCCGGGCTGCCGCCGCTGGGGGGCTTCGTTGCCGAGTGGATGCTGTTGCAATCCTTTCTGTTCACGCCCGGCATCCCGCTGCCCTTCGTCAACATGCTCGTCCCCTTGGGCGCGGCGCTGCTTGCGCTGACCGCTGCGCTGGCGGCCTACGTCATGGTCAAGTTCTATGGCGTGATCTTTCTCGGCCAACACCGCGAGCCGGCCCTGGCGCATGCCCATGATGCGGGCCGCCTCGAACGCCTGGGCCTGGGATGGCTGGCCGCGGGAGCCGTGTTGATCGGGTTGGCTCCGGGCTTGGTGCTGCAGGCCCTGCAGCATGTGGTCATGCCGCTGGCTGGCGCCTCGCTGCGCATTCGGGGTTGGTTCCATCTCGCGCCCCTCTCGGAGCAGCGCGCCGCCTACGCCCCCCTGGCCGTGTTGCTCGCGGCGGCCGGCATGGTGGTCCTCGCGGCCCTGGTCGCGCGCCGGGTGTACCCCGGACGGATTCGTCGTGCCGATCCCTGGGACTGCGGCTCTCCCGGGCTGACCCCGCGCATGCAGGACACGGCCGAAGGATTCGGCCAGCCGATTCGCCGCCTTTTCGCGCCATTCTTCGAGGCTCACACCGAACTTCCCCGGCCTGACGACGCTCAGCCGCGCTACCGCGTGGAGGTGGCCGACCGCTTCTGGCGCGCAGCCTACCTGCCGCTGGCCGCGGGCGTGCAGCGCCTGGCCCAGTGGGCCGGACTGCTGCAACAGGGGCGCATCGCGGTGTACCTTCTCTACAGCTTCGCCACCCTGCTGGCCTTGCTGATGGTGGTGATGCGGTGACCCTGTCCGCACTATTCACCCAACTGTTCGCCGTCATGGTGGCGGTTGCGCTCGCGCCGCTTCTGTCCGGATGGGTGGCGCAGTGCCGCGCCTGGCTTTCCAACCGCAGCGCCCCGCCGATCTGGCTGCCCTATGCCCGGATTGCCAAGCTCATGCACAAGGACGCCGTGGTGGCGCGCGATGCGTCACCGCTGTTCCGGGCGCTGCCCTATCTGCTGTTCGGCACGATGGCGACCGCGGCGGCCATCGTGCCCTCCTTGTCCACCGACTTGCCCTTTGCCGCGGTGGCGGACGCCATCGCCCTGGTCGGCTTGTTCGCGTTGGCGCGGGTATGCATCGCGCTGGCGGGAATGGACATCGGAACCGCCTTCGGCGCGATGGGGTCGCGACGGGAGATGATGGTGGGCTTCCTCGCCGAGCCGGCCTTGCTCATGGTGCTGTTCACCTCGTCGCTGATTTCGGGGAGCACCCTCTTGCCCGAGATCAGCGCGGCCCTGCAGTCCGGCGCGCTGGCGATCCACGCCAGCCTTGCCTTCGCCGGCGTGGCCTTCGTGATGGTGCTGTTGGCCGAGAACGGCCGCATTCCGATCGACAACCCCACCACCCACCTCGAACTGACGATGATCCACGAGGCCATGGTGCTGGAATACTCGGCGCGACACCTTGCACTGGTCGAATGGGCCAGCAGCCTGAAGCTGTTCACCTATGCGTGTATCGGCTTCGCGCTTTTCCTGCCCTGGGGCATGGCCGGGCGCGCCGACGGCGTGCTTTGGCTGCTGCCCGCGCTGCCGCCCCTGCTGCTCAAGCTGGCCGCCGCAGGCGCAGGGATCGCCCTGATCGAGACGCTGAGCGCCAAGGTGCGCATCTTTCGGGCGCCGGAGTTCCTGGCCACCGCGTTCTTGCTGTCGGTGCTCGCGTTGCTCGTTCGTCTCATGCTGGGATCCTAGGCATGCACGCGAGCATCTCCCAGGCCGTCGCGCTGCCGCTGACCGTACAGTTCATCGATCTGTTCGCGGCGCTCCTGCTGCTGCTTGCCTTCGCGATGCTCGCGCAGCGGCGGGTGATGAATCTGGTCAATCTGTTCGCTGCGCAGGGTGCGTTGCTGGCTGCCAGCGCGGCGCTCGTGGCCTATTCCACAGGGCATGACGAGCTCTACGCATCGGCCGCGCTCACGCTGCTGCTCAAGGTGCTGGTGTTGCCCTACGTGCTGCAGGGCATGATCCGTCGCCTGCACGCCGAGTGGGACGCCGAGACCCTGGTCAACATCCCGACGCTGCAAATCATCGGCATCGTGCTGGTGATCTTCGCCTTCGTGCTGGCCCAGCCGATTTCCGGTTTCGCGGGCGCCGCCACCCGTAGCACCCTGGGCATCGCGGTCGCGCTCGTGCTGCTGGCCTTCCTGATGATGATTGTGCGGCGCAAGGCCATCGCGCAGGTCGTGGGCTTCTTGGCGATGGAGAACGGCCTGTTGTTCGCCGCGGTCACCGCCACCCAGGGCATGCCTATGGTGGTCGAGCTCGGCATCGCGCTGGACGTGCTCGTGGGGGTGTTCATCCTGGGCGTCTTTTTCTTCCAGATTCGCGAACAGTTCGACAGCCTGGATCTGCAGCATCTGGAAACCATGAAGGACGAGTGAGGTGTTTGCCGCCATCCTGTTCGCCGTCGTCGCGCTGCCCGTCCTCGGTGGAGGGCTGCTGGCGCTGTGGGGCCACCGCTCCTGGGCACCGCACCTCAACCTGGGCCTCGGCGTCTCGACCTTTCTGGCCGCGCTCGCGCTGACCCTGGTTGTCGTCGCCGCCGGGCCGTCCACGGCCTTTTCCGAAGCATTCTTCGTGGATCCCTTCAACGCGTTTCTGGTGACCCTCACGGCCTTCGTGGGCATGACCACCGCTGCGTTCTCGCGGCCATACATGCGCATCGAACTGGAACACGGTAGGGTCAACGCCTCCAGGCTGCGCCTGTATCACAGCATGTACCAGCTCTTCATGGCCACCATGCTGCTGGCGCTGACGACCAACAACATGGGCGTCCTTTGGGTGGCCATGGAGGCGGCGACGCTCACCACCGTGCTGCTGGTCTCGCTGTACCGCACCAAGGCCAGCCTGGAGGCCGCGTGGAAGTACTTCATCCTGTGCGGCGTGGGCATCGCGCTGGCGCTGTTCGGAACCGTGCTGCTGTATTTCGCCGCCCAGCGCGTCCCCGGCGTCGAGGGCATGCGCGCTCTGCTCTGGACCCGCTTGGACGCAGTCAAGGGTCGGCTCGAACCCAGCATCCTGGGCATCGCCTTCGTCTTCCTGCTCGTGGGCTACGGCACCAAGGTCGGACTGGTGCCGCTGCACAGTTGGCTTCCCGATGCGCACGCCGAAGGTCCCACGCCCGTGTCGGCTGTATTGTCCGGGCTGCTGCTCAACGTGGCGCTGTATGCGGTGATCCGTTGCAAGGTGCTGGTGGAGGGCAGCCTGCACGCGGCGTGGCCAGGCGACATGCTCATGGGTTTCGGGCTGCTTTCCGCGCTGATGGGTGCGCTGCTGCTGTGGCGCCAGAAGGACGTCAAGCGCATGTTCGCGTACTCGTCCATCGAGCACATGGGATTGATCACCTTCGCCTTCGGCATGGGCGGCCCGGTGGCCAATTTCGCCGGTCTGCTGCACATGACCGGCCATGCGCTGACCAAGAGCGCGATCTTCTTCACCAGCGGACATGCCTCGCAGAAGGCCGGCACGCAGCGCATGGAGGCGATCCACGGCCTGTACCAGCGCACCCCGCTGATGGGCTGGGGGCTGATGCTGGGCTCCTTGGCCATCGTCGGCCTGCCGCCTTTCAGCATCTTCGCCAGCGAGTTCCTCATTCTCACCACGGCGATGCAGCTGCAGCCCTGGGCCACGCCGGTGCTGCTCGCAGCGCTGGGCATCGCGTTCGGCGCCATCTTCCTGCGGGTGCAGGGCATGGTGTTCGGCGACACGACCCTGCGCCGCCTGCCGCACCAGCCGGACATGTTGCCGGTGTATGTGCACCTGGCGCTGGTGCTGATGCTCGGCTTGTGGGTACCTTCGTTCCTCGCCGGCTGGTGGCATGGAGCGGCGGCCATGATCGGGGGCTGAGCCATGAGCGCCGTGTGCTCCATGATGCCGCTCGACCATCGCGAGCTCGATGCGCTCGCATGGGACGGGTGGGCACGCGAGCAGCGTGACCAGGGGGCACGACTGCTGAGCCTGTGGGGCGAGGACGCGCGCGCCGAACGCAGCTGCTTTACCGTGTATGCATGCTGGATGGATGCAACCGGCGCGACGCTGCGCCTGGCCCAGCACGATCTGCCGCCTGGCGCGCTGCACTACCCCGGCCTGCATGAATGCTTCCCCGTCGCCGAACGGCTGCAGCGTGCGGTGCGCGACCTGCTGGGGGTGCAAGCGCAGGGCATGGACACGCGTCCGTGGTTGCGTCATGCGCGTTGGGGGGAGCGAGATTATCCACTGCGCCGTGAAAGCAGCGTGGCGGTGCCCCCGGGCCCCCCGCAGCCGGAGGCCTATGCCTTCGTCCCGGTCGATGGTGACGGCGTGCATGAGGTCGCGGTCGGCCCCGTGCATGCCGGAGTGATCGAGCCGGGCCAGTTCCGATTCTCGGTGGTTGGAGAGAAGATTCTTCGACTGGAAGAGCGGCTGGGTTTCACGCACAAGGGAGTGGCGCGGCGCTTCGAGCAACTCGCGCCCGTCGAGGGCGTACGGCTCGCGGCGCGGCTGAGCGGGGACAGCGCCGTCGCCAACGCTTGGGCCTACTGCATGGCGCTGGAGGCGCTCGCGGATGCGGCCCCTCCACCGCGCGCGCTGCACCTGCGCGCGCTGCTGCTCGAGCGCGAGCGCCTGGCCAATCACCTTGGCGACATCGGGGCCATTGTCAATGACGCCGGGTTCGGCTTCGGGCTGGCCCAGTTCTCGCGCCTGAAGGAAGACCTGCTGCGACTGAACGCTCATGCGTTCGGCGCACGCTACCCCTTTGACGCCGTGCAACCCGGGGGCGTTAGCGTCGATCCCGAATCGGCCGCGCTCGCGCTGGTGCAACGACAGACCGAGGTATTGACCGGGGAGCTCGCGCGCTTGCGGGAGATCCTCGACGCGCACGAAGGTCTTCAGAACAGGCTGCAGAGCACCGGCCGCGTTGCGCCCGAGATTGCCCGACGGCTGGGCATGCTGGGGCTTGCCGGGCGCGCTAGCGGGCAGTCGCTGGATCTGCGCGCCAACCCGGCGTTCGCGCCCTATGGCGGGCTCGCCGTTCGCATTGCGGTGGAGCAGGCCGGCGACGTCGCCGCACGCCTGGCGCTCAGGCTGCGGGAGGCGCAGGAGTCGCTCAGGCTTTGCCGCGAGCTGTGCCTGGGCATGCCGGCGGGCGCCGTACGCGCCGAACTCCCCGAGAGCATCGCGCCCGGACTCGCGCCCGGACTCGCGCTTGGGCTGGTGGAGGGGTGGCGTGGTCCGATTCTGATCGCGTTGCGCGTCGACGCGCAGGGGCGCATCGCGCGCTGCCACGCGCACGACCCCTCCTGGCAGAACTGGCCGGCGGTCGAGTGGGCCGTCATCGGCGACATCGTCCCCGACTTCCCCTTGATCAACAAATCGTTCAACCTGTCGTACTCCGGGCACGACGGCTGAGGGAACTGGATATGTGGAAGACGCTGCGTCAGATTGCGCGTGTGGGCCGCATCAGCGAGGCGCCCGTCGAAGCCCGCGATGGTGTCGTCGAAGCGAACGCGGAGTCGCGTATCCGCATCGAAATGCTGCGCGTACTCGGGCGCGCGCTGACGGTGCGCTTGGTCGATGCCGGATCGTGCAACGGCTGTGAACTGGAGATCAACGCGCTGTCCAACCCCTACTACAACCTCGAGGGCTTGGGCATTCAATTCGTCGCGAGCCCCCGGCACGCCGATGTGCTGCTGGTGACCGGGCCCGTATCCGCCAACATGGAACTCGCATTGCGCAGAACCTACGAGGCGATGCCCGAGCCGCGACTTGTCGTGGCCGCCGGCGACTGTGCCGCGAACTGCGGAGTGTTCGGCTCGGGCTACGCCATCGTCGGGCCCGTGGCGCGCATTCTGCCCGTGGACGTCACCGTGCGCGGCTGTCCGCCCACACCTACCGATTTGCTGTGGGGCCTGCTTCGGGCGGTGCGGCGAGACTTCCCCGTCCTCGAATCATCCACTGCGGGTCCGAGTTCATCGCCAGCGAACCGAGTTCGCTCGACACGTTGACGATTCGGCCGGCGGACGAGCGGCGCAGCAAGGGCAGCGTCGCCTGCGTCACGGCCAGCGTGCCGAAGAAGTTGGTGTCGAAGATGCGACGGACGGCGTCGATGTCGGCGGTTGACGGCGCGGCATCGCGTGGATCGCTGACACCGGCGTTGTTGACCAGCACGTCCAGACGGCCGAACTCGTCGTCGATGCGCTGCGCTGCGGCGGCCTCGCCCAGCGCCGCATTGCGCGCGCCCAGCAGTACGGTCAACCCGCGCCGCGCGAGCTCACGCGCGACTTCATGGCCGATGCCTTTGTTGGCGCCGGTGACAAGGGCGATTCGTGGTGCGGTCTCCGGCATGCGGTGCTCTCCTGGTCAGGGCGGGTCCGATACTGCAGTTTATGAAGAATCCTTCAGATCTAGAATTCGCATATGCCGCAGCCGTCAGCCGCCGCCCTCAAGCCCCGCAAACAGCCGCGGCAGACGCGATCGAAGGTCACGGTGGACGCCATCTTCGAGGCGACCATTCAGGTTTTGCTGAGCGACGGACCGCGGCGCCTGACCACCACGCGCGTGGCCGAGCGCGCCGGCGTCTCGGTCGGCACGCTGTATCAGTACTACCCGAACAAGCAGGCGCTGCTCTACGCGGTGCTGCAGCGTCACCTGGCCCGCGTCGCAGAGGCCGTCGAAGCGGCCGCTCGGGCGACGCATCATGCCCGGCTGAGCGCGATGGTCGCAGCGGTCGTCGGCGCCTTCGTGCACGCCAAGACCGAGCGCGTCGACGAGGCACGCGCGCTCTACGGCGTCGCCAGCGAGCTTGATTCGACCGAACTTGTGCAAGCAGTCGGAAGGCGAAACCGTACCGCGATCTCGGCCATGCTGGCGACCGCATCCGACGCACGCTTCGACGACTTGGCGCTGATAGCGTTCATGTTCTCTGCTGCGATGGCCGGCCCAACCCGCGCGATGCTCGAAGGCGGGGCGTCATCCACCATGTTGCGCGCATTGCCCGGGCATCTGGGGTCGCTCTGTCTGGGCTATCTCCAGCGCGAGGCCGTGTCTCCATGAGGGCGAGTGAGCGTCGCCCTCATGGGCGCCTCCCCCCGAGAGATCAGCGCAGCCGGTCGCGCAAGCCTGCAGCACTGGACCGTCGCGAAGCTCGTGCCGATCGATGGATAGGTCTTGCCCGCCTCCATGCGCGCCCGCACCTCTTCGACACCGTCGCCCGTCACGTTGCTCACGCAAACGATCCGCTCGTCCACCCCCATGCGCCGTAGGCGGCCGATCAGACGTCCAGTTCATCCGCAGCGACCAGGTCCGTCTTGGTGAGAAGAACCACGGGTTCGATGTGGCCATCCCTGACCATCACCAGATAGCGCTCGAGGCGCCGGACATTGAAATCGAAATGACAGGCCTGCAAGACGAACGCCACGTCGATGCTGGCTGCCATCATCTGGAATTCGACCCCGCGGCCGGCGACCTTGCGCCGCAGAAATGACCGCCGCGGCAGAAGACGGTGAATGCTGGCCTGCGCACCGCCATCGAGGTAATGCACGCGGACCCAGTCCCCCACGCAGGGGAGTTCGGCGGAGGACGCGGAGAGATGGAGGAATCGTCCGGTCAATTCGGCGGGTACCTCGCCGCCTTCGCCCCGGATCAGGTAGCGGTCTCGGTCAGCCGCGGTGACCCTGGCCACCGACAGTTCCGGAATGCCCGCCCGCGATCGCCAGTACCTCTACGGGATCGGCGCCACGACCCGGATGCGGGAAGACCGGAAAGTGGGCACCTTGGGTCGGAGCGCTCATGGGAGCGACGAGCCCGGCGACCGCTGCCCGATACCGTGCGGCCGCCGCCGCGGGTGCCAACCAGCGCCCGCTCCGGCCGAAGTGCCGACGTCGAGCCGACGCCCCGAGGTCGGCCTCGATGCCCTGTTTGTCAGACGCTCTGGCCCGTCCGGATGCCCGGTTCAGCTGGACAGGCAGACGGTCTCGGAGCCGCTCCAGTCGGTCAGTGCCCGGGCGAGGTCTGCGCCGCGCTGCACGGCGGTCATCTCGGCGACGATGCTCATGGCGATCTCCGGCGGGGTCAGGCCGCCCAGGCGCAACCCCACGGGGCCGTGCAGGCGCGCCGCCTGCACGGGCGTGACGTCGAATTCCAGGAGGCGCTCGCGGCGCTTGTCGTTGTTGTGGCGCGAGCCCAGCGCGCCGACATAGAAGGCCGGGCTGCGCAGAGCTTCCATCAGCGCCAGGTCGTCGAGCTTGGGGTCGTGGGTCAGCGCCACCACCGCGGTGCTGTCGTCTGGCTGCATGGCCAGCACCTCGTCGTCGGGCATGCGGGTCGACAGGCTCACCCCCGGCACGCCGTCCCAGCCCTCGTGGTACTCGGTGCGCGGCTCGCACACCGTGACCCGGTAGTCGAGCATGACCGCCATCGACGCCAGGTAGCGCGAAAGCTGGCCGCCGCCGATGATCAGCAGGCGCAGTTGCGGGCCGTGCACGGTGCGCAGCACCTGGCCGTCGAAGGACACCTGCGCGCCGCGCCCGGCGGGCGCAAGGCGCACCGCGCCGCTCTGCATGTCCAGGCTGCGCTGCACGCGCTGCGAGGACTCGATGTGGCGCAGCAGTTCATCCAGTCCGCTGGCGCGACCCAGCGGCTCCAGCACGACCTGCACGCTGCCCCCGCAGGGCAGTCCGAAGCGGCGCACCTCCTCGGCGGTCTGGCCGTAGATGGTGGCCTCGGGCCGGTGCAGCGCCAGTTCCCCGGCGGCGACACGACGGATCAGGTCGTCCTCGATGCAGCCTCCCGATACCGAGCCGGCCACCTGGCCGTCGTCGCGGATGATCATCATGGAACCCGGCGGACGCGGTGCCGAGCCCCAGGTGCGCACGACGGTGCCGAGCACGACCCGCCGGCCTCGCCCCAGCCAGTCCAGCGCGGTGTGGATGACTTCGATGTCGATACTGTTCATGGTGTGCAAGCCCGCGGGCCCTCGCGCGTGGGGAGGAGTTCAGGCGGCGGCATAGCCACGCAGGCGATCCCCGCCCTGCGCCGCATGCACGCTGGCATTGAAGGACACGATGATGCGATCAATCTCGCCCCGGTACGCCAACGCCTGATGCGCCAGCCAGGACGGAAACACGATCAGTTGCCCGGGCCGCGGCGCGATGTCCAGGTGAGCCGACTGCAGGTAGGCGTTGCCGAGGTCGGCATGCGCCCCACCCAAGTGGGGAAAGTACGGTCCATAGAAACGGGTCATCCCATTGCGCTCGCCCAGCACCGGGTCGGCGACACGTCGGGCATGTTCGTCGACCTGCACGCAGTACACCCCCGACCAGGAACAGTTGCCGTGGGTATGCACGTCGTGGCTGGCGCCCTGGTTGGCAATCTGGAACCACATGCCGCGCAGGTGTACCTGCAACGCGGGCGCCGGCTGCGGCCAGGCTCCGTGATTGGCCTGCGCCACGGTCGCATGCAGGGAATCGACGACAAAGCGCACGAAGTCCTGCCATTCGGGCAGCCGGATGCGCTCGAGCAGATCGTCCTCGCTGGCGAAGAACGGCACGGGCTGCGGCTGCGACACCGCGCGCAGGCTGCCGAGCACCCGGGCCAGCAGGGGATTGAGTTCCTGCGCGCGCGCCCAGCGATGCACGCCCAGCGGCGTCGACCACAACGACAGCAGCGGCCGCGCGGACAGCCCGGAGTCGGCGCTCGTCGTGCTCACGGCTGCATCGCGGGACGCGCAAGGTCGGGCGGCCAGCGCAGCTGGTGCCCGGTGCGCTGCGCCAGCGCCTCGATGTCCTGCTCGGTGTCGATGTCCACCGCATAGCGCCGATTCGAGGTCGGCCAGCGCAGCACCTGCGAGGCATGGCGCTCCTGCCAGCGGCGGCAGGCCGCATCGCCGGGTCCGGCGAGGATCTGCTCCCGCACCGCAGCGCTGAACACCAGCGGATTGCCGGGTTGGCCGTCGACCAGCGGCTGCACCAGCTCGATGCCCTCGCCACGCTGCTTGTAGGCCTTGATCAACTCGCTCACATCCTGCGCGTGCAGCAAGGGCTGGTCGGCCAGCGCGACGAGCACGCAGTCGACCTCCGGCAGGGCCTGCAGCCCGACGCGGGTCGACGACGCCTGCCCCTGGTCCGGTTCAGGGTTGCGCACGACACTCACCGGGAACTCCGACACCACGGGTTCGATGCGCGCGGCATGGTGCCCGAGCACGACCACCAGCTCATCGACCCCTCCGCCCGACAGGGCGATCAACTGGCGTCGCAGCAGCGGCACGCCGCCAAGCTCCAGCAGGCACTTGGGCCGACCGCCCAGGCGCGAGCCCTGCCCGGCCGCGAGCAGCACGGCCCCCACGCGCAGGCGGCTGTACAGCCCGCCGCCTCCCTTCAGGATGCACCCCATGGCCTTCAGTGGCCGCAGCAGGAGTGGCTGCCAGCGGCGGCCGGCACGGGCTGCCCGGCGGCCGCGGCGGCCTGCGGCGAACCGTGGCCGCAGCGCGAAGCCGCCTCGCGCACCGCCGGCTCGGCCGCAGGCGCGCCGTGGCCACAGCATTCCCCCTCCGCGGATGCCCCGGGAGCCACCGGGTCGATCGCCGCAATACTCGCTTGCGGTGCCGCTTGCGCCGCCTCGATCGCGGGCACGCCGGCGCGGCGCGCCGCGACCACCGCCGCCAGCACGGACAATGCGATCTCGGGCGGCGTGTGGGCGCTGATCGGGGTGCCGGCCGGCGCCACGATGGCCTGCACGGCAAGCGCATCGGCGCCCGAGGCGATCAGGCTCTCGCGCAGTACCGCCGCCTTGCGCGCGCTGGCCACGAACCAGACGCCGCCTGCCCGCAACGCCAGCGCGGCGCGCAGGCCCTGCAGGTCACGCTGCCCCTGGGTGGCGACGACGACAAAGCCGCCATCGCCGAGCTCTCGTCGCAGCACCTCGGGGTCGTCGCTGGCGATGCACTGCACGCCCTCGGCCTCCTGCTGCCGCAGCCCGACTCCCGCCCAGGCCACGCGCAGCCCCAGTTGCGGCGCCAGCGAGACCAGGGAACGCGCCACCGGGGTGTTGCCGATCACCACGAGCAGCGGATCGGCCAGCACCGGGTCCACGAACAGCTCGAGGGTCCCGCCCGAGTGGCAGGCCATGCCGAACTCGAGCACGTCGCCCAGGTCGCGCTCGCTGCCCTGCGCCGCCGGCGTGATGCGCACGCTGCGCGCACGCCCGTCCTGCAAGGCCTGGCGCACCGTGCGCAGCACCGCCGGCTGCGCGCAGCCGCCGCCGATCCAGCCGTGGATGGTGCCGTCGGCCAGCACCAGTGCCTTGTCGCCGGGGCGCGCCGATGCCGGCGCCTGCACGCGCAGCACGCTGACCAGGGCGAACGCGCGGCCCTGCTCGCGCAGGCGGGCCGCCTGGGTGATCCAATCGAATGAGGGCATGTCAGAACTCCTTTCAGTGCAGCGACTTGCGCGCGGCCGCCAGGTCGGCGATCGACGCAAGGGGTACGAAGGTGTCGATGCAGTCGCGCGCCCGCTGCAGCGCGGCGGCCTGCGGAACAGCCCGCGTCGGGTGGAACCAGCTGATGCGCGCGCCACGCCCGCGAAGCGCGCGCAGTGCGTCGCCCAGCAGCTCGGGGGCATCGGTGTCGAAGCCATCGGAGAACACCCACACGCGCGAGCCGCGCACCAGCTGGTGACGCGCCGCGCCGCGTGCGAAAGCCTGCACGCAGGCGCCGATGCGCGTGCCGGCGCCGAAACCGGCGGTGACGGCGTTGACCTGCTCCTGCGTGGCCGCGCTGTCGCGCCCCAGCAGCGCGGTGATCTCGGCCAGGCGCACGTGGAACACGAACACCCGGGCATCGCATTGCTGAGCGAAGGCACGTGCCACGCGCAGGAAGAAGGCGCCGTGCGCCTCCATCGAGCGACTGACGTCGGCGAGGATGAACAGCCGTGGCGGCTCGACGCGACGCACCCGCCATGCCGCCTGCAGCGGCTCGCCACCCCAGGCCACACTGCGACGCAGGGTGGCGCGCAGGTCCAGGCGCGCCGCGGCCCGCGCGGGCGCGCCGCGCCAGCGCCGCGTCGGCCGCGGACGCAGGCGCTGTGCAATCTCGGCGGCCAGACGCTGCAGTGAGGCCAGGTCCTGCGGCAACCACATCTGGTGTTCGCGCTCGTGCAGCGCCTCGGTGCGGCTGGCGCCGCCCTGCGCGCGCTCGCGTCCGGGCGCCGTCGACGCGTCGGCCGCCGCATGGTCGGCACTGCCCCGCGCGTCGGGCGTCTGCGGTGGTCGACTCCCCGCGGCAGCGGAATCGAGTTGCTGCCGCAGTTCCTGCACGGCTTGACGAAGGTCTCGCGAACGCCGCGTCTGCTGGCTCACGCGCACCTGACCACGCAGCCGCTGCGGCCACCAGAAGCGTTCAAAGACCTCCTGCCAGCGCCGCCAGTCGCGCTGGTCGCTGCAGGCGATGGCACGCCACGCCGACTCGACCGCGGATGGCTCCGCCGGGCCGAGCTGCTGCGCCACGCGCAGCATGCAGCGCTGCTCGTCGACGCCGACGCGAAAGCCGTGATCGCGCAGCAGCGCGGCGAATTCGCCGATGCGCTGCAACGGGGAGACGGCCGTCTCGGAGGGCATGGCGGACTCTCGCGGCGTATCAGCGCATGCCGGCGGCGACGCCCGCATCGCTGCGTCGCTCGAGGAGTTGCAGCACGCGCTCGCCCTGCATCGCGAAGCGGTCTTCCTGGGTCTTGAGCAGGCAGCCCAGGGTTGCCAGCACGACCTCGATCTGCTCGGGCAGCACGTGCTGGCCCAGACCGTGCAGGGCTCGAACCCAATCCAGGGTCTCCGCCACTCCCGGTGTCTTGGCCAGGTCCTGGCGCCGCAGCGCATGCACGAAGGCCACCGCCTGTTCGACCAGGCGCGAGTCGACCTGCGGCAGCGATAGGCGCACGATGGCGATCTCGCGCGCCAGTTCGGGATAGTCGAGGTAGTGGTAGAGGCAGCGTCGCCTCAGCGCGTCGGAGAGCTCGCGCGTACCGTTGCTGGTAAGGATCACCTGCGGGACGGTGCTGGCGCGCAAGGTTCCAATCTCGGGAACCGTGATCTGGTATTCGGCCAGCACCTCGAGCAGGAAGGCTTCGAAGGCCTCGTCGGCGCGATCGATCTCGTCGATCAGCAGCACGCAGGGTCGCATCGAGCTGATGGCTCGCAGCAGCGGACGCTCGAGCAGGTACTCGCGACCGAACAGGTCCTGTTCGCGCAGGCCCTGCCCGCTGGCCTCGTGCAGGCGAATGGCCATCAGCTGTCGGCCGTAGTTCCATTCATAGGCGGCCTGTGAAAGGTCGAGCCCCTCGAAGCACTGCAGGCGCACCAGCTCGGCACCGTGCACCCGCGAAAGCGCCGATGCCAGCGCGGTCTTGCCCACGCCGGCGTCGCCCTCGATCAGCAACGGACGCTGCAGCTCGCGCGCCAGCCAGCACGACGTCGCCAGCGCCTCGTCGGCGACGTAGCCCGCCTCGTGCAAGGTCCGGCGCAGCGCCCGCGGCGCTGCCATGGCGGCGGCCGGCGCTTGCTGGTCCATCACGCTCGCCCGGCGAACAGGCCGCCGAACCAGCCCTTGATCAGCGCCCACAGCAAGGCCAGGCCGTTGATCTCGCGGGCTGCGGAGCGCGGTGCGGTGCCGGCGGCTGCCGCCGGGCGCGCCGGCTCGCCCGCCTCTCCAGGGGCCTGCCGAGTCGCCAGCTGCCGTGCGGCAACGCGGAAATTGTCAACGAACTGACCCAGCATTATTTCCGACACCTGGGTCATCATGCGCCCGCCGAACTGGGCGAACTTGCCGTTGACCACCACGGTGGCCTGCCCGTGCAGCAGCGAACAAGCGGCGCCGTCGGCGGCCGGCTCGATGACCGCGGTCAGGTCCATGGACGCCGAGGAGCCCCCCTTGTCGGCACCCTTGCCGCGCAGGACCATGCGGCGCTCGGCCGGCGCGCACTCGATCACGTCGACGGTGCCGCCGAACTGCGCCAGCGCGGGGCCGACCTTGACCTTGACGGCGCCCTTGTACGAGTTCGCGTCGGTCTGTTCGGTGATCTCGGCTCCGGGCATGCAGCCGGCGACCCCGCGCACGTCGCTGAGCAGGCTCCACGCCGCGGCGGCGTCGACGTCAGATCGGAA
>JAJYTY010000050.1 GCA_021792835.1 Pseudomonadota bacterium
GACGTTTGTCATAAAATCGGCGTGGCGAGCGGCCTGCGCGAGGCGCTGCCACCAGGCCTGCCACGCGCCGCGGTCGCCCCGCCCCGCGACTTGCCGCAGTTGCGCGTCCAGGCCCTGAAGATAGGTCGGCGCAAGTCCCGCGCGCACCCGCTGCAGGTCCAGGCTCAGCTTCTGCAGGGATTCGATGGCCACCGCCGGGGTCACCCCGTCGGGCTGCGGCGCCTCGCCTGCGGCCAGCTGCCGCAACAGGCGGCGGGTCCATTCCAGCCCGCGTGCCGGCTCGGGGTCGAACACGGCGTTGCGGCACCAGCGCGCCACGGCCGCCGCGTCGGTCTCGCCCCGGCGCTGCAGCTCGGCCACCGCGTCGGCCTCCGCCGGGCCTTTCCACGGGCGCAGGGAGCAGCGGCTGCGCAGCGTGGGAAGCACCTTATCGAGCTGGTATGTTCCCGTGAAAAAACAAAGAGAGGCCGGAGGTTCCTCAAGCAATTTGAGAAGTGCGTTGGCGGCCGGCGCCGCCATCGCGTCCAGCGGGTGCACCAAGGCCACCTTGAGGCCGCCTCGATGACTCGTGGACTGCGCCCAGTCGATCAGCGAGCGCACGTCATCGATGCCGATTTCGCGCCCTGCCGCGGCGCGTCGCTCGGCGCCCTGCTCCGCCGGCTCGGCCTGCGTCAGCCCGAGTTCGGCGCCCAGCGCCACCGGCACGAGCACGCGCAGGTCCGGGTGGGTGCCGGCGCGCAGCAGGTGGCAGCCGGCGCATTCCCCGCAGGCCTGGGCCAGCCACGGGTCGCCGGCAAGCGACGTGCGCTCGCACAGCAGCGCGGCGGCCGCTCGCATCAGCCCATCCCAGAGGCCGCAGCCGCGTCCGCCGTACAACAGGTAGGCCGGAAAATCCCTTTTTTCCACAGTGTTTTAGAGATGCTTCCTGATGTGTTCCATGAGGTGCTGGCGAACACTCTCCGGGTCCTGCGAGGCATCGACCACGCACCAGCGCCGCGGCTGCTCACGCGCCAGGTCCAGGTATTGCTGACGCACTCGCGCGAAAAATTCCGCGGATTCACGCTCGAAGCGGTCGGGATCGCGGCCTTGCATCCGCAGGCGCTTCGAGGCCACCTCGGCCGGCACGTCCAGCAACAGCGTCAGGTCCGGCTCCAGCCCCGGGTGCACCCAGTTCGCCAGAGCCTCCAGCCGATCACGCGGAATGCCCTTGCCGGCACCCTGGTAGGCCAGCGTGGCGTCGGTGAAGCGGTCGCAGACCACGTCGTGGCCGAGCAGCAGCGCCGGCTCGATCACCCGCAGCACATGCTCCTGGCGCGCGGCGAACACCAGCAGGGCCTCGGTCGAGGTGCTCATGGCCTCGCGCAGCAGCAGCTCGCGCAGGCGCTCGCCCAGCGGCGTGCCGCCAGGCTCGCGGGTCGCCACGACCTCGCGCCCGAGGCCTCGGAGCGCGTCGACCACGGCATCGAACTGGCTGCTCTTGCCGGCGCCGTCGATGCCTTCGAGCGTGATGAACAATCCACGGGAAGAAGAAGGGTTCAAGATGGATCCTCAACGCTTGAGCTGGCGCCGCCGCGGCGCGGCGGACGCCGATTTCGCGGGATCGCTGCCATGGGGCTGGAGCAGGTAGCGGTCGACCGCGGCATCGTGCTCGGCAAGCGTATCGGAAAACGCGCTGCTGCCGTCGCCGCGCGCGACGAAGTACAGCGCACGCCCGGGCGCCGGATGCAGCGCAGCGTACAGCGAAGCCGCGCCGGGCAGTGCGATCGGGCCCGGCGGCAGCCCCGCGTGAAGGTAGGTGTTGTAGGGCGAGGGCACCTGCATGTCGTGACGGGTCAGGCGGCCGTGATAGGCGTCGCCCAGCGCGTAGATCACCGTCGGGTCGCTCTGCAGGGGCATGCCGGCGCGCAGGCGGTTGATGAACACGCTGGCGATGCGCGGGCGGTCGCCCGGGCGACCGGTTTCCTTCTCGATCATCGAGGCCAGGATCAGCGCCTGCCGCGGGTCCTGCAGCGGAAGCCCCGGCTGGCGCTCGCTCCATGCCTGCTGCAGTTCGAGCTGCATGCGGTCGTAGGCGCGCTTGAGCAGCGCGAGCTCGGAACTGCCGCGCCCGTACAGATAGGTGTCGGGAAAGAACTCGCCTTGCGCAGGCAGGCCTGCGGGCGCGCCGATGCGCTGCATGATCTGGCTCGGACTCAGCCCGGCGGCGTCGTGCAGGAGGTCCGGCGCCTGGTTCGCGGCCGCCAGGAACTGCTCGAAGCTCCAGCCTTCGGGAATGGTCAGCGCCAGCAGCGACTGGTCGCCACGCGCCATCTTGCGCAACAGCTGCCACGGCGTGATGCCCTGCTCCACCTGGTAGCTGCCGGCCTTGAGCTGGGTGGCCCGGCCGCTGAACCTGGCCAGCCAGTAGAACAGGCGTGGTGACAGGTCCGCGCCTTGCGCGCGGATCTGCTGCGCCGCACCGCGCGCGGCGCTTCCGCTGCGCACCGAGAAGTCCAGCGGCGAGTGCTCCAGGCGCAACGGCAGGTTGGCCCAGGCGATGAAACCGGCCGCCGCGCCAGCGGCGATCACCACGACAAGCGCGCCCAGGCGGGCGAGCCAACGCAACTTCGGAGGGTTCACGCGGAATTCGGCAGGCGCCTCGCGGCCGCGGGTCGCCACACACAGCGGCGTCCCGTTCGCGACGGCGCGCGGGCAGGGTTCGAGACAGCTTTCTATACTAGTCCACTGCGTCAGGGAGACCGCCCCCCGCCCAGCCCTGCGCCACCGACCGATGCAAACCTCCCACGCCGCCACCCTCATCGAACTGCCCGCTGCCGGCGTCCTGCTGGCGCAGGGCCCGCAGGCCGTCGACCTGCTGCACGCGCAACTCACGCAGGACCTGCGCAACTGGCCCGACGGCAGCGCGCGCATGGCCGCGATGTGCACACCGCAGGGGCGCATGCTCGCGGACTTCCTGCTGTGGCGCGAGGCCGATGGCTCCATCGCGCTACTGCTCGATGCGACGGTGCTGGAAGCCACGCTCAAGCGCCTGCGCATGTTCATCCTGCGCCTGCAGTGCAGCTTGCGGGACGCGAGCGCGCAGCGCCGCGTGTTCGGGCTGCTCGAGCCGTCCGAAGCCGCGATCGACTCGCCGCGGGCTTCGCTGGCGATGTGGCAGCTGCGTCATGACGCCGGTGTCACCGAGATCCGCCTGCCCGACGCGCCGGGCCTGCGCCGCGTGCTGCTGGTCGCGCACGGCGAGGCCGGGCTGGCCGAGCTGCGCTCGCGCCACGCCGGGCTCGCCGCGGCAGGTGAGTGGGACTGGAAGCTGGCCGAGATCCGTGCCGGAATCGGCCACGTGGGCGCCGCGACGACGCAGCGTTTCGTGCCGCAGATGCTGAACTACGAAGCCCTCGGCGCGATCGATTTCCACAAGGGCTGCTACCCCGGGCAGGAGGTGGTGGCACGCACCCAGTACCGCGGCGCCGTCAAGCGACGTACCTTCCCGGTGCGCGGCGAGCAGCCGATGGCCGCCGGCGACGAGGTGTACAGCACCGACGATCCCGGGCAGCCTTGCGGCATGATCGTCGGCGCGGCGCCGGCTGGCGACGGGCGCTGGGAGGCGCTGGCCGAGCTCAAGCTGAGCGCGCTGGAGCACGGCGAGTTGCGCCTGCGCGGCGCCGATGGCGCGCCGCTGCAGCCCGGCGAGCTGCCCTACGCGCTGCCGGCCGAGGCCTGAGACCGGCGCGACCGTGCCGGGGGACACGCATGTGCCTGATCGCGTGGTCGTGGCAACCGCGGCAATCGCGCTGCCTGCTGCTGTGCGCCAACCGCGATGAATGGCTGGCCCGCCCGGCCCGGCCGATGCACTGGTGGGAGACCGCGCCGGGCACGCCTGCGGTGCTGGCCGGGCGCGATCTGCAAGGCGGCGGGACCTGGCTGGGAATCCGCCGCGACGGGCTGCTGGCGGCGCTGACCAATGTGCGCGAAGCCGGTTCGCGCCCGGCGCAGCAGCCGTCGCGCGGCAACCTGGCGGCGCGCTTCCTGCAAGGCCTGCATCCGCAGCAGCCGAAGCCCTGGCACGCAGCCGGCGTGCAGGCCTGGGCGCATGAGCTGCAACGCCACATGCACGACTACGCGGGATTCAACCTGCTGCTGGCCGACCTGAGGCGCGGCGAGATGGTGTGCGTGTCCAACCGCGCGCCGATCGTCGACGTCGAGCCGGGGGTGCATGGATTGTCGAATGCCGCGCTGGACACGCCGTGGCCGAAGGTGCAGCGCCTCAAGCAGGCCGTGGCGCAGGCCGGCCGCGACGACGGCGAGGACTTCGAATCCCTGCTCGCGCGGCTTCGCGACCCCACGCCGGCCGAGGATTCCCGATTGCCGCCGCTGCCCGCGGGCATGCAGCTTTCGCCGCAATGGAACCGGGGCCTGTCGGCCGCCTTCATCCGCCTGCCGGACTACGGCACGCGCTGCTCCACCCTGCTGCGCGCAGACGCCGACGGCAGCATCCACGTGATCGAACAGCTGCACGAGGCCGACCACGCGCGGCGCGAATTCCGCTGGAACTGGCGCGATTGACCGTGGCGCGCCGGCGTCAAAGCGCGCGTGCCGCGGCCTGCGCGCTGGCCCAGGCCCACTGGAAGTTGTAGCCGCCGAGCCAGCCGGTGATGTCCACCGCCTCGCCGATGAAATGCAGCCCCGGCAGGCGCAGCGCCTGCAGGCTGCGCGGGTCGAGTTCGGCGGTGGCCACGCCGCCGCGCATCACTTCGGCCTTGTTCCAGCCTTCGGTCTGGGTCACCTGCGGCGACCATGCACATAGCGAGCGCGCCAGGTCCTGCAGCGCGGCGCCTGCGATCTCGGCCGCGCGCCGCGAGCCATCCAGTCCCTGGCGTTCCAGCCAGACCTGGGCCAGGCGCCGCGGCAGGAACTGCGCGAGCAGGCTCAGCAAGGACTGGCGCGAGCCCCGGCTGGACTCGCGCAACAGCGCGGCGAGATCCTTCCCGGCGGCGAGATCGATGCACAGCTCGCGCCCGGCCTCCAGGTAGCTGGAGATCTGCAGCGTGGCCGGGCCGGAGATTCCGCGGTGGGTGAACAGCAGGTCCTCGTCGAAGTGCTGCGCGCCGCAGCTGGCACGCACCGCGACCGACACCCCCGCCAGCGAAGCCAGCGGTCGCAGCTCGGCGTCGGCCAGGCGCAGCGGCACCAAGGCCGGCTGCGGCGGCTGTACCCGCAGGCCGAGGCGGCGCGCCAGGCGCAGCGCCCAGTCGGAGGCGCCGATGGCCGGCACCGGCAGCCCCCCCGTCGCGACGACCACGCTGCTGCAGCCCAGCGTGCCGGCATCGGTGTCGAGTTCGAAGCCGCCGCCGCCGGGGCGCAGCTCGTGCACCCGGCACGGGTGCAGCCAGCGCACCCCCCCGCGCTGGCATTCGGCGCGCAGCATGTCGACCACCGCCACCGCGCTGTCGTCGCAGAACAGCTGGCCACGGTGCTTTTCATGAAAACCGATGCGATGGCGCCGCAGCAGTGCGACGAAGTCGCGCGGCGTGTATTCGCGCAAGGCATGCGCCGCGAAACCCGGGTCGAGGCCGACGTAGAACTCGGGGCCCGTGGACACGTTGGTGAAGTTGCAGCGCCCGCCGCCCGAGATGCGGATCTTCTCGCCGATGCGCCGCGCGTGCTCGATCAGCACCACGCTGCGCCCGCGCTGCCCGGCCACCGCGGCGCACATCATTCCGGCCGCTCCGCCACCGACCACCACGACGTCGCAGCGCTGCGGCGTGGTCGCGCCGCGGCTCATCGCGACAGCGGCGCCGGCGCGACGCGCGACGCGGAGGGAAACGGATGGAAGCTTGCGACGTGGATCATGCGGGCTGCACAAAAGCGCGCATTGTCGCCGAAGCCGGGGTCGGCGCCCCGTGGCGCCGCCGAGGTGCGTCACATCTGCACACATGTGTCCAGCCCGCTAGGCTTGCGCCTGCCTTGATTTCGCGCCTCACGCGCCTTCCCGAATGAGCATGGTTTCCTCTGCCGCGCGCGGCGCAGCGGTGCAGCACGCAGCGCCGTTGCCGCGCGCCTTCCTGCCGCTGATGTCGGTGGCCTGCGGCGTCGCCGTGGCCAACATCTATTACGTGCAGCCGCTGCTGGCGCAACTGGCGGCATCCTTCCACACCTCCGTCGGAGGAATCTCCTCGGTGCCCGCGGCTACCCAGCTCGGCTATGCCGTCGGGCTGATCGCGCTGGGCCCGCTGGGCGACCGCTATCCGCGCCACCGCGTGATCATCGGAATGGGAATCGCGCTGGTGCTGGTGCTGCTGGCCGCCACCTTCGCCGTCTCGGTACCGATGATGGCGGCCGCCAGCCTGGGCATCGGGCTCACCGCGTCGGTGGCGCAGCAACTCATCCCGCTGGTGGCGCACCTCGCGCCGGCCGAACGCCGCGGGCGCGCGGTGGGCCTGGTGATGAGCGGGTTGCTGGTCGGGATCCTGGGCGGCCGCGTGATCGCCGGCCTGCTCGGCCAGTGGCTGGGCTGGCGCACGGTGTATGGGCTTGCCGCCCTGATCAACCTCGGCTCCTTGTTGATGCTGTGGCGCGTCGTGCCGCGACTTGCTCCGGACGACACCACGGCGCGCGGCTACCCGCAACTGGTCGCGTCGACCCTGGCGCAGTTCGCCCGCCACGCCGAGCTGCGCTCGGCCGGGCTGGTCGGCGGCCTGTTCTTCGGCGCCTTCAGCGTGTTCTGGGTCGGCCTGACTCCGCTGCTGGCCAGCTCCGCCTACCACCTGGGGCCGGCAGCCGCGGGGCTGTTCGGGATCCTCGGGCTTTGCGGAGCGGTGGTGGCGCCGATCTCGGGGCGACGCTCCGATCGCCCGGGCGGACCGCGCCGTGTCATGTTCGTCGCGCTGGCCGCCGTGTTCGCATCGTGGGGCCTGTTTGCCTTCGGCACGCACGGCCTGGTCTGGCTGGTGCTGGGCGTGGCGGTGCTCGACATGGGCGTGCAGGGAGCCCACATCGCGAACCAGACCCGCATTTTCGCGTTGGACGCTGCCTCGCGCAGCCGCATCAATGCCGTTTACATGACCTTGTATTTCCTGGGAGGAGCCGCGGGCACCCTGGCGGCGGGCCAGGCGTGGGCCTTCGGCGGCTGGACGGCAGTGGCCGCCGCGGGTGCGGGCTTCTCGCTGCTGGCGCTGCTGCTGCACGCGGCGTGGAATCCGCGACGGTCCGCCTGAGCGCCCGACAGGCTGCCCGCTAACGCTGCCCGACCCGGGCGTGCGCGAACACGCCGCGCGCATCGCGCGGCTCGCTGCGCCAGTATTGCGGAGGCACCTCGATGCTGGCGCCCAGCGCGGCAGCCGCGTGCCAGGGCCAGCGCGGATCCCACAGCATCGCGCGCGCCAGCGCGACCATGTCGGCGCGCCCCTCGCGCACGATCTCCTCGGCCTGCCGCGGCTCGGTGATCAACCCGACCGCCATGGTCGGCAGGCCGGTGGCCTCGCGCACCGCCTGCGCCAGGTGCACCTGGTAGCCGGGGCCGACCGGGATCTGCTGGCGCGGCGACACCCCGCCGGAGGACACGTCGACCCAGGCGCAGCCGCGCCGCGCCAGTTCGTGCGCGAACTCCACCGTCTGCGCGATCTCGAGCCCGCCGGGAACCCAGTCGGTGGCCGACACGCGCACGCCCACCGCCACCGCATCCGGCAGCGCCTGGCGAACCGCGTCGTACACCTCCAGCGGATAGCGCATGCGCGCCTGCGCGCTGCCTCCGTAGGCGTCGCTGCGCGCGTTCGCCAGCGGCGACAGGAACTGGTGCAGCAGATAACCGTGCGCGACGTGCAGTTCGATCGCCTGCAGGCCCAGGCGTACCGCGCGTTGCGCGGCGCGCACGAAGGCCTCACGAATGCGCGCCAGCCCCGCGGCGTCGAGTTCCGCCGGGGCCGCTTCGCCGTCGGCGTGCGCCAGCGCGGACGGCGCCACCGGGGTCCACCCGCCGCGCGCCGCGTCGAGCAGCGCACCGCCGTCCCACGGGCGCGCACTCGAGGCCTTGCGCCCGGCATGCGACAACTGCACGCCCATCGGGAGCGTGCCGGCCTTGCGCGCGATGTCCAGCACCCGGGCCAGCGCGCTTTCGTTGGCGTCGCTGTACAGCCCCAGGCAGCCCGGGGTGATGCGCCCGATGTCCTCCACCGCGGTGGCCTCTAGCAGCAGCAGCCCGGCGCCGCTTTGCGCCATCTGGCCCAGGTGCACGGCGTGCCAGGCGCCGGCGCTGCCCTGCTCCGCGCTGTACTGGCACATGGGACTGACGACGATGCGGTTGCTCAGGCGCAGCGCGCCGAGCTGGATCGGGCTGAACAAGGTGCTGGACATGAAGGTCTCGCCAATCGTGAACGTACCGGGCGCAGCCGACGCAGCGCCCGCAAGCGCGAACTATACGTACACGTGGCGATTCCCGGCGGCGCGGGTGCTGCGCGCCCGTCGCTGCGGCTACCATGCGCGCAGCCGACACGCAGAGGTCGTCAACCCTGGAGACAAGACATGAATCAAACTGCAGGCGCCGTGCGCACGCACGCATCGTGGCGCGCCGGACTGACCCCGATGCACTGGAAGGTGCTGGCCGGGGGTTTTCTCGGCTGGGTGTTCGACGGATTCGAAGCCATCGCCCTGATCATGGTGCTGGTGCCGATGCTGCATTCCCTGCTCAGTCCGGCACAGCTCGGCGCCTTTCCGATCTACGCCGGAACGGCCATCGGCATCACGCTGCTCGGCTGGGGCCTCGGAGGGCTGGTCGGCGGCATCATGGCCGACTACATCGGGCGCAAGCGCATGATGCTGTGGTCGGTGCTGCTGTACGCGGTGTTCTCCGGACTCACGGCCTTCGCCGACAGTTTCGTCGTACTTTGCCTGCTGCGCTTCCTGACCGGGCTGGCGCTGGGCAGTGAATGGAGCACCGGCATTTCTCTGCTGGCCGAGACCTGGCCGCAGAACGCCCGCGCCAAGGGCGCCGGCTTCCTGCAGTCGGGCTTCGGCTGGGGCACGCTGCTGGCTTCGGTGGCGTGGTATGTGCTGTCGACCACCCATCCGCTGGGCGCGCAGAGCTGGCGCCTGATGTTCGTGCTGGGAGCGCTGCCGGCGCTGTTCGTGCTGTACCTGCGTCGCGGCATCGACGAGTCCGGGAAGTGGCGCGAGGCGGTCCGCGCCCGGCGCTGGGCGCCCACCGAGGCTGCCGCGCAATCGGCGCGGGCAACGCAGCCCGAGGCGCAGCGCCCGTTCTCGCTGTCGCAGTTGTTCCGCGACCCGCAGGCCCGCCGCCGCACCCTGCTGACCACCCTGCTGTCGATCATCACCACCATCGGCTGGTGGGCCATTTCCAGCTGGCTGCCCATCTACACCATCGGGCTGGCGAAGGCGCAGGGGCTGGCCGCGGCGCCGGTGTGGGGTGCGCGGGTTTCGATCTCCTACACCATCGGCGCGATCGTCGCCTACATGATCGCCGGTTTCATCGCCGACGCCATCGGCCGGCGGCTGTTCATGTTCCTCGGGTTCCTCGGCTGCCTGGCCAGCACCATCGTCACCTACAAGCTCACCCATACCGTCGGCGCGATGATGATCGTGGCGCCGATCAACGGATTTTTCACACTGGGTTGCGCCTATGTGTGGATGGCCATCTACCCGGTGGAGCTGTTCACCTCGACCGTGCGATCGACCGCGATCAGCGTGGTGTTCAACGCCGCGCGACTCATCGCCTGGGTGTTCCCGATCATCGCCGGCACGCTGATCCGCTCCTTCGGCGGAATCAGCCAGGCCGCGCTGATCATGGGATCGGTCTACGTGCTGGGCCTGGTGCTGCCGTGGCTGCTTCCGGAGACCGTGCACAGCGGACTTCCCGACTGAGCCGCCGCAGGCGCCATGGGGGTCGACAGGGGCCTGCTAGCATGCTCGGCCTATGCTCATCTCGGTATCACGACGGCCCCCGCAGCCGGCAGCCCGGGCCGCTTCGCCCCCATGACCCCGGTCCAGTCTTCCCGTCGTCGCGCATCGGTACCGCTGCAGCATGCGGTCGTTGCGCTGGTCGTCGCCTATCCGGTGCTGTTGCTGGTGGTCGACGGCTGGGTGAACACGTTGTTCGGGCTGCTGCTGGTCTTGTCGCCTTTCGTGCTGTGGCAGGTCGACGGGCCAGGCACGCGGGCGCAGCTCGACAGTCGCCGGGTCTGGAGATACGCGCTGGCGATGGCGGCGTTGCCGTTCGCGGTGCTGCTGGCCGAGTGGGCCAACCACCGCTGGGCATGGCGTTTCTACGACGCCCCTTCGCGTTTCCTGTTCGCGGTGCCGGTGTTTCTCGCGGTGCGCCGGCTCCCGCGCCGACGCCTGCGCCTGATCGGCCTGGGGTTCGCCGCCGGCGCGATCGCTGCGCTGGTCGAGGTCACGCTGGACCCCAACCGGTCCTTCGGTCCCCACCGCATCGGAACCAGCTTCCTGAACCCCATTCATTTCGGGGACCTGTCGCTCAGCCTCGGACTGCTGGCGGCGTTGAGCATCGACTGGGGAACGCGCGATCCCCTGTGGGCGCGGGTCCTCAAGGCGCTGGGGCTTTGCGCCGGACTCTACGCATCGGTGTTGTCGGGTTCGCGCGGGGGCTGGGTGGCCCTGCCGGTGCTCGGAGCAGGTTGGCTGTGGCTGCACCGCGGGCAGATTCCCTCCGCCAGGTTGTGGGTCACCGCGGTTGGCGCGGTCGCGGCGGGGGTGGCCGCGTATCTGCTGGTCCCGGAAATCCATCACCGCATCGGGTTGATCGTGGTCGACCTGGTGGACTTCCGGCACGGAATGGACAACACCTCGGTGGGAATCCGCTTCCAGCTGTGGCGGGTGGCGTGGATGCTGTTCGAGCAGCACCCGCTGTTCGGTGTCGGGCCTGGAGGCTTCAAGGCCGTCATGCCGCAGATGCTGCAGGCGGGACAACTGACCGCGCTGGCCGCCGATTTCGGACGCCAGGAAGTGCACAGCGAGATCATGTCGAAGCTGTCGCAGATGGGCGTGTTCGGCCTCGCCGCGCTGATGAGCGCCTATTTCGTGCCCTTCGCGCTGTTCGCGCGCGCGCTGCCCAGCCAGGACGCCATGCGCCGCCGCGCCGCCGAGATGGGCCTCGCGCTGGTCGCATGCTTCGTGGTCTACGGCCTCACCGTGGAAATCTTCATCCTGAGCATGAGCGCGGCCTTCTTCACACTGACGACCGCGGTGCTGCTGGGCGTCGCCTGGAACGACTCGCCGGAGTAGCAGCATGTTCAGCATCCTGATCCCGAGCTGGAACAACCTCGACTACCTGAAACTGGCCATCGCCAGCATCCGCCGCCACTCCACGCTCAAGCACCAGATCCTGGTGCACGTCAACGAGGGCAGCGACGGCACCGTCGAGTGGCTGTGCAGCGAAGGCATCGAGTACACCTACTCCAGCCGCAACCTCGGGGTGTGCCTGTCGGTGAACCAGCTGGTCGGGCTCGCACGCCACGACTGGATCGTGTTCCTCAACGACGACATGTACTGCTGCCCCGGCTGGGATGCCGCGCTGCAGCGCGCGATCGACCAGGCCGGCGGCGACCTGGCCTTCTACAGTTCGCGCCTGATCGAACCCACCGCCACCGGCAACCCGCTGGTGCTGGTGCGCGACCTCGGCCGCGGCCCGGCCGACTTCGACGAGCAGGGACTGCTCGCCGGCTACGCCGATCCACCGGGGACCGATACCCTCGGCGCCGGCTCGCAGCCGACGGTGGTGGCCAGGCGCTGGTGGCACATGCTCGGCGGCTACAGCATCGAGTTCAGCCCCGGCATGACCAGCGACTGGGACCTACTGATGAAATTCTGGATCGCCGGCTGTCGCGAGTTCCGCGTCGTCGACTCCAGCCGCATCTACCACTTCGCCTGCCGCAGCACCGGACGCATCCGCAAGAACCGCGGCGGGCGCAGTTTCGTGATGAAGTGGGGGATCACCGAGGGCGAGTTCCGTCGTGCGCTGGCAACCGCGCGGCCCGGCGACACCTCGCAGGCGCCGTTGCGCGCGACCCCGCTGGGGCGCCTCAAGCGCGCGGTGTACGGGCTCGGCGGGGATTTTCCGCTGCAGGACCTCGCGGCGTGGGATCCGGCTCCCGGGGTGCAGGCATCGCGGACACGGCGCTGAGCCGCGGCCGCGCGGCAGCAAGCAGTCGCTGAAGGCACCGCAGCGGTGTATCGTTGCGGCGCGGCCTGCAAGCGGGACTGTGGGCCGTGCCCGATCCCGCGGACCCGCAACAGGAGGCACCATGGAACACGAGGTCTTCGCGCGCCGCCAGGTGTTGCGCACACTGGCCTGGGCAGGCCTGGCCGGGCTGGAGGCAGGCTCCTGGGCGCCCGCCTTCGCCGCTGCGCCCCACGGACCCGATGTCAACCTCCTGCCGCCCGGTTCCGGCCAGCTGGCGGCCCTGATGCGGCAGCTGGCCGCGGCACCACGCCGGCGCGACTTCAAGACCGTGCCGATGACCCTGACCCGCCCCGACCAATGGGATTCCGAGGCGATGCACGAGGTGCTGCACTATCCCTCCGGTCCCAAGGTGGTGTGGCACAACACCGAGCTGGCGGGTCCCTGGCTGAACCTGATGCGCCTGACCCTGAACTCGCAGATCTGGTCCTTCGGCCACCCGAACACCCTGGTGGTGTCGGTCACGCACGGCTCGGCCTCGCTGGCGCTGTTCGACCAGGCTGCGTGGGACAAGTACGAATTTCCGAAGCTGACCAAGGGGCACTTCAAGCGCAACGTGTTCCTCGACGTCCCTCCGGCGGCGCTGGCGCTGCCGCGCTCGCCGCAGAACCCCGAGGGTCCCTACTCCGTGAAAGCCGACACCGTCACCGTGCTGCAGCGCCGCGGCGTGGTGTTCCTGGCCTGCCACGACGGTATCTGGCTGCTCGCCGGGCACCTCGTGGCCAAGCACATGGCCCCGGGCAAGCCCACGCAGGCCGAGGTCGCGGCCGATCTGAGCGACCACCTGATCCCCGGCGTGATCCTGACCCCCGACGTGGTCGGGGAGCTGGTCGAGCTGGAGCAGGCGGGCTTCGTCTACGCGCACAGCTGACACACCGCTGTGGCTCCAGGCGCAGCGCCGCACAGGGGCTGCCCGGAGGACCGACCCATGACACCACGCATCGAACACCTCCAGCTGCTGGCCACGTACAACCGGTGGATGAACGACAAGGTCTACGCCGCCGCGTCCCGCCTCGACGACGAGGATCTGGCGCGGGATCGGGGTGCGTTCTTCGGCTCCGTGCTCGGCACGCTGAACCACCTCGTCGTCGCCGACACCATGTGGCTGCAGCGCTTCGCGCGCCACCCGCGCGGCTGGTCGCAGCTCGCGCCCGTGCTCCGGCTTGCGGCTCCGGCTGGCCTGGACGCCATCGTGTTCGCGAGCCTGCCGGACCTCGCGCGGCGTCGGGCTGAACTGGACGAGCGCATTGCCGACTGGATCCCGGCCCTGCGCGACGAGGACCTGGACGGCCCGCTGCGCTACGCGAACTCGAAGGGCCAGGCGCAGTCACGCAACTTCCACGGGGTGCTCGTCCATTTCTTCAACCATCAGACCCACCACCGCGGCCAGGCGACCACCCTGCTGACCCAGGCCGGAATCGATGTGGGCGTGACCGATCTGGTGCGGCTGGTTCCCGAGCAGTCCGACCAGGCGCCCGGGTAGGCCGATGAGCTCGCGCGGAGGCCTAGTTCGGGCAATCTCCATGAATCGGCGGATCGGGGGTCAGATAGGGGCCGAAGTCCCTCTGGACAACGACCCGAAACCCGGCCGACTCCAGGACCCCTTCGCGCGTGAAGTGAAGGGTCAGGACCCTGAACGTCATCGGGACGCCGATCACGCCACCGCGCATGGCCCCCCCGTACAGAAAGGCGACGCCTCCTTCCACGGACTTCCGGAAATAGACGAAACAACCATCATCCCTACCCCGGTGGTCGGGCTCGCCCAATCGCAACAGGACTTGCGCCCTGGTCGTCCTGCCCGGGATCATGAATTCGGGAACGGAGCCAGGCAGGTTCGAGCGCGATCCCGGCGTATCCCCCGTCGGCAATACGGGAACCGGAAGGCAACCGCACAGAACCGCCGCCGACAGCAGAGGCAGCGCAGCGCGCATCCATCTTCGCCTGTTCATCTGGGGCCCCGCGCCATGATTTGCGGATCGCATGGGCGGCCTCGCTCGACGCTTCGTGACAACCGGGACCGACGGTAGCACCGTCGGATCTGCGCACGCGCCTTGCCGGTGAACCGCATCTGCGCTGGGTCAGATGGGCCCACAGGCATTCGCGGAACCGCGCCATTGCGACGGCGCGCCGCTGAACGCCAGCGGCTGCACGCCCCGCCGATTGGCGATATAGATTGGCAACACATCAGCGCCCACGAAATAGCCCGCGCATGACATGTCAGGGCGGGATTCTCAGGACCTGGGGCAAGTCCTTGATTCTCTTTCGGTCTCAATGGTCGGGGCGAGAAGATTCGAACTTCCGACCCCCTGCTGATCGCGCTTGGGGCCGGCGATCAGCGGGCGATGGTGCGTGCAGCTGCGCTCGCTGCGCGACTGGTGGATTCGCGAGGATGGCCAGGCAATGAAATCCGTGCCACCGGGAACTCGTCTTGGCTCCAAGCCTTGTCGGTCACACCCAGCCGGGGCGCTGACACCTTACACGGCCTTACGTCCGACGTCGAACCCGGATGGCCTGGACAAGTGACCTGAGTCAGGTCAGCGCTGCGCCAGCATAATTCGCCAGCGACGTTGTTGACTGCCGGAGAATAGACACCCTACTGCAGCAAAAACCAAGCAGCGGCGATGCCCTGGATCCGGTCGCCGAGCTCGATCTTCGCCCATGACCCGCAACCGACGCCGCCCGCAGCCCTCCAACCTTGAAGCCCTCCTGGCACTGCCATGGTGGGGCCGCGCCCTCGCCGGCCTGGTGGTCTTTGTCGGCATGCGAATCGTCGCTGCAGCCTTGCAGGCAAGTCCGCTCACGGTGTTCCTTGCCACGCTGATCCGGAACCTCAGCGGTTTTGCGCTTGCCCTCTTCGCCCTGCTCTCCGTCGTGGGACTGGTGCAGGAATGGGCTGCGAAACGACGGACGGTCACAGCGCCGAAGCCCGTGGACCCGTGGCACAACGTTCCGTGGAGCGACACAAGGCCGCTGCCATCCCCAAGCGGCGCCCGTACCCCGGTATCAGCGCGTAGCGCGGCCGCGTCGCTGCCGAAGGACGCCGCGATGGCGTTGTCGCTGGATCTGCTGCGCGAGATCGAATGGCACCGCTTCGAGCAAGTCTGCGCGGCATACTGGCGCGAGACCGGAATGGTCGCGACCATCACCCCGTTCGGCGCGGACGGCGGCGTCGATGTCGAGCTCCGGCAGGCTGGCGAGGACACGCCTGAAGCGCTCGTGCAGTGCAAGGCATGGAATGCAACCCAGGTCGGCGTAAAGCTCGTGCGCGAATTGCTGGGCGTGGTCACCGATCGCAAGGTGGAGCGTGGCATCTTCATGACCACGGGCACCTTCACCTCGGACGCTGCGGAATTCGCGCGAGGCAATCGTCTCGAACTGATCGATGGACCCGACCTCGTCCGAAGGATCAAGGCTCTGCCCGTCGACGCTCAAGCGCGACTGCTCGCCTTGGCCACGGACGGCGACTACGTGACGCCGACCTGTCCAGCGTGCGGGATCAAGATGGTGTTGCGGGAGGGCAAGGACGGCACGCGAGCCTTCTGGGGATGCCGCAACTACCCCAAGGGGTGCCGACAGACTCTGCAGGTTGCACGGCCTGGCCGCTGAGCGGCGATCTGCCGGGCCACTCGTGCCGACGACTGTCGGCGATCCTCAACGCCACTGGCAACGACCTCCGCCGATTGACTACGGATTGGCCACACATCAGCGCCCACGAAAAAGCCCGCGCATGGCGGGCTTCTCGGTACTGCATGCAAGCGGGGGATCCTGCTTCGGTCTCTTTGGTCTCAATGGTCGGGGCGAGAAGATTCGAACTTCCGACCCCCTGCACCCCATGCAGGTGCGCTACCAGGCTGCGCTACGCCCCGACTGACCAAAAGCGAAAAGTGTAGCAGATCAGTCGCCCAGCAAGAGCTCGCGCAGCAACATCAATTCGTTCACGAGTTCCTCGCGCGTGGGCTCGGGCCAGTGCTGCGGATCGCCGGGCGGAAGCGGCGCCGCCGGGGCCTCGGGTTCGATGCGTCGCGGCGCCATGTCGAGGGCCGCGCCTTGCGACAGCTTGGCGCGCGCGCCGTGGATGGTGAAGCCCTGGTCGTACAGCAGTTCGCGGATGCGCCGGATCAGCAGCACCTCGTGGTGCTGGTAGTAGCGCCGGTTGCCGCGGCGCTTCATCGGGCGCAACTGGCTGAACTCCTGTTCCCAGTAGCGCAGCACATGCGCCTTGACGCCGCACAGCTCGCTGACCTCACCGATGGTGAAGTAGCGCTTGGCGGGAATCGGCGGCAGATCCGAGGAGGCGGTCATGGCGGCGCATCAGCCCGGCAGCGTTCCCGACACGACCAGCGGCGCCGAGGCTTCGGCGCCTCCCTGCAGTTGCTCCTTGAATTTCTGGCTGGGATGGAAGGTCACGACGCGGCGCGCGCGGATCGGGATGACCTCGCCGGTGCGCGGGTTGCGCCCCGGGCGCTGCGCCTTGTCGCGCAACTGGAAGTTGCCGAAGTTCGACAGCTTCACGTCCTGCCCGCTCGCCAGCGCGTCGCGCAGCAGGTCGAAAAACGCATCCACCATGTCCTTGGATTCGCGCTTGTTCAGGCCGATTCGCTCGTACAGGAGTTCCGACAGCTCCGCCTTCGTGAGACTCGGAGTCTGCAGGCTGGTGACCAGTTTTTCCATGATGGGGCTCAGCTCCGCAAAGGGCAACCGGGGGGTCGGGAACGGCTCTCAGGAACGCAGCCGGGCGTCGAAGTCTTTCTGCATGGCCTCGACCACGGCGGCGCAGGCGGCGTCCGCCTGCGCGTCGGTGAGGGTCTCGTCGGCCTGCAGGCTCAGGCGCAGCGCCAGGCTGCGCGCGTTCGAATCGGGCAGCTTGAACACGTCGAAGATCACCACGTCGACCAGTATGGCGCAGCGCGCATCGCGCGCCGGCAGCGCGCGCACGAGGTCCAGCACACGCGCGGCCGGCAGCGCGGCGTCGAGCACGAAGGCCAGGTCGCGCTGCACCTGCGGGGTGCGCGGCAGCGGGTGCGGCTGCGGCAGCGCCTGGCGCTGCAGCGCCCGCGCGTCGAGCTCGAACAGCACCGGCGCCTGCGGCAGCCCGTACTTGTGCACCCAGCGCGGGTGCAGTTCGCCGAGCACGCCGACCTCGTGGCCGTCCAGTACCACGGCGGCCGCGCGCCCCGGGTGCAGCGCGGGATGCGCGACCGGCTCGAAGCGCAGCTGCCCGCAGCCGGCGCACAGCTGCTGCAAGTCGGCCTTCACGTCATAGAAGTCCACCTGGCGCTCCGGCGCGGCCCAGCCCGTAGGCCACACCGGGCCCCAGGCCAGCCCGCCGATGCGCATCGGCTGCTCGACCCCGCGCGGCTGCAGGTCCTCGCGATCCGGCGCGCGCAGGAACACCCTCCCCAGCTCGAAGATCCGCACGCGGCGCGCGCGGTGGCTGAGGTTGGCGCGCAGGGTCTGCAGCAGCCCGCCGAGCAGGCTCGAGCGCATCACCCCGGCCTGCGCGCTGATCGGGTTGCGCAGCACGATGGGCTGCGCGTTGCCTGCGAGATCAGTCTCCCAGTCGGCTTCCGCGAAGCTGAACTGGATGGTCTCCTGGTAGCCGCGTTCGACCAGGGCCAGGCGCAGCGCGTGCTGGCTGCGCAGGCCCTCGGGCTCGGGCAGCATGCGCGCGGCCACCTGCGGCGGGCGCGCCGGGATCGCCGCGTAGCCGTGGATGCGCGCGACCTCCTCGACCAGGTCTTCCTCGATCTCCAGGTCGAAGCGGTAGCTGGGCGGCGTGACCACGAAGGCCTCGTCGGGCGTGCCCTGCCCTTCGCGCCGTGCCGCAAGCCCCAGGCGCTGGAAGATCTGCTGCATGGCGTCGGCGCCGATGGGGGTGCCGACGATGCGCTCGCAGCGCGCCACGCGCATGCGCACCGGCTTGCGCTCGGGTTCGGCGATGCGGAGATCGTCGATCGGACCGGCGCGTCCGCCGCAGATCTGCAGGATCAGGCCGGTGATGTACTCCAGATGCTCGACCGTCGTCGCCGGGTCCACGCCGCGCTCGAAGCGCGCGCCGGCGTCGGTACTGAAGTTGTAGCGGCGGGCGCGCCCGCGGATCGCCTGCGGCCACCAGAACGCGGCCTCGACATAGACGTTGCGCGTGTCCAGGCTGACCGCGGTGGCCTCGCCGCCCATGATCCCGGCCAGCGACTCGATGCCCTTGCCGGCCGCGATCACGCCCACCGTGTCGTCGACCTCGATGGTCTGGCCGTTGAGCAGTTGCAGGCTCTCGCCGGCGCGGCCCCAGCGGACCTCGAGGCCGCCGTCGATGCGGTCGAGATCGAAAACGTGGGTCGGGCGTCCGAGCTCGAGCATCACGTAGTTGGAGATGTCCACCAGCGCCGAGATGCTGCGCTGGCCGGCGCGCTCCAGGCGCTGGCGCAGCCATGCCGGGGTCGGCGCGCGCGCGTCGACGCCGCGGATCACGCGTCCGGAGAAGCGGCCGCACAGATCGGGCGCCAGCACGCTCACCGGCAGGGTCTCGGCGAGCTCGGCGGGCGCGGGCTCGGAGCGCGGCGAGTACAGCGCGGCGCCGGTGATGGCCGAGAGTTCGCGCGCCACGCCGTACACGCTCATGCAGTGCCCGAGGTTGGGGGTCAGCTTGATGCCCAGCACCTGCTCGTCGAGTTGCAGGGCCTCGCGCAGGTCCTGGCCCACGGGCAGGCTCGGGTCCAGCGCCAGCAGGCCCGAATGGTCGGCGGACAGGCCGAGTTCGCGCGCCGAGCACAGCATGCCCTGCGAGTCGACCCCGCGCATGCGCGCGGCGCCGATGCGAAACGGGTCGCCGCCGGCCTGCGGCGCAGGAAGCACCGCGCCGACCTGCGCGCAGGGCACGAGCATTCCGGCGGCGGCGTTGGGCGCGCCGCAGACGATCTGCAGCGGCTGCGCGCCGCCGGCGTCGACGGTGCACACGCGCAGGCGATCGGCGTCGGGGTGCTGCACGGCTTCGAGCACGCGCGCCACGACCACCCCGCTGAACGGGGGCGCCGCGGGCTGCAGTTCCTCCACCTCGAGTCCGGCCATGGTGAGGCGCTCGGCGATCTCGGCGATGCCGAGCTTCGGATTGCAGAAACTGCGCAGCCAGGATTCAGGGACTTGCATGGATCAGCGGAGTGCGGAAGACGTGTGTGTTCGGGGGTTCGCGGCGGGGCCCTCAGGCGGCGTTGAACTGTTCGAGGAAGCGCAGATCCCCGGCATAGAACTGGCGCAGGTCGCCGATTCCGTAGCGCAGCATGGTCAGGCGCTCGATGCCGGAGCCGAAGGCGAAGCCGATGTGACGCTCGGGATCCAGCCCGAAGTTGCGCACCACCGTCGGATGCACCTGGCCGGCGCCGGAGATCTCCAGCCAGCGCCCGCGCAGCGGCCCGCTGTCGAACATCATGTCGATCTCGGCCGAGGGCTCGGTGAACGGGAAGTACGACGGCCGAAAGCGCAGCTCGATGTCGTCGCGCTCGAAGAAGGCGTGCAGGAAGGCCGTGTACACGCCCTTCAGGTCGGCCATCGACACCTGTTCGCCGATCCACAGCCCCTCGAACTGGTGGAACATCGGCGAATGCGTGGCGTCGCTGTCGACGCGGTAGGTGCGCCCGGGCGCGATCACCCGCACGTCGGGCATCGAGTCCTGTCCGGCGTGCGCCTGCACATGCGCGCGTGCGTGCCGCACCTGCATCGGCGAGGTGTGGGTGCGCAGCAGCAGCGGCTGGCCGCGCGGATCGTCGAGGTCGACGTAGAAGGTGTCCTGCATCGAACGCGCCGGGTGGTCCTGCGGCGAGTTCAGCGCGGTGAAGTTGGTCCAGTCGTCCTCGATCTCGGGGCCCTCGGCGACCTCGAAACCGATGGAGCGGAAAATCGATTCGATGCGCATCCACGAGCGCACGACCGGGTGCAGGCCGCCACGGCGCTGGCCGCGTCCGTCGAGCGTGACGTCGATGGCCTGCTCGGCCAGGCGGGCCTGCAGTTCGGCCTCGGCCAGCGCGTCGCGTCGCGCCTGCAGCGCCTGCTCGATGGCCTGCTTGGCCAGGTTGATCTCGGCGCCCTGCTCGCGCTTGAGTTCGGGGGCCAGGCTGGCCAGGCCCTTCATCAGCGCGGTGATCGCGCCGGACTTGCCGAGGAATCGCGCTTTCGCGTTCTCCAGTTCGGCGGCCGTCGGGCTGGCCTCGAACTGTTCGCGCGCCTGGCCCACCAGTTCCTGCAATTGCGTGGTCGTGGTCATTGCAAAGCCTTCAGGCCGCTGCCGGCCCCGCGGGCGCGGGCGGCGGCGTGAAAAAAGGCCCGGTTGCACCAGGCCTGA
>JAJYTY010000284.1 GCA_021792835.1 Pseudomonadota bacterium
GGGAACACGCGGCGACCCTCCGGGACCTGCGAGACCCCCAGGCGCACGATGGCGTCGGCCCCGGTGCGCTGGATCGGCGAGCCGCGCAGCAGCACCTGTCCGGAATGCGGACGCAGCAGCCCGCTGATGGTGCGCATCAGCGTGGTCTTGCCGGCGCCGTTGGCTCCCAGCAGCGCGACGTTCTCGCCTTCGGCGACGTCCAGGCTGACGCCCTTGAGGGCCTGGATGTGGCCGTAGCGCACGTCCAGGTCGCGGATCTCGAGCAGTTTCATGCGGCCTCCCCGGAGCGCGGCGCGGGCGCGTCGTCCTCGTCGTCGTCCTTGCCCAGGTAGGCCTCGATGACGTCGGGATGGTTGCGGATGTGCTCGGGCGTGCCCTCGGCGATCTTGCGTCCGAAGTTGATGCACACGATGTGGTCGGTCACGTTCATCACCACGTTCATGTCGTGCTCGACCAGCAGCACGCTGATGCCCTGGTCGCGCACCTGCAGGATGGTGCGGTTGAGCTCGGTCGATTCCTGGTCGTTGAGTCCGGCGGCCGGCTCGTCGAGGATCAGCAGTCGCGGCCCGGCGATCAGGGCGCGCGCGAGCTCCACCCGACGCTGCACGCCGTAGGGCAGCGATGCGACGTCCTCGTGCGCCAGCTTGTCCAGGCGCAGGCGCTGCAGCAGTTTCATCGCCTCGTCGCGCAGCACGACTTCCTCGCGGCGCTGCGCCGGCGTGGCCAGCAGCCCCTGCCACCACTGCTGGCGCGTGCGCAGGTGCATGCCAGCCAGCACGTTGTTGAGCACGCTCTGTCCCTGGAACAGGCGGATGGTCTGGAAGGTGCGGAAGATTCCGGCGCGCGCGACGCGGTGCGGCGCCCAGCCGGTGATGTCCTGGCCGTCGAAGTGCACGCGTCCCTCGGTTGGCCGGTACACCCCGGTGATCAGGTTGAACGCGGTGGTCTTGCCGGCGCCGTTGGGTCCGATCAGCCCCACCACCTGCGAGGTCCCGACGGTGAAGCTCAGTGCGTCGACCGCCTTGAGTCCGCCGAAGCGCACGCCCACGCCGTCCAGGCGCAGCAGTTCGCGGCTGTCCTGCGCGGTCATTGCGAGGCCTCCCGGCGCGCCATGCGCGGCCAGATTCCCTGCGGGCGCAGCACCATGATCACGATCATGGCGATGCCGAACACGAAGTAGCGGTACTCGGCGAAGCTGCGGAAGGCCTGCGGCACGACGAACATCAGCACGGTTCCCAGCAGCACGCCGGGAATCGATCCCTGGCCGCCCACCAGCACGATCGCGAACAGCGTGACCGACTCGGTGAACACGAAGGCCCCGGGGCTGACCGCGGCCATCAGCGTGGCGAACAGGGTGCCGCCGAAGCCGGCCAGCGCGGCGCCCAGCGCGAAGGCCAGCACGCGGTACTTGCGTGTGTCGACCCCCATCGTGGTGGCGGCGAGCTGGTCGTGCTTGATGTAGTAGAAGGTGCGCCCGAGGTGCGAGCGGTCGAGGTTGCGGATCAGCAGCAGCACCACCGCGAAGGCCGCCCAGTCGAGCCAGAACTGCGCATTCTGGCTGCCGGCCTGCCAGCCGAACAGCGCGGGCACGCCGATGCCGAACACGCCGTCGGCGCCGCCGGTGACGTGCCCGATGTTGTTGTCAAGCGCGAGGATGAAGATGGCGTTGAAGCCGATCGTCGCCACCAGCAGGTAGTCGCCGCGCAGTCGCGCGATCGGCGCCGCGATCAGCCCGCCGACCAGCGCCGCCGCCACCACGGCCAGCGGCCAGGTGAGCAGGATGGGCCAGCCGAAGGCGGTGTTGAGAATCGCCGTGACGTAGGCGCCGACCCCGAAGTACACGGCGTGACCCATGTCGAACATGCCGGCGCGGCCGAGCACGATGTCCTGGCTGAGGGCGACAATCGCGTACACCGCGAACAGCGACGCGATGAACACCCAGGTCTGGTCGAGCACCAGCGGGATCGCCAGTCCGAGCAGCCACAGCACGGCTCCGACCCAGGGGCGGGTCAACAGATCCATCGAGCGCTTCATCAGACTTTCTCCGCGACGCGCTCGCCGAGCAGCCCGGTGGGGCGCAGCAGCAGGATGCCGATCAGCAGCGCGAAGGTGATGGCCTCCTGCCAGGAACTCGACACGAAGCCGGCGGCGAAGGCGTTGAACAGGCCCAGCAGCACGCCGCCGAGCATCGCTCCCGGAATGTTGCCGATGCCTCCGAGAATGGCGGCGATGAAGGCGTTGAGCCCGTAGGTCCAGCCCATCGTGAAGTAGACCTGGCGGTAGTACAGCCCGATGAACAGGCCGCCCACCGCGCCGATCGCCGGGCCCAGCACGAACACGCTGGCGATCACGCGGTTGACGTTGATCCCCATCAGGCGTGCGGCGTCCTGGTCGCTGGCCGAAGCGCGCATGGCGGTGCCGTAGCGGGTGTGGTGCACGAACCAGTACAGCAGCGCCATCAGCACGGCGCTGCCGGCGATGATCAGCACCTGCACGAGGTCGATGCGCGCGCCGCCCCAGTCCCATGCATGCGAGGGAAGCAGATGGCTGGGGAACACGCGCAGTTGCGGGCCCCAGATCAGCATGATGCCGTTCTCGATGAACAGCGAGGCGCCGAGCGCCGACACGACCGCGCTGAGGCGGTCCGCGCGGCGCAGCGGTCGGTAGGCGGTGAATTCGAGCACCATGCCGGCGACGCCCACGGCGATCGCGGCGAGGATGAAAGCTCCGCCCAGCAGCAGCAGGTGGGACTGCCCGCTGCCGGAGCCGGCGCTCAGCGCGACGAGCCCGATGTAGGCGCCGAAGATGCACAGGTCGCCATGGGCGAAGTTGATCAGGCGCAGCACCCCGTAGACCATCGTGTAGCCCAGGGCGATGAGCGCGTAGATGCCGCCGACGGTCAGTCCGTTGATGAACTGCTGCAGCACGGTGCTCAGCATGGGAGAGTCTCCTGCGTCGGGCGCGGCGCGGCGGTGCGATGCCGCCGCGGTGCCGCGCCCGGGGGCCTTACTTGGCGGCAGCCGCCGGGTAGGTGATCTTGTAGTTGCCCGACGAGGTGATCTCGAAGGCCACGTACGGGCTTCCGGTGCGCTCGCCGACCGCGTTCCACGAGAAGGTGCCGGTCAGGCCCTTGAAGTCGCGCAGTTCATGCAGCGCGGGGATCAGCCTGGACGCCTCGACACTCTTGATCTTCTCGGCGGTGTAGAGCACCGCGCGCAGACCGTCGGCGTTGGTCAGCGTGAAGATGCTGGGCGGCTGGTGGCCGTAGGCGGCCTTGAACTGCGACAGGAATTCCTTGGCCTCGGGGTAGGGCAGGTCCTCCGGCGCCGGCACGTTGATGATCACC
>JAJYTY010000051.1 GCA_021792835.1 Pseudomonadota bacterium
CCGGCTCGACGGGCACCGGCTGGCCGACGGCACCGTGCTGCGCACCGGCAATCTCGGCTTCACCGACACGCCGCCGTCCGACCTGAAGGGCTACCAGCTGCTGTGGGGCGGCGAGATGCGACTGACCCTGGATGTGTTCCGTGACCTCGGCTCGGCCTTCATCGTCGCGCTGGTATTCATCTATCTGCTGCTGGTCGCCTACTACAAGTCCTTCATGCTGCCGGTGATCGTGATGGGGGCCATCCCGCTTACCCTTATAGGGGTATTCCCCGGACACTGGCTGACGCACCAGGCCTTCACGGCGACGTCGATGATCGGGGTCATCGCGCTGGCCGGGATTGTCGTGCGCAACTCGCTGCTGCTGATCGACTTCATCCTGGACTACCGCGCGCGCGGCTACAGCCTGGAGGAATCGGTGGCGCAGGCGGGGGCGGTGCGTTTGCGTCCGATCCTGCTGACGGCTCTGGCCATCATTTTCGGCTCGGCCATCATGATCACGGATCCGGTGTTCGGCGGGCTGGCGGTGTCGCTGATCTTCGGCACGCTGCTGTCCACGCTGCTGACCCTGATCGTGATCCCGCTCATCTACTACATCTGGCAGATCCGTTTCGTACTCCCACGCGCCGCGCGCCATTCCTGAGTCCTCAGGCGTTTTCCCGAGACCCCCGGAGCACAACATGACCACCGAACGCTACATCCGCATCTTCGCCGGCAGCTTCATCCTGATCTCCCTGCTGCTGGGTGCGCCCGCGAGTCCCTTGTACGTGTCGAGCTGGTTCCTGTGGGTCACCGCCTTCGTCGGCGCCAACCTGCTGCAGTTCGGCTTCACCAATTTCTGCCCGCTGGGGCTGATCCTGCGCCGGCTGGGGGTGCCCGATGGGGCGGCCTGCGGGCGCTGAGTCCTGTCCCGGCGGTGCTGCGGCGAAGCTGACGGCGGGCGGGAGCTGTGGGTATCATCGAGTCGGCACAGGCAACGAACCTGCTGTCGAACCTCGAAATTCCAATCGCGGAGACTCCCCGATGTCCGTATTGACCAATGCCGCGTCGCGCACCGACATCCTGAACCGGCTCAAGCGCGCGGAGGGCCAGTTGCGTGGCGTGCAGCGCATGATCGACGAGGGCGAGCCCTGCCTGAAGGTGGCGCAGCAGCTGTCCGCGGTGCGCAAGGCGCTGGACAGCACCTTCGTGCGCATGACCGTGTGCTTCATCGAACAGGAACTCGACGCGCGCCTGGAAGGCAGCAACGCCGAGAAGACTCGCCTGGACTCGATGATGGAAGAAATGGAAACCCTGCTCGCCCGAATGGCTTGATGTGGGGTGTGAACCTCCGGCCGGGCGTACCCCGGCCGGAGGTTCAGTCCTGCGCGGCGAGCTCGATGATGCCGCCGCCCAGGCAGGCATCGCCGTCGTACAGCACGGCTGACTGACCTGGTGTGACGGCCCACTGCGGGTGCGGGAATTCCAGCTGCAGGTGCCTGGAATCGGCCTGCAGCACGAGGCATGCGCTGTCGCGCTGGCGGTAGCGGGTCTTCGCGCCCAGGCGCGCGCCTGCCGGGGGCGCGTTGCCGCTCACCCACGACACGTCGGTGGCGCTCAGGCGCGAACTCTGCAGCCAGGGATGATCGTGCCCCTGCACCACGTACAGGGTGTTGGAGGCGACGTCCTTGCGCGCGACGAACCACGGCTGGCCGTCGCTTTCGCGGCGCCCGCCGAGTCCGATCCCCTTGCGCTGGCCCAGGGTGTAGAAGGCCAGGCCCATGTGCTCGCCGAGCAGCTCGCCGTGCGCGCCGCGCATCGGACCCGGGCGCGTCGGCAGGTAGCGGGCGAGGAATTCGCGGAACGGACGTTCACCGATGAAGCAGATCCCGGTCGAGTCCTTCTTGCGCGCGTTCGGCAGGCCGATCGAGTCGGCGATGCGCCGCACCTCGGACTTGGGCAGCTCCCCCACCGGAAACAGGGTCCGGCGCAGCTGATCCTGGTTCAGCCGGTGCAGGAAGTAGCTCTGGTCCTTCGATTCATCGACCCCTCGCAGCAGCTGCACGCCTTCGTCGGCGCGGCGCACGCGCGCGTAGTGCCCCGTCGCGATGTGCTCGGCTCCGAGCGCGACCGCATGGTCCAGGAAGGCCTTGAACTTGATCTCGGCGTTGCACAGCACGTCCGGGTTGGGCGTGCGGCCGGCTGCGTATTCGCGCAGGAACTCGGCGAACACGCGGTCCTTGTATTCGGCCGAGAAGTTCACCGCCTCGATGTCGATGCCGATCAGGTCGGCCACGCTGACCGCGTCGAGCCAGTCCTGGCGCGACGAGCAGTATTCATCGTCGTCGTCGTCCTCCCAGTTCTTCATGAACAGGCCGAGCACGTCGTAGCCCTGCTGCTTGAGCAGCCATGCCGAGACCGAGGAGTCGACGCCCCCGGACATGCCGACGACCACGCGGGGACGATGCGATGCCATGGCGCGGATTCTAGTGGTCGGGCGGGGCTCCATGCTGCAGCGCCGCAAGCGGCGGATCGGCATCCGCGTGCAACAGCTGCAGCGGCCAGCGCCGGCCGCTCGCGTGGTCGAGCGCACATTGCAGCACCGCCGGGCTGCGGTGCCGCGACCGACTCGCGCGCAGTTCGTCCAGGCTCATCCAGAGCGTGCGCACGATGCCCCGGTCCAGTTCGCGCCGCGGGTCGTGGGCGCCAAGTTCGCCGGCGAAGGCGAAGCGCACGTAATGCACCGTGCCGTCGTCGCGCTCGCCATGGCTCTGGTAGACCCCGAGCAGCGAGGTGGGGCGGAACACGTGCGCGGTTTCCTCGAGCGCCTCGCGCGCCACGGCCTGCAGCAGGTCCTCTCCCGGTTCGAGGTGTCCGGCGGGATTGTTCAGGCGCAGGCCCCGTGGCGTATGTTCCTCCACCAGCAGGTAGCGTCCGTCGCGCTCGATGATCGCGGCGACCGTGACGTGGGGCAGGTCGAATCGTGGCATTTCCCTATTGTGCACTGCGGCAACGGCAGCGGTCCCGAAATTCGCGTTTACGCCCTTGACGAAGCGTTCACATGCGGATTGGCCGATAATTGCAGGTTTTGATCGCAGAGGGGAAGCACATGCGCATAGGCATTGCGGCCGAGAGCGTGGGGGGCGAAGCGCGAGTCGCCGCCACCGCGGAAACCGTGAAGAAGCTGGTCGCGCAGCAGCATGAGGTGCTGGTGCAGAGCGGGGCCGGCGAGCGCGCGGGGGTGCTCGACACGGATTACGAGGCGGCCGGCGCGAAGCTGGTCGACGCGGCGCAGGCGCTGGGTGCCGAGATGGTGCTCAAGGTGCGCCGGCCGCAGGCGGCGGAACTGGCGCAGATGCGCCAGGGAGCCGCGCTGGTGGGCATGCTCGAGCCATTCGATGACGAGGGCCTGCGCGCCATGGCAGGCGCCGGGCTGAGCGCCTTCGCGCTGGAGGCCGCGCCGCGCACGACGCGTGCGCAGAGCCTGGACGTGCTGTCCAGCCAGGCCAACATCGCCGGCTACAAGGCGGTGATCCTGGCCGCCGACCTGTACCCGCGCTTCATGCCGATGCTGATGACCGCGGCCGGAACCGTGAAGGCCGCGCGGGTGGTCGTGCTGGGCGCCGGCGTCGCCGGGCTGCAGGCGATCGCGACCGCCAAGCGGCTGGGCGCCGTCGTGGAGGCCTCGGACGTGCGTCCGGCGGCGCGCGAACAGGTCGAGTCGCTGGGCGCGAAATTCATCGACGTGCCGTTCGAGACCGACGAGGAGCGCGAGATCGCCAAGGGCGTCGGCGGATATGCGCGCCCGATGCCGGCATCGTGGCTCAAGCGCCAGGCCGAGCTGGTGGCCACGCGCGTGCGCCAGGCCGACATCGTGATCACGACCGCGCTGATCCCGGGACGACGCGCGCCGACCCTGGTCGGCGAGGACATGGTGCGCTCGATGCGCGCAGGTTCCGTACTGGTCGACATGGCGGCGGCGCAGGGAGGCAACTGCCCGCTGACCGAGGCCGACCGCGTGGTGCAAAAGCACGGCGTGACCCTGGTCGGTCATACCAATCTGCCGGCGATGATGGCCGCCGATGCGTCCAGCCTGTACGCGCGCAACGTGCTGGATTTTCTCAAGCTGGTGCTCGACCGGGAAAAAGGCTTCGTGCTGAACCTGGAGGACGACATCGTCAACGCCTGCCTGGTGACCCATGGCGGGGAGCTGCGGCGCAGCAACGCCTGACCGGCCCACGAGGCGCGAGGAGAAGCGAGATGCATGAGATTTCACCCCTGGTCATCAATCTGATCATTTTTGTCCTGTCCATTTACGTCGGTTATCACGTGGTCTGGAACGTGACGCCGGCCTTGCATACGCCGCTGATGTCGGTGACGAATGCGATTTCCGCGATCATCATCGTCGGCGCCATGCTGGCTGCGGCACTGACGGTTACCCCCGTCGGGCGCGTCATGGGCATGCTGGCGGTGGCGATGGCCGCCGTCAACGTGTTCGGGGGATTCCTGGTCACCCGGCGCATGCTGGCGATGTTCAAGAAAAAGGAGCGGGCGACGCCGTCCGCCGGCGCCTGAGCGTCGCGTACGACACAGCCAAGGATTTGTCATGACCCTCAGCATGAATCTGGTCACCCTGTTGTACCTCGTCGCCTCGGTGTTTTTCATCCAGGCCTTGAAGGGGCTTTCCCATCCCTCCAGCAGTCGCCGCGGCAATCTGTTCGGCATGCTCGGCATGACCCTCGCGGTGCTGACGACGGTGGCGCTGATCGTGAAGATCGGAGGCGCAGCCGGAGTCTCCGGCATGTTGTATGTATTGCTCGCGCTGGTGGTCGGCGGATCGATCGGTGCCGTCATGGCGCAGCGCGTGCAGATGACCAAGATGCCGGAACTGGTGGCCTTCATGCACAGCATGATCGGCCTGTCGGCGGTGTGCATCGCGATTGCCGAAGTGGCCGAGCCGCATGCCTTCGGAATCGTCGCGGCGCCGGGCATGGTGCTGCCGCATGGCAACCGCGTCGAACTGTTCGTCGGCACCATCGTCGGCGCCATCACGTTCAGCGGCTCGGTGATTGCGTTCGGCAAGCTGTCGGGGCGCTACAAGTTCCGTCTGTTCCAGGGCGCGCCGGTGCGTTTTCCGGGGCAGCACAAGCTCAATCTGGTGCTGGCGCTGGCCACCATCGGGCTGGGCATCGGCTTCTGGTACAGCGCGCATTGGACCCCCTTCCTGCTGATGCTGGCGCTGGCCTTCGTGCTGGGGGTGCTGATCATCATCCCGATCGGCGGCGCCGACATGCCGGTGGTGGTGTCGATGCTCAACAGTTACTCGGGCTGGGCGGCGGCGGGAATCGGCTTCTCGCTGGAAAACAGCATGCTGATCATCGCCGGATCGCTGGTCGGTTCCTCCGGTGCGATCCTCTCGTACATCATGTGCAAGGCGATGAACCGCTCGTTCTTCAACGTGATCCTCGGCGGTTTCGGCGGCGAGTCGGGTGGCGCTTCGGATGCCGGCGCGCAGCAGCGCAGCGTTCGCTCGGGAAGTGCCGATGACGCCGCGTTCATCCTGGCGAATGCCGAGAGCGTGATCATCGTGCCGGGCTACGGGCTGGCCGTGGCGCGCGCGCAGCATGCGCTGAAGGAACTGGCGACCAAGCTCACCGAGCACGGGGTCAGCGTGAAGTATGCGATCCACCCTGTGGCAGGGCGCATGCCGGGCCATATGAACGTGCTGCTGGCCGAGGCCGAGGTCCCCTACGACCAGGTATTCGAGATGGAGGACATCAACCCTGAATTCGCGCAGGCCGACGTGGCGGTCGTGCTGGGGGCCAATGACGTGGTCAATCCGGCCGCGCGAAATGACCCGAAATCCCCGATCGCGGGCATGCCCATCCTGGACGCCTACAAGGCCAAGACCGTCATCGTGAACAAACGATCGATGGCCACCGGCTATGCCGGGCTGGATAATGAACTGTTCTATCTCGACAAAACCATGATGGTGTTCGGGGATGCCAAAAAGGTGATCGAGGACATCGCGAAGGCTGTTGAATAAGGGGACGCAGAAGCCTGGTCGTTCCGGAATCCGCGTTGAAAAGGCCGCCCGAAGGGGTGGCCTTTTTGTTTGGGCATTCCTTGCGTTATCATCCGCATATTCAACCGTCGCGTAGCTGCGGACTGGCGGTGCCCGATCCTGATCGCCCAACCACCACTGGAGGTGTCGATGTCCTCGTATAAGGAATTGTTGTCGCAAATCGAAGTGCTGAAGCAGCAGGCCGAATCCCAGCGCAAGGCGGAGATAGCCAGCGTCGTCGCGGATATTCGCGCAAAAATGCAGGAGTACGGCATCAGCGCCAGCGACCTGGGTTCCGGAGGCCGCGGCTCGCGCAGCAAGGGCATGACGGTGGCGGCCAAATACCGCCATCCGCGCACCGGCGAGACCTGGACCGGGCGTGGCAAGATGCCCAAGTGGCTGCAGGCCGAGGTCAACACCGGCAAGCGCAAGGAAGACTTCCTGATCGTCTGAGCACGTCCACGGGTCGCTCCGGGCCGAGGAAGGACCCTCCGACCGGTTGCGCTCCGACGCGCGCGACAACGCGGCGCCCTCCCGAACGGGACGGCGCCGCGTTCGTTTTGTGGGGTGGATGCGACGAATGGCAGGATCGGCGAACAAATCCCGGAATCGTGATGTGTGTCCCGAAAACCATGCGCGCGCAACTGGATGCCAGGGAATGATTGCAATACGCAACAATCGTCAGGATTGCCGAATTCACTGGTCGGTTGGAAAGTTTTGATGTAAATACTTACCTCTCGTAACACTGTTCATGCACCTTCTTGTCGCATATTCCTCGAAGAATTGCACAAGAAGCCCCATGAAAGCCAAAGACGTTCTCAATTTGCCTAGGTGTTGCCCTTGGATGTCGGGGCTGGACGACACCGACCTCCAACAAGTGCAGCGCGAGCTGCAGATCCAGAGCTTCGAGCCCGGCAGCGTGATCTGCCGCGCCGGCGAACCCACACGCCACTGGGTCGGCGTGTTCAGCGGCCTGCTGCTGGTGCGTCGCGCCGCCGAGCGATCCGCTCCGCCGGTCGCGGTGGCTCCCGGCGGCTGGCTCGGCGAGGACACGCTGGCGCGTTTCGAGCCCTGGGCCGACGATGTCGTCGCGCTGCGCAAGAGCCATGTCGGCCTGTTGCCGGCGACCACCTACTTCCGCTTGCGCGAGCGCAGCCTCGCCTTCAACCATATGCTGCTGGCACGGCTGGAACAGCGCATGCGCATGTGCCTGCAGTACGCGCAGGCAGGCCGCCCCGGCGGCGCGGACGAGCGCGTCGCGCAGGCCCTGCTGGGTCTGTTCGACCCGGTGCTGCACCCGGCGGTGGGGCAGACCTTGCGCGTCACCCAGGAAGAACTGGCGGAGATCTGCCGCCTGTCGCGTCAGCGCGTGAACCAGGCGCTGCAGCGCCTGGGATCGCTGGGAATGCTGCGCCTGCGCTACGGCGGCGTCGAGCTCGTCGCGCCGGAGGCGCTGCGGCAGTTCGCCGGCCATGCGATCAACGGCGTGGCCCAGCATGCGGCCGGCGCCGCTGCCCCCCAGGCACGCGAGCAGCACTGGGCCTGAGCGGGTGTCGCGTCCCGTGGCCTCCCGTGGCCTGGAGACGGCCGGCCCTGCCGCCTCCCGGCCTGCGGCGACCTGCCATCAGGCGCCGGCGAAGGCCAACGCGTCGTTCCTGCGTCGCCCCTAGAATGGATGGTCTTTGTCGCTGCTCGCGCCCTGGATTGCCGGCGCGAGCAGCCAAGCCTCCGGCCTCACTGCCGGGCCACCTGTCCCGCATGTCCGAATCCTCCGCGAAACCCCTGGTCGAGTTCGAACGCGTCGATTTCTCCTACGACGCGCGTCCCGTGCTGGGCGCGATCAGCCTGCGCGTCATGCCGGGCGAGGTGGTCGCCGTGATGGGCGCATCCGGCGGCGGCAAGACCACGATGCTGCGACTGATCGGCGGCCAGCTGCGTCCCGACTCCGGCGAAGTGCGCTTCGACGGCGAAAGCGTCGCGCACATGTCGCATGCGCGCCTGTACGCCGCGCGCCGACGCATGGGCATGCTGTTCCAGATGGGCGCGCTGTTCACCGACCAGACGGTGTTCGAGAACGTGGCCTTCGCGCTGCGCGAGCACACCCGGCTGCCGGACTCGATGATTCGCGACCTCGTGCTGATGAAACTGCACGCGGTCGGGCTGCGCGGCGCGCGCGACCTGTACCCCGCGCAACTTTCAGGCGGCATGGCCAGGCGCGTGGCCATGGCGCGCGCGGTGGCGCTGGATCCGGCGCTGGTCATGTACGACGAGCCCTTCGCAGGACTCGACCCGATCTCGCTGGGAATCTCGGCGCGACTGATCCGGACCCTCAACGACGCGCTGGGGCTGACCAGCATCATCGTGTCGCACGACGTCGAGGAGACCTTCACCATCGCCGATCGCGTGTTCATCCTCGGCAACGGACGCCTGCTGGCGCACGGAACGCCGCAACAGCTGCGTGAAAGCAGCGACCCGCTGGTGCACCAGTTCGTACGCGGCGAGCCCGACGGGCCGGTGCGATTCCATTACCCCGCGCCGGACCTGCGCGAGGATTTCCTCGGCGCCGACGCGTCACGGAGGAGCGGGCGATGAACGCGGTGCTGGGAGCCCTGCGCGCAGTCGGCGCGGCAACGCGCCGCGTGCTGGAAGACCTGGGCTGGGGGCTGCGGCTGTTCCTGCGGCTGCTGCTGCTGCTGCCGGGCGCCCTGCGGCGTCCGCGCCTGGTCGTGCAGCAGGTGTATTTCCTCGGCAATGATTCGCTGCTGATCATCGCGGTGTCCGGACTTTTCGTCGGCTTCGTGCTCGGCTTGCAGGGTTACTACACGCTGTCGCGCTACGGCGCGTCGAGCTCGCTGGGCGTCGTCGTCGCGCTGTCGCTGGTGCGCGAACTGGGGCCGGTCGTGACCGCGCTGCTGTTCGCCGGGCGCGCCGGCACCTCGCTGACCGCCGAGATCGGGCTGATGAAGGCCGGCGAGCAACTGGCGGCGATGGAAATGATGGCCGTCGACCCGCTGGCGCGGGTCCTGGCGCCGCGCTACGCCGGGGGCATCCTGGCGATGCCGCTGCTGGCATCGGTGTTCAGCGCCGTGGGCATCATCGGCGGCTACGTCGTCGGGGTGCTGTTGATCGGGGTCGACTCGGGCCAGTTCTGGGGCCAGATGCAATCGGGTGTCGACGTGTTCAAGGACGTCGGCAACGGCGTCATCAAGAGCCTGGTGTTCGGCGTCGCGGTCACCTTCGTCGCGCTGTACCAGGGTTGGCGCGCCCAGCCGACCCCGGAAGGCGTTTCCAGGGCGACCACGCGCACCGTGGTCGTCGCATCCCTGGCCGTGCTGGGGCTGGATTTCCTGCTTACCGCGCTGATGTTCAGCACCTGAACCCGGAGCGCAAGGACTACATCATGGATAAGCGTTCCACCGACGTCTGGGTCGGACTGTTCGTGCTCATCGGTGCCGCCGCGCTGCTGTTCCTGGCGTTGAAGGCCGGGAACCTGCTGAGCCTCAACTTCGGGCCCACCTACGACGTGGTGGCCCGTTTCGACAACATCGGCGGCCTGAAGGCCGACGCTCCGGTGAAAAGCGCCGGCGTGGTGGTCGGGCGGGTCGCGTCGATCGGCTTCGACAACCAGACCTTCCAGGCCGATGTGACGCTGGCGCTGGACAAGCGCTATCAGTTTCCCACCGATACCTCGGCGAAGATCCTCACCTCGGGGCTGCTGGGGGACCAGTACGTCGGGCTCAGCGCCGGCGCCTCGGAAAAGAATCTTCGCAATGGCGACGTGATTCAAAACACGCAATCCGCCATCGTCCTGGAGAATCTGATCGGGCGTTTTCTCTACAACAAGGCTGCCGAGGGCGGAAAATGAGCGCGCGGCAGCCGGCACGCATGTGCAGGAGCATTCCTTGACCTTTCGTTTCGAAGCCTTCGCGGGCCGCGGCTCATGGCGCGCCGCGGCCGTCCTGCTGGCCGGCACGCTGCTGCTGGGAGGCTGCGCGACGCGCGATCCGCGGGATCCGCTGCAGCCATACAACCGTGCGATGTTCGCCTTCAACCGCAACCTCGACAAGGTGGTGGTGAAGCCGGTGGCCATCGGCTATCGCAATGTCACGCCGAAATACGTGCGCGAGGGCGTGAGCAATTTCCTGGGCAACCTCGAAGACGTCTGGTCGGTCGGCAACGATTTCCTGCAGGGCCACGTCGCGCTGGGCTTCAACGGCGTGATGCGGGTCGGCGTCAACACGGTGTTCGGCATGTTCGGGCTGATCGACGTGGCCACGCCGATGGGGCTGTACCGGCATCCCAACGGATTCGGGCTCACGCTGGCGCGCTGGGGCGTGCCGTCCGGGCCGTATTTCGTGATGCCGATATTCGGCCCGTCGACGCTGCGCGACGCGCCGGCGGACGTGGTCGACCTCGTGTACAGCCCGGTCACGGATGTGGCCACCAACGTGACGGCCCGCAATCAGTTGATCCTGCTGCATTTCATCAGCCGTCGCGCGTCGCTGCTCAGCACGACGGACCTGCTGGACCAGATCGCGATCGATCCCTATGTGTTCACGCGCGACGCGTATCTGCAAAGGCGTCACGCCCAGGTCGAGGCGACGCGTCATACCGGAATCCTGGCCATGGGGCCGTCGGATGATTCCGGTGCGGGGGGCGCTGGTGCCGACGCCGAAACCGCGGAGCCGCCCGAGCCGGCGGCCAGCGCGGCAGCCAGGCCGTGACGGCGCTGCCTTCGGTGTCCTCGAAATGAGGCCGGCCACGCGGGCCGGCCGCCAAAATCGGAGCTGACGATGTTCAACAAGATTCGATCTCTATTCCTGATGACCCTTCTGGGGTGTTCGGTGGGCGTCGTCGCGCACGCCGAAGCGGTGGCGCCGCCGGTGCAGGTGGTGAAGAACCTGACCGACTCGGTGATGGATGCGGTGCGCAACGATCCCGCGCTGAAAGCCGGCAACGCGTCCAAGGTCGAGCAACTGGTCGAGACCAAGGTGCTGCCGTTCCTGGACTTCCGCCGCATGACCGCGTCGGCCGTGGGGCCGGCGTGGCGCCGCGCGACGCCGCAACAGCGCCAGCAGCTCGAGCAGCAGTTCAAGCAACTGCTGATCCACACCTACTCGGGGGCGATCCGCGAGATCAAGGACCAGACCGTGCAGTATCTGCCGCTGCGCGCCGCGTCGGACGCCACCAGCGTGGTCGTTCGCACACGCGTGCTCAACAACGGCGAGCTGGTGCAGCTCGACTATCGGCTGATCAAGCTCGGCGACGACTGGAAGATCTCCGACGTCAACGTGATGGGAATCTGGCTGGTCGACAACTATCGCGGGGTGTTCGCGCAGGAGATCAACAGCAAGGGAATCGACGGACTGATCGCGGTCCTGGCAAAGCGCAACAAGGAGCTGGCGCAGGCGCGCCCCGCGAACCCATGAGCCGCACCGCCGCGCCGGGCTACGTGCTGCCGCCGCAACTCACCGTCGCGCAGGCCGCCGAGGTCGCGCGCGATGCGCTGCGCGCGCTCGGCGCCGCCGAGGCACCGTGGCGCGTCGAGTGCGGCGAGCTGCGGCAGTTCGATTCTGCCTGCCTGGCCCTGCTGATGGAACTGCGTCGCAATGCGGGCGACGCCGGCCTCGAATTGCTAGGGGTACCCGAACGCCTGCGCCACCTCGCGCAGGCCTACGGCGTGGGTTTCGTGCTCGACGGCGAGCCCGGCGTGCCGGCCGCGGCACCCCCCGGCGAAGGCGGGGCATGAACCCGAACTCCCGGGACACCCCCGCGGTCAGGCTGCGCGGGGTGGTCAAGCGCTATGGCGATCGCAACGTCGTCGACGGCGTCAGCCTGGATATCGAACAGGGCGAGTTCTTCGCGCTGCTGGGCGCCAACGGCGCCGGCAAGACCACGCTGATCAGCATGCTGGCGGGGCTCACCCGGCCCAGCGCGGGCAGCGTGCAGGTGCTGGGGCACGAGGTCACGCGTGAACCGTACCTGACGCGCCGCCTGCTCGGCGTGGTGCCGCAGGAACTGGTGTTCGACCCCTTTTTCACGGTACGCGAGGCGCTGCGCCTGCAGTCGGGCTATTTCGGGCTGCGGCGCAACGACGACTGGATCGATGAACTGCTGCACCACCTGGGGCTGGCGCGCCAGGCGCAGCAGAACATGCGCGCGCTGTCGGGCGGCATGAAGCGCCGCGTCATGGTGGCGCAGGCGCTGGTGCACAAGCCGCCGGTGATCGTGCTCGACGAGCCGACCGCCGGAGTCGACGTCGAGCTGCGCCAGAGCCTGTGGCATTTCATCACCGAACTGAACCGCCAGGGTCACACCGTGCTGCTGACCACGCACTATCTGGAAGAGGCCGAATCGCTGTGCAGCCGCATCGGCATGCTCAAGCTGGGGCGCCTGGTCGCGCTGGACAGCACGCATGCGCTGCTGTCGCGCTTCGCGTCGACGCAGTTGCTGCTGCGCTGCACCGGCCAGCCGCTGCCCTCGCAGCTGGCACGCACCGCGCGCGAGGTCGGCGCGCGCATGGCGTGGACCGTGCGTGACGCCTCCGAGGTCGAGGCGCTGCTCGGCCAGCTGCGCGCCGCCGGCTGCGACCTCGACGAACTCGAGGTGCGCCGCGCCGACCTGGAGGATGCCTTCCTGCAGATCATGGGCTCGTCGAGCCACGAGCCGATGGACGGGCCGGCGGCGGGAGGCCCGGCGTGAACGCCCTGCTCACGCTGTTCGGCAAGGAGGTGCTGCGTTTCTGGAAGGTCGCGCTGCAGACGGTGGCCGCGCCAGTGATCTCCAGCCTGCTGTACCTGCTGATCTTCGCCCATGCGATGGCCGGCCACATCCGGGTCTACGGCAGCATCCCCTACACCAGTTTCCTGATCCCGGGGCTGGCGATGATGAGCGTGCTGCAGAACGCATTCGCCAACAGCTCGTCATCGCTGATCCAGTCGAAGATCACCGGCAACCTGGTGTTCGTGCTGCTGTCCCCGCTCGAGCCCTGGCAGCTCTACCTCGGCTACGTCGGTGCGTCGGTGCTGCGCGGGCTGATGGTCGGCTCGGTGCTGTTGCTGGTGACGGGGTGGTTCGTGCCGTTGCAGTGGCACGACCCGCTGTGGTCGCTGCTGTTCGCGGTGCTCGGAGCGGCGATGCTCGGTTCGCTGGGGGTCGTCGCGGGCATCTGGGCGGAGAAGTTCGACCAGATGGCCGCTTTCCAGAATTTCATCATCGTCCCGGCGACCTTCCTGTCGGGCGTGTTCTACTCGGTGACCACGCTACCCCCTTTCTGGGTGGCGGTGTCGCGCCTGAATCCGTTCTTCTACCTCGTCGACGGAATGCGCTTCGGCTTCTTCGGGATCTCCGACACCTCGCCGTGGATCTGCCTGGCGGCGGCTTTGCTCGGGAACCTGGTGTGCGGCGGCGCGGCCTGGACCTGGCTGAAGCGCGGCTACAAGCTGCGCAACTGAACCTGCTGCCATCGCGATGTCCCTGCCCACTCCCGAACTCCTGCACGAACTGATCGCCGCCGGCCTGGAATGCACCCACCTGGAGGTGCAGGGCGACGGCCAGCACTTCTACGCCACCATCGTCAGCCCGCGTTTCACCGGATTGAGCCGGCTCGCACGCCATCGCCTGGTCTACGACGTGCTCGGCGAGCGCATGCGCGAGCAGGTCCACGCGCTGTCGATGCGCACCATCGCGCCCGGCGAGCCGCTGCCGCGGTGAGCGGCGCCGCCCGCGGCGAGCTGCGCCCGCAGCCGTTAAAATGACGAGCTTTGCCGGGCCCGCGAGGGCAGGCGTACGCGCGGGGCCCGACGTGCCGCCGGCGCGCACACCGGTCTGCACATCGACCTCTTCCACGGTCCCCCCACCCAGCGCCACGATGGACAAACTGCGCATTGAAGGCGGCCACGCCCTGCATGGCGAGGTCGGCGCAAGCGGCGCGAAGAACGCCGCGCTCCCTCTGATGGCTGCCAGCCTGCTGAGCGCGCAGGCGATCCGGCTCGAGCACGCCCCGCGCCTGATGGACGTGCACACGCTGGGCGAGTTGCTGCGCGCGATGGGCGCGCAGGTCGAACGCGACGGCTCCAGCCTGCAACTGCAGGCCGACCGCATCGTCGCCTGCGAGGCGCCGTACGAGCGCGTCAAGACCATGCGCGCGTCGGTGCTGGTGCTCGGCCCGCTGCTGGCGCGCTTCGGCCACGCCCGCGTCAGCCTGCCCGGTGGATGCGCCATCGGCGCGCGGCCGGTGGACCAGCACATCCGCGGCTTGCGCCAGCTCGGCGCGCAGGTCGAGGTCGAGCACGGCTACATCGTCGCCAGCGTGCCGGGCGGCCGCCTGCGCGGCGCGCGCATCAGCACCGACATGGTCACGGTCACCGGCACCGAGAACCTGATGATGGCAGCCTGCCTGGCCGACGGCGAGACCGTGATCGAGAACGCGGCGCAGGAACCCGAGGTGGTCGACTTGGCATGCATGCTGGCGTCGATGGGGGCCGACATCGAAGGCGCCGGCACCTCGCGCCTGCGCATCCGCGGCGTGGCCGAGCTGCACGGCACGCGCCACCGCATCGTCGCCGACCGCATCGAGGCCGGCACCTTCCTGTGCGCGGCAGCCGCCACGCGCGGCGACGTGACGGTGCGCGACTGCGTGCCGCAGCATCTCGACGCGCTGCTGGACAAGCTGCGCGAGGCCGGGGCCGAGATCGACAGCGGGCCCGACTGGGTGCGCCTGCGTGCCGAGCGCATGCCGGGCGGGCGCCCGCGCGGGGTCGGCGTGCGCACCAGTGAATATCCGGGCTTCGCCACCGACATGCAGGCGCAGTTCATGGCGCTGAACTGCATCGCACAGGGCGCCTCGACGGTCACCGAGACCATTTTCGAGAACCGTTTCATGCACGTGCAGGAGCTCGTGCGCCTGGGTGCCAGCATCGCGGTGGAGGGCAACACCTGCGTGGTGCAGGGCGTCGAGCGGCTTTCCGGGGCCACCGTGATGGCCACCGACCTGCGCGCCTCGGCCGGGCTGGTGATCGCCGGCCTGGTGGCCGACGGCGTCACCTGCATCGAGCGCATCTACCACCTCGACCGCGGCTACGAGGCCATGGAGCAAAAGCTCGCCGCGCTGGGCGCGCGCATCCGGCGCGTGCATTGAGCAACAACACGATCACGAGCACGATCACGAGCACGAAACCGGCCTAGAGCACGAACACCGAGCACGCCGCACCTGGAACCCACGACGCCATGCTGACTCTCGCGCTGTCCAAAGGACGCATCTTCGACGACACCCTGCCGCTGCTGCACCGTGCGGGGATCATCGTCGCCGAGGACCCGCAGAGCACGCGCAAGCTGATCCTCGGCACCAACCGCGCGGATCTGCGCGTGGTGCTGGTGCGGGCCAGCGACGTTCCCACCTACGTGCGCTATGGCGGCGCCGACCTGGGCGTGGCCGGGCTGGACGTGCTGCTGGAATCCGACGCCGCCGACGGCGGCGACGGGCTGTACCGCCCGCTCGACCTGGGAATCGCCCGCTGCCGGCTCAGCGTGGCCACGCCGCAGGGCTGGGACTACGCGGCGGCGGTGCGCCAGGGCGCGCGCATCCGCGTGGCCACGAAGTACCTGCACCTGGCGCGCGAGCATTTCGCGGCCAAGGGCGTGCACGTCGACCTGGTCAAGCTGTACGGCTCGATGGAGCTGGCGCCGCTGACCGGGATGGCCGACGCCATCGTCGACCTGGTGTCCAGCGGCGGCACGCTCAAGGCCAATGGCCTCGTCGAGGTCGAGCACATCATGAACATCTCCGCGCGCCTGATCGTCAACCAGGCCGCGTTCAAGACCCGTGCGTCGCTGCTCAAGCCCCTGGTGGGCGCGCTGCGCGAGGCCGTGCAAGGCGCACGCGGCGCCGGCGAGTCCTGACCATGTCCGACACTCCTCTCACGATGCGCCGGCTCGATGCCGCTGCGCCCGATTTCGAATCCCGCTGGGCCGAGCTGTTCGGCCAGATCTCGGAGGAGAACGCCGCGATCGACGCGCGCGTGGCCGAGATGCTCGACGAGGTGCGGCGGCGCGGCGACGACGCGGTGCTGGACTACACGCGGCGCTTCGACCGCGTGAGCGCGGCCTCGATGGCCGAACTCGAGATCGGGCAGCATGAGCTGCAGCAGGCGCTGCGGGCCATCGGCGCCGAGCAGCGCGACGCGCTGCAGGCCGCGGCGCAGCGCGTGCGCTCCTACCACGAACGCCAGCTCGCGCATCTGGGCGGCAGCTGGCAATACGAGGACGCCGACGGCACGCTGCTGGGCCAGAAGGTCACGCCGCTGGACCGCGTCGGGATCTACGTCCCTGGCGGCAAGGCCGCCTACCCGTCTTCGGTGCTGATGAACGCGATCCCCGCGCATGTCGCCGGGGTGCGCGAGATCGTCATGGTCGTGCCGACTCCCGACGGTGAGCGCAACCCGCTGGTGCTGGCGGCCGCCGCGGTGGCCGGTGTCAGCCGCGCGTTCGCGGTCGGCGGCGCGCAGGCGGTGGGTGCGCTGGCCTACGGCACCGCCAGCATCCCGAAGGTGGACAAGATCACCGGCCCCGGCAATGCCTACGTGGCGGCGGCCAAGCGCCGCGTGTTCGGGCTGTGCGGGATCGACATGATCGCCGGCCCGTCGGAAATCCTGGTCATCGCCGATGGCAGCACGCCGGCCGACTGGGTCGCGATGGACCTGTTCAGCCAGGCCGAACACGACGAGCTCGCGCAAAGCATCCTGCTGTGTCCGCACGCCGACTACATCGAGCAGGTGTGGCAGGCCATGCAGCGCCTGCTGCCGCAGATGCCGCGTCGCGACATCATCGAGGCCTCGCTGCGCGGACGCGGGGCGCTGATCCGCGTGCGCGACCTGGAGCAGGCCTGCGAACTGGCCGACCGCATCGCCCCCGAGCACCTCGAGCTGTCCACGCGCGAGCCGCGCGTGCTGGCCGATCGCCTGCGCCACGCCGGAGCCATTTTCCTCGGCGCCTACACCTCCGAGTCGCTCGGCGATTACTGTGCGGGCCCGAACCACGTGCTACCCACCTCAGGCACGGCGCGATTTTCCTCTGCGCTCGGTGTGTATGACTTCGTCAAGCGCACCAGCCTGATCGAAGTCAGCCGGCGCGGCGCCGCGCGCCTCGGGCACATCGCATCCGTGCTCGGCCGCGGCGAGGGATTGCAGGCGCACGCCAGCGCGGCCGAGATGCGCCTGCACGATATCGGCAGCGAGGAGTGAGGGCGCGCGAGCGCGCCCGATCTGCCCGACGACGCAGCGAGACCTTTCGATGAGCCGTTTCTGGAGCGAGGCCGTGCACGGCCTGACCCCCTACGTGCCCGGCGAGCAGCCGCGCATCGCCGGGTTGATCAAACTCAACACCAACGAATGCCCGTACGCGCCCAGCCTGCGCGTGCTGCAGGCGATCCGCGACGCGGCCGGCGAGGACCTGCGCCTGTACCCGGACCCGGAAAGCACGCAGCTGCGCCAGGCGATCGCGGCGCACCACGGGTTGCTTCCCGAGCAGGTGTTCGTCGGCAACGGCTCCGACGAGGTGCTGGCGCACGCCTTCATGGCGCTGTTCCGCCAGCCGCGCCCCTTGCTGATGCCCGACGTCGGCTACAGCTTCTACCCGGTGTACGCCCGGCTGTACGGGATCGAGGCGCGCAGCGTGCCGCTGGACGAGCAATTGCGGTTGCGCGTGCAGGACCTGCTGGATGCGGGGCCGAACGGCGGCATCGTGTTCGCCAACCCGAATGCGCCGACCGGGATCGCGCTCGAGCTGGAGCACATCGAACAGTTGCTGCAGGGCAACCGCGACTCGGCCGTGCTGGTCGACGAGGCCTATGTCGACTTCGGTGCGCAAAGCGCCGTCGAGCTGATCGAGCGGCACCCGCAGCTGCTGGTGGTACGTACGTTGTCGAAGGCGCGCGCGCTGGCCGGGTTGCGCGTGGGCTACGCGCTGGGCCAGCCGGAGCTGATCGAGGGACTGACGCGGGTGAAGGACAGCTTCAATTCCTATCCGCTGGACCGCCTGGCGCTGGCCGGCGCGACCGCGGCGATGCTCGACGATACCTGGCTGGCGCACACGCGTTCGCGCATCATCGCCAGCCGCGACCTGCTGAGCGCCCAGTTGCACGAGCTCGGCTTCGAGGTGCTGCCGTCGGCGGCCAACTTCGTGTTCGCGCGCCATGCGCGGCGCGACGCCGCCGAGCTCGCCGCGGCGCTGCGCGAGCAGCGCATCCTGGTGCGGCACTTCAGCCGCCCCGAGCGCATCCGCCAGTTCCTGCGCATCAGCATCGGCACCGAGGCCCAGTGCGAGGCCCTGGTGCAGGCGCTGCGCGGCATCGTGCAGGAGCCCGCCGGCGGAGGTCGATGAAGCTTGATGAATAATCGGGGCATCATGCGCACCGCCACCATCCTGCGTCAGACCGCCGAGACCCGCATCGAGGTCGCCCTCGACCTCGACGGCAGCGGCCGTTCCGAGCTGAGCACCGGCATCGGGTTCTTCGACCACATGCTGGACCAGATCGCCCGGCACGGCGCGATCGACCTGAAGGTGCAGGCGGCCGGCGACCTGCACATCGACGGCCACCACACGGTCGAGGACGTGGGCATCACCCTCGGCCAGGCGCTGGCGAAGGCCCTGGGCGACAAGAAGGGCATCCGGCGCTTCGGGCACGCCTACGTGCCGCTGGACGAGGCGCTGTCGCGGGTCGTGATCGACTTCTCCGGGCGCCCCGGGCTGGTCTGGCAGGTGCCGTTCACGCGCTCGAGCATCGGTGCCTTCGACGTCGAACTGGCGCACGAATTCTTCCAGGGACTGGTCAATCACGCCTTCATCACCGTGCACGTGGACAATCTGCGCGGTGAAAACGCGCACCACCAGTGCGAGACCGTGTTCAAGGCCTTCGGCCGCGCGCTGCGCCAGGCCGTCGAGCTCGATGCGCGCCTGGCGCAGCAGATCCCGTCCACCAAAGGCTCGCTTTGAATCGATGATTCGCGGCGCGCTGTCGCGCCGGTACGAGTCGAACGTTCCGGGTCCCGGCCAATTCCCGCATGAAAACCGTCGCCATCGTCGATTACGGCATGGGCAACCTGCGCTCGGTGTCGCAGGCCATGCAGCATGTCGCCAAGGGTCTGCCGTGGCAGGTCGTGGTCAGTTCCGATCCCGCCCAGGTCGAGCAGGCCGACCGCCTGGTGCTGCCCGGGCAGGGCGCGATGCCCGACTGCATGCGCGAATTGCATGACTCCGGGCTGCAGCGCGCGGTGCTGCGCGCGGTCGACTCCGGCAAGCCGCTGTTCGGCGTGTGCGTGGGCATGCAGATGCTGCTCGAGCGCAGCGAGGAGGGTCCGACCGACGGACTCGGCCTGTTCGCGGGCAGCGTGCGGCGCTTTCAGCTGCAAGGCGAGCTGCAGCCCGACGGCAGCCGCTACAAGGTGCCGCACATGGGCTGGAACGCGGTGCGCCAGGTGGCGCACGACGGCAGCGTGCATGCCTTGTGGCGGGGGATCCCCGACGGCTCGGCCTTCTATTTCGTGCACAGTTTCTACGCCGAGCCGTCCGACCCACGCAACATCGCGGGTCAGACCGAGTATGGCGTGACATTTGCAAGCGCAATCGCTCGGGGTACCATTTTCGCCACCCAGTTCCACCCGGAGAAAAGCGCCTCCGCGGGGTTGGGCCTGTACCGCAATTTCCTCTCGTGGAAACCCTGAGGGCGCCCTTGAAAGCCCATCGGCGGGACCTCATTTCCCCTTTCGCCACCCCCTCGTCGTCGAGCCCATGCTGCTGATCCCCGCGATCGATCTGAAGAACGGCCAATGCGTCCGCCTCGAACAGGGGGAGATGCAGGCCGCCACCGTGTTTTCCACCGACCCCGCCGCGATGGCCCGGCACTGGGTCGGGCAGGGCGCGCGCAGGCTGCATCTGGTCGACCTCAACGGTGCCTTCGCCGGCAGGCCCGAGAACGAGCCTGCCATCCGCTCGATCCTGCGCGCCGTGGGCGACGAGATCCCGGTGCAGCTCGGCGGGGGTATCCGTGACCTGGAAACCATCGAGCGCTATCTCGACGACGGACTGAGCTACGTCATCATCGGCACCGCGGCGGTGAAGAACCCGGGCTTCCTGAAGGAGGCCTGCAGTGCCTTCGGCGGGCACATCATCGTCGGACTCGATGCGCGCGACGGCCGTGTCGCCACCGACGGCTGGAGCAAGCTCACCGGGCACGAGGTCGTCGACCTCGCGCGCAAGTTCGAGGATTACGGCGTCGAATCGGTGA
>JAJYTY010000052.1 GCA_021792835.1 Pseudomonadota bacterium
GGAAAGTAACGTCCTGCCGGCTGGCCCCGAGGTGGTCGCCGTCGCCGCGATCAGCGGCTCAGATCACCCCGGCCAGGTGGAGCAGTTTGGGTGGCCAGAAGTGGAGCAGTTTGGGTGGCCGCCGGGGGTCAAGCTCAGTCAGGCCGTGCTGGCTTCGGTGCTCAACACAAGCGCCTCGGCGGTGCGCAAGTGGGAAATCGGCGAGAAGCGCCCGAGCGGACCGTCGCTCAAACTGCTCAATCTGTTGGATCGCAAAGGGCTCGAGGCCGTACTCTAAGCTCGCCACGCACAACATCCGCGATGTCGGTCGCGGAGAGTTGCGGTGGCAGACCCTGGAGGTCCTGACTCCCGCCCAATTCCTGGAGCGCTATCCATGAGTACCCTCACGATTCGACTGCCGGACGACACGGCCGAACGCCTGAAGACCCTGGCCCGCTCGCGCAAGCTGAGTGTGAACAAGCTCATCGAGGTAATGAGCATCCAGGCCATCACGGCCGCCGATGTGGAAGTGCGTTTCAAGGCCTTGGCCGCACGCGGTGACGCGGGCCAGGCCCTTGCCATTCTGGATAGGCTGGATGCGAACGGAACCGCGAGCCGGTGAGAGCAGGCCGAAGCTCAGTGATCCCGTGTTCGGCGCTGCTTCACGACGACTTCCACCGTCCAGCGTGGCACGTGACGCGCTAACTCGTGGCGAGAGAGTGCAAATCCAGGGGACGCCAGTTTCAAGGCCCGAGTGGTTCACGCCACTCCACGATGGCTGAGGTCGGGCAGCGACTGTCGACGCTTGAAGGGCTTTACTGGCAGGCCCTGCGTGTAGGTAACGTATAGGGTACCGTTCGGCATGCTGAGCCTGCGCGAGTACCTGGCCGAAGACGGGAGTAGTCCCTTCGGGGACTGGTTCACGCGCCTGGATGCCGCGGTTGCCGCGAAGGTCACGGTCGTGCTCGGGCGCATCGGCCAGGGCAATCTGGCCAACGTCAAGGGCGTCGGCGAAGGCGTGCTGGGCAGCGTACAAGCGGCGCAAGCGAACGGGGAGATGAACCATGGCTCTGACAAGAGACTTCAAGCAAACGGTGCTGGCACGCGTGCAAGTCGACCCGGGATTCCGCGACGCCCTGCTCAAGGAGGCCATCGAAGCCATGCTGAGTGGCGACGTGGACAGCGGGCGGGCGATCCTGCGCGACTACATCAAGGCCACCGTGGGGTTCGAACGACTCGGCGCCGAGATCGGCTCGTCGCCGAAGAGCCTGATTCGCATGTTCGGCCCCTCGGGCGATCCGCAGGCGCGCAACCTGTTCAACGTCATCGGCCATCTTCAACGCCATGCGGGACTGACCCTGCACGTGACCGCACAGCCCGATCATTCAGCAGGCTGATCCGAGGCGTCCCGGCAGCGCCTGCGCGAAGGCTTCACCGCGAGGACGGCGGTCCAGTTCGCGCGCCGCGCCAACTCGTGGCGAGTCTGTGCAGATCCAGGGGACGCCAGGATCGAAGCCCGAGTGGTTCACGCCACTCGGGCTCTTTGGCGTCCGGGGGCCTTGCTGGGATCTCGGGATCCGCGCGGAACGAGTGCCTGGAGCGCGCCCGTTGTCTACGGGCAGACGATTGAATCCAGCGTGTAGAACGCGGCATCGTCCGGTCCGATGCGGCGCGGGCTACGCCAGGTCACATCGCGCAGCGGGCCCTGCAACTGCTGCTCGACCCCGAGCAGCGTCGCGAAGATAGCCATGCGGACGGCCACGCCGCTGTCCGATTGGCGGAAGATGGCCAGGCGAGGGTCCTTGTCAAGATCCGTGCTGAGATCGTTGGCACCCGGCGTGCTGTCTCGCGGCAGTGGGTGCATCAGCGCGGTGTCGGTGCCGCAGCAGGCGTCGAGGAATGCGTGGTCGACGCGCAATTCGGGCGTGTAGCCTTCAACGGTTTCGTCGATGAGGCGTTCGCGCTGGATGCGGGTGGCATAGGCGACGTCCAGGCCCTCCAAGGGTTGACGCAATATCTGCCGCATCTCGAGGTGATGGCCGCGTGCGCCGACGGCCTCGCACAGCTCGGAGGGCATCTCCAGCCCGGGTGGCGCGATCAGGGTGAAGCGCAGGTCGCGGTACAGGGAAAGCAGCCTTATCAGCGAGTGGACCGTCCGGCCGTGCTTGAGGTCTCCGATCAGCGCGACATGGGCGCCATCGATGCTCTTCCCAAGCCGTTCGAATTCCTTGCCGATCGTGTAGATGTCGAGCAGCGCCTGGCTGGGGTGCTCCCCCGGGCCATCCCCGCCATTGACCACCGGGATGTTCGTCGCCTGGGCGAATTGCGCCACGGCGCCAAGCTCCGGGTGTCGCACCACCAGGGCGTCCACATAGCCGCTGATGACCCGGCTGGTGTCGTGAATCGACTCGCCCTTGGCCATGGACGAGAAGGTGAACCCGGTCGTATCGCAGACCGAGCCGCCGAGCCTGCAGAACGCTGCCGCGAAACTCATGCGGGTGCGTGTGCTGGCCTCGAAGAACAGGTTGCCCAGCACCGCGCCTTCGAGCGCCCTGCAGACCTTGCGGCGCCGCGCCACCGGCTCGGCCGCGCGTGCCACGGCGAGCAGGTGCTCGACGTCATCGCGGTCGAGCTGATCGACGGACAGCAGATGTTCCATGGTCATTGGATCCGTGGCATCGAATGGCCGTGATGCCGGTCCGAGGAGGGGCGAGTTGCACTGCTGGATGGTCGAAGTGAATCGCACCGCGGAGATTGGCTTGGAGTCTCATGGGGCCCGTCGGTTCCATGACGGTCTTAGGGGAAGGTGTACGCCAACGGGTACCCGTTCACCGGCGAGGGGCCTGGCATCCCGCCTGGTCGGATGGAGCGCTGCGAGGCGAGTTGTAGGCTCCCGCAGCCCAGGCGCCCGGCAGGGTGATTCCATTGACCGAATGTTTCTGTGTGCCTACCCTCGATGGGCGATGCTCGTCCCTCCTCCAAGGTCTACGACGAGACGGAGTCGTCGCAGCAAGGAAATCATCATGGCCAGAGAGTTCGAGGAATTGCGATCGTCCATGACGCCGCGGGCGCAAGCGCGGGCGCGTGACAAGGCGCGTGAGATGCTTGCCGCAATGCCGCTGGATGAACTTCGCCGGGCACGCGGCTTGTCCCAGAAGATGCTCGCCACGCTTCTGCACCTGCAGCAGCCCGCCATTGCCAAGCTGGAAAAGCGCACCGACATGTACATCTCCACGCTGCGCAGCCACATCGAGGCCATGGGGGGCGAACTCGAGATCACGGCGCGCTTCCCGGAAGGCAGCGTGCGCATCCTGAACTTCGCCGAAAGCGAAAGGGCGATGGGCCCGGGCGAGATCGTCGACGAGAACTGAGTGCAGCAGGACAGGGCCATGCCACGTGAAGTGCCGCTATCGACGCCCGGAGAAATCCTGGCCGAGGAATGGCTCGCGCCGATGGGGCTGAGCCAGTATGCGCTGGCCAAGGCCATCGGCGTGGCGCCGCGGCGCATCCACGAGATCGTCAAGGGACAGCGCGCGATCACGGCCGACACGGCGGTGCGCCTGGCGGCGTTTTTCGGGGTCGATGCGCAGAGCTGGATGAACCTGCAGGCTCACTACGACACGGAGTTGGCCAAGGAACGCATCGGCACCGAGTTCCTGGCCAAGATCCGGCGCCATCCCGTGCGGCCGTGAGCGGGGCCTGATGCCTGAGGGTCTCGTGCTTGCCGCACTGCCTTCAGCGGCAGCACGGCGTCCCGACTCGCTGCGCCAACGCGTGGCGCCAACGCTCAGACCGGTTCGAGTTCGAGACGCACGCGCTGTCCCAAAGCAGCCGCGATGTTCACCAGGGCGTCGAGCGAGAAACGCGACAGGCGCCCGCGCAGCAGATCGTTCATGCGCGGCTGCGTGATCCCGCAGCGCTGCGCGGCATCGGCCTGGGTCCAGCCACGGCTGGCCACGATCCGTACGATGGCTCGCATGAGATCGCTGCGAGCACGCAGGTTGGCGGCCTGCTCCGGCGTGTCGGCAATGGCATCCCAGACGCTCTTGTAGGTATCCGGTTGCGCGCTCATGGTGTTCTCCCGGTCGTCATGTCTGCGCGGGCTTGGCCGTGAGGTCGATGTGCAGTGCCTTCATCACCGCCAAGGTTGTCTTCAGGGTTGGATTGCCACGGGCACTGAAGGACCGGTAGAGCTGTTCCCGCGACAGCCCGGTTTCGCGCGCGATCTCGCTCATGCCCCGAGCTCGCGCCACGACGCCCAGGGCCTGAGCGATGTAGCCGGCGTCGCCGGACTCGAATGCATCGGCCATGAAGGCCGCAATGGTCTCGTCCGAATCCAGCAGCTCTGCCGGATCGAAGTTCGTCAATGGATCGTTCATCTGTTTTCACTCCCCTCGCGCGACCGGCGCGACGTCGCCAGCCAGGCCATAGGCCAATCGGTTCAATCGCGCAGCGACGAGGGCGCGCGCTCGCGCGTCACGCAGCTTGCTTCACCACTTCCGGAAGACGCTCGTTTGCCGGAGTTCGAGCATGGTGGAAATGTAGTCGAAAAACTACATTCGGGCAATGTCCGTGACCCGTTCCAGGCTACATCGTGATGGACGGATAGTGCCCGATGTCCACGCGCCGTCGCCCGGCACCACGAACATCATGCGCGAACCGCATGGCGGCGCTACGCTCGGACGGCGGGGCCTCGCGGCAGGTTCTGCGATGCGTGCTCGAAGGACGCCACGTGCCTGTGTTCGGCAATGCCTTGTGGCTGGAATAGGAGGACTTGCCGGGGCGGCCCGTCCGGACGGATCTCACCACGGCCGAAGAGCGCTTGCAGATTCTGGCCGCCTTGGCTCGGTCGCGGAGAATTGCGGTGGCAGACCCTGGAGGTCCTGACCCCGGCCCAATTTCTGGAGCGCTACCCATGAGTATCAATGATTGCAGACGCCGAACACTGCATCGAAGCGCTTGAGCGCTGCTGCGAGCAGCTTGGTGTGGCCTGAGCCCCAGGGATGGGGCCGCGCATTGCGCTCGCGCCAGTCCAAGGACTTGGGCTGATGCGTCAGCAGGTAGCCGATAGCACCTTTGGCGCCTGGCGCCGCGATGGCAAAAGGGTTGTCGGCATGCCGCTCGGAGTGCGTCATCGGGAAGCCCACGACGAGGCCCGTGCGCTCGGCAAAGGCCTTGGTAGAGACCACCAGCATTGGATGGTCATCAGGCATCTCTTCACCGATCGCAGGGTTGTACTGGATGAAGATGATCTCGGCCCGCTCGGGCACCCAGAGCGCAGACTTAGGCATCGCCATGGGCGAAGGCCTCCACGCCCGCGGCACCACCTGCCATCACTTCGCCGCCGTGCTTCTTCGGATCGAATGCGGCCAGCATCTGGTCCAGCGTCGGCTCGGCTTCCGTCTCGATGATGATCCGGCCAGGCTTGACCGTGACGCGTACAGACGAACCTTCGGTCACACCGGCAGTCTTGGCCATCGGCTTTGTGAGCCGCAGTGCGAGCCCATTGCCCCATGCGCGAATCTGTGCTGCGGAAGTGCTCATGTGCCATCTCCGTTTGGTTGATACAACTGTATCAACGCGACTGGTTCGTGTCAACATCTGTTGATACGAAAAGGGCCTGGCCCAGCCGCCAGTCGCGCAAACGAGCACTCTCTTCGAAAGCATCGGGCGTATGGGGCGCGGAAGCCGCCGACACGAAGATCAGCCGGCACATCCGTGACGTACCGATGCCGGCTGCATGGTGCCGGGCATCGCGGAGGCGGGTCGGCGCAAGCCGACGGCTCGCCGGATCCCCTGCATGCGCGCATGGGCGATGCGGCGAACGCGCTCTTCGCCCTGTTCCAGCACAGCCTCGATGCGTTGTGGATGTTCCAGGTACTCCCGGTACAGAGTCCTGGGGCCGGCCAGGTGGCGTTCGATGGTCCCGACCAGGATGTCTTTCATTTCGCCCCACCCGATGCCGGCCTCGTAGCGGCGCATCATCAAGGCGATTTCGTCCGCCTCGGCGAAGCCGCGGTAGAGCGTCGTGGCATCTGACCAGCGCGTGAAGGTCGGAGACGAAGTAGTAGCAGTTCGGGCCGTCCTCGGCGCTCATGGCGAGGGCCGGCTTGATCATGCCGATGTAGTTGCCGAGGTGTGGCGTGCCGGATGGCGTGATGCCGGTGAGGATGGTTTTCAATTCCACGACGGAATTCCCGAAATGAAGCCGCGCTCCTGAAGCCACCTTGGATGTGCATGATGGCCCACGAGTTCCATGGCGATCGTGGGGGCACTGTCAAGGAGCACGGAAGGCCCACCCGGCGGCATCCCGTTGGTTCCGCACCAAGGCAGGCGAGCTACGTTCCAGCGCCGCGCCGTTCGAACAGGCAGACGGACCAGCGCGTTCCGGCGCGTCGCAGCGCGTCGTCCGTGTCCTGGCGCACGATTTGCCGCAGCCCGATGCGCTCGAACATACGTCGCAGATCCTCCGCGACCAGGGGCGTGAACAGTCTTCCGTCGGCGTCGCGCTGCTGCTGCAACGCCTCGCCGCGTGTCAGCGGGATCGACAGCAGCAGCCGTCCGCGCGGGCGCAACACCGCACGCAACGCGCACACCGCGTCGAACAGTTCGCCGTGCGGCAGGTGCATCAGCACGGCGCTGCACAGCACGCCATCGAAACCGCCGCCGAACGGCAGACCCAGATCGGGCAGGGCGGCCGCGGCGATCCGCCCTTCGAGTGCGGGGTGCAGGCGCAGGGCCTGGGCGCGCAGCGCATCGACCGGTTCGACTCCGAAGGTCTCGAACCCCGCCGCGCGCAGCGCCGCGAGGTCGCGCCCCGAGCCGCAGCCGACGTCGAGCACCCGGCCGCCCGCCGGGAACGCCGCCGCGAAATGACCGGCGAGCGGGCTGGGCACCTGTTCGTAACGCGCAGCCACGTCGGCGGCGTGCTCCGAGTAGTAGGCGGCGGTGGCGGGGTCCACGCTCAGGTCGGCCGGCTTGCCCGGCATCCCGGAAAGCGCTCGCGGCCCCGCAATGACTTGCCGGCGCTCACGCGCTTCATGGTTTGCCTTGGTGGTCTTGCGGGAGTTGCAGCATCTTATGCGACACGACTGGCGCTCTCCGAGCGAGCTTGCGGTCGGTTCGAGTGCCTGCGACATCCGCGTCGCGCCTGCGCGATGGGCAGGCGGGCCTGGCAATCCCTTCGGGGTTGAGCAAGGGGCGGGAGCTTGACAATGGTTTCCTGGGAAACTAGGCTTCGAGAAGTTTCCACGGAAACCTCGTGATGCCCGCTATCGACAACCGCTCTCCCGCACCGCTGGACGCCCATCTGGGCTACTGGCTGCGCTTCGTCTCCAACCACGTGTCGAGCCGCTTCGCGCAGCAACTGGAGCAGCAGGGCGTCAGCGTCACGGAGTGGGTGGCCTTGCGCACCTTGTGGGCGCGCAGCGAGACCCGTCACGGCGACCTCATCGAGGCCCTGGGCATGACCAAGGGCGCGGCGTCGAAGGTCGTATCCCGGCTCGAGGGCAAGGGGCTGGTCGTGAGGCAGTTCGCCGGCGCGAGTCTTCGCGATCAGTCGCTGGCGTTGACCCGGGCCGGAAAAGCCCTGGTGCCCCGGCTGTCGGCCGTGGCCGACGCCAACGACGAGCATTTCTTCGGTCATCTCGGGCTGCGCCAGCGTCAAGCCCTGATGGCCGCGATGCAGCAGCTGGTGCGGCACCATCGGTTGCGCGGCGTGCCCACCACCTGAGCGATCGGTCCGACCCTCCATCCAGGACGACCAGCACCATGAACCCGAACACCCGATCCGTCATCGAGGCCGCTTTCACCGCATCCCACGAGGGCCGGCTGCACTTCGGCGAAGTCGTCGAGCGCCTGCTCGGCGTGCAGGTCGAGTCCTACCATGTCGACTATCGCGCGGGCCGCGCGACCTACTACCTGGCCGACGACTCCACCCTCGATCTCGGCTTCGAGCGCCCCGGCGAGGCGATCGCCCGGGACTTCGATGACAATGCCATGCGCGCGGCCATCGCGGGCGCACAGCAGGGGCGTGTGATGTATCCGGAGTTCAAGCTGCTGTCGCAGCGCGCGGGCTGCGTCGGCTACACGGTGTGGATCGCCGGACGTCGCGTCACCTATTCCGGTCGCCGGGGCGAATCCCACGTCGAATGTTTTCCGCAGCGATGACCCAGCCGACCGCGCTGATCACCGGAGCCAGCCGCGGCATCGGCCGCGAACTGGCATGCACCCTCGTCGCGCAGGGCTGGCAGGTGCTGGCCGCCGTGCGCGACCCCGCGGCGGCGCCGCCCGCGACGCAGGCCGAGCGCGTCGACATGGCGGACCCCGACTCCATCGCCGCGCTGGCGCGGCGCCTGCAGGAGCGCCAGCAGCGGCTCGACGCGCTGGTCAACAACGCCGGGGTCTACCAGGCCCCGGCGCGCGTTGTCTGGGACGTCAACGTGCGGGGCCCGCTGCTGCTGACGCTTGCGCTCGAATCCCTGCTCGTGCCGGGCGCCCGCGTGGTCATGGTCGGCAGCGGCCTGGGCAGGATGTCGGTGCAGCCGCGAAGTCTCGCGCAGCGTCTTGGCGCACCGGAGCTTTCGCTCGACGACATCGCGCGCCTGGCGCAGCAGGCGCCCGGCGGCTACGGCGCCAGCAAGGCCGCCGTCACCGCGCTGGCGCGGGTGTTCGCGGCGCGGCTGAAGTCCCGCGGCATCCTGGTGAACGCGATCAGCCCCGGCTGGGTGCGCACCGACATGGGCGGCTCCGGTGCGCCGCGCTCGGTGCAGCAGGGCGCGGCCAGCCTGCTGTGGGGCGTGAACCTGCCGCCCGGCGGGCCCAGCGGCGGTGCCTTCGAGGACGGCGTGGCGATCGACTGAGCCATCGGTCGCGCGCCGCAGGCCACCCCGGGTGAGTACCGCGCCGGGCCAGCGCATGGCCTGCGGTCGCGGCGGCCGGTGTCGGCATCACCTCGAGCTCGTAGCTGTCCACGCTGCGCAGCAGCCGGAACCGCAGGAACTGCGGCTTCGATGCAACAGCTTGAAAGATTGCCAAAAGGAAATTGCCAAATACTTGGCGGGCGGTTTTCAGGGCGATCCCTAGACTATCCATCATGCCGTGGCGCAACGGGGCTGCACATCAGGGCTGCACATCACCGGCCGCGCCGAATGCATGTTCCCGCAGGGGACGATGGAGGGGGTGATGTCGACAAGGGAGCACGATCACCAGGGCGAAGGAGAGCGTGCCGACGCGGGCCGCCGCATCGACTATCCGCTGCGCATCGCAGGCATCTATGCGGTCATCGCCCTCGTCTGGTATTTGTTCTCGGACGCCCTGATCGCCGCCGTGTTTCGCGGATCCGTCGCAGTGTCGCAGCTCGGATCCGTGAAGGGCCTCGTGTTCATCGCCGGCACGACGTGGATGCTCCACGCGCTGGCGCGGCGCCATGCGGCGGAGCTCGAACGATCCAGCCGATCGGCTCGGCAGGCAACGCTGGTCAGCGAGCAGCGGCAGCGCCTGATCACCGAAGTGCTGGACAACTCGCCGGATGCCATCTTCGCGAAGGATCGCGGCGGGCGCTATACCCTGGTGAACCGCGAGGTGCTGCGCGTGACCGGCAGGAGCGCGCAGGACATCCTGGGTCAGGGCGATGAGGCGATCTTCCCGCCCGAGCAGGCCGAGTTGATCGCCGGCAACGATCGCACGGTCATGGAGCACGATGCGGTGCTGCGCACCGTCGAGCGCCTGTCGACCGCCGACGGCGAGGTCGTCTACCTCGTCACGAAGGGGCCGCTGCATGATGCCCAGGGGCGTGTCGCGGGCATGTTCGGCATATCGCGGGACGTCACCGAACGCGAGGAGGCCAAGGACCAGGTCGCCCGCACGCTCGAGGCCTTGCGCGAGTCCCAGGAAATGGCACGGATCGGCAGTTTCGTGCTGGACCTCGAGCATGGGGTCTGGGAAAGTTCGGATGCACTGGACCGGCTGCTCGGCATCGACGCCGGGCAGGTGCACAGCATCGATGCGTGGACCGCGCTGGTGGCGCCGGAGGACAGGCTGGAGCTGGACGGGTATTTCGCGCGAGAGGTCGTCGGTCAGCGGCGCATGTTCGATCGCGAATACCGCATCGTCCGGCCCGGCGATGGCGCGCGGCGCTGGGTGCACGGACGGGGAAGGCTCGATCTTGACGCCGCCGGCAGGCCGATCAGGATGCGCGGAACCGTCCAGGACATCACCGAGCGTGCCGAGGCGCAGGCCAAGGCCCAGCTGTGGCTGGACGCCTTCGAGCACAGCGGGCTGTGCTTCGCGATCAGCGACGCCCGCAGCAACCGCCTCGTGGACGTCAACCCGGCTTTCGCGGCCCGACGCGGCTACACCGTCGCCGAGATGCGCGGCATGATGGTCGACCAGTTGTTCGCTCCGGGATACACGCCCGCGTACCACGATTCGGGACTGGGCATCGGCAGCAAGACGCAGGTGACCTTTGCATCGCAGCATGTCTGCAAGGACGGATCCACGTTCCCGGTCTGGGTGGACCTGACCGTTACAGGCGATGCGGGCGGCCGGGCGAGCATGCGGGTCGCATGCGCCTTCGACCTCACGGAGCGCCGCAAGGCGGAGGAGGACCTGCGCATCGCCGCGATCGCCTTCGAGGCCCAGGACGGAATCATGGTGACCGATTCGCGCGGGGTCCTGCAACGGGTCAATCGGGCCTTCACGCGCATCACCGGCTATGACGAGCAGGAGGTCATCGGGAAGACGCCGGCGCTGCTGCACTCGGGGCTCCAGGATCAGAGGTTCTATTCCCGGATGTGGGAATCCATCGGCCGCGACGGCTACTGGCAGGGCGAACTGGTCAATCGCCGCAAGGATGGCAAGTCCTATACCGAGCGACTGGCGATCTCCGCGGTGAAGGATCCGGCCGGCCGGGTGACCCACTACGTGGGTTCGATCGCGGACGTCACGCAGCAGCGCGAAGCCGAATCGAAGGCCGAGCACCTGGCGTATTTCGACGCACTGACCGACTTGCCGAATCGCATGCTGCTGTACGACCGCCTCGAGCACGCGCTGTCGTGGAGCGCCCGCAGCCAGGGCTATTGCGCGCTGCTGTTCGTCGATCTCGACAATTTCAAGAAGGTCAACGACACCATCGGCCACCATGCCGGGGATCAGTTGCTGGTCAGGGCCGCGCAGCGGCTGAAGCTCGCGGTCCGCGAGGGGGACACGGTGGCGCGCTTCGGCGGCGACGAATTCGTCGTGGTGCTCGAGGACCTCGGCGACAACCCGCAGGTCGCCGGAACGCGCGCGGGCCTGGTGGCCGAGAAGCTGCGCACCAGGATGACCGAGGTCTACGAACTGGACAGCCAGGCCTTCTACTGCACGGCGAGCATCGGCGCGACCCTGTTCAAGGGCGGCGCGGATTCCACCGAGTCCATTCTGATGCACGCCGACCTGGCGATGTACCGCGCCAAGCAGGACGGTCGCAACGCGCTGCGCTTCTTCGAGGAGAACATGCAGATCGAGCTGGCCCGGCGCACGACGCTGGAGGCGCAGCTCAGGGTCGCCATCGCCGAGGGCCAACTGCTGCTGCACTACCAGCCGCAGTACGACCGCGACGGCAGGCTCGTCGGCGCGGAGGCCCTTGTGCGCTGGAACCACCCGACACGCGGGCTGCTGCTTCCCGGCGAGTTCATCGGCCTGGCGGAGGACACGGGTCTGATTCTCCCCCTGGGGCGCTGGGTGCTGGACGCCGCATGCGCACAGATCGCCGCGTGGGGCAGGGAGGACGCCACCCGCGGGCTCGTGCTGGCCGTCAACGTCAGCGCGCGACAGTTCGCGCAGGAGGATTTCATCGCCAGGGTCCTGGGATCGCTGCGGGCGAGCGGAGCGGACCCCGGGCGCCTCAAGATCGAACTCACCGAGAGCACGGTGCTGGACAACGTGGCCGACGCCTTCGAGAAGATGCAGGCGCTCAGGGGCAGCGCCATCTCGTTCTCGCTGGACGATTTCGGCACGGGCAGTTCGTCGCTGTCGTACCTGACGCGGTTGCCGCTGGATCAACTGAAGATCGACAAGTCATTCGTCGACGAGCTGCCCCTGGATCACCAGGATGCCATGGTCGCGCAGACCATCATCGCGATGGGCAAGGGGCTGGGCCTGACGGTGGTGGCCGAAGGCGTCGAGACGCAGGCCCAGTGGGCGTTCCTGATGCAGCACGGCTGCGATGTCTTCCAGGGCTTCCATCTGGGTGTGCCGCTGGCGATCGACGATTTCACGCGACTGGTCGATCGACAAGGTGGCGGCGCGTCCACGTTGGCGCCCCGCGAATGACGATCGATGCGCAACGGGTTCCGGCGCCGCCGCAAGGCCTGTGGGACAATTCGCACCCTTTGCGCCGCCCCCGGATTCCATGCAGCCAGACCCCCAGGACAAGCCGCTCGACGCCATCGTCGCCGCGGTGCAATTGCCCGATGTGAGCGACGGGGACTTCGAGTCCTCGCTGGCCGAGCTGCACGAACTGGCCAAGACCCTCGGCTACCGGGTCGTGCAGACCTTCACCCAGAAGCGCGCCAGTTTCGACACCAACGCCTATCTCGGCGCCGGCAAGCGCGACGAGCTGCGTGAATACGTCGAGAGCCATGCGGGTGCCGGGCACGACGAGCGCCCGGGGCACGCGACGAATCCGGATCTCGACGGAATCCAGTTCCTGCTGATCGATCACGAGATCTCGCCGTCCCAGGCGCGCAACCTGGAGAAGGCGGTGGGTTGCGAAGTGATGGACCGCGCGATGGTCATCCTCGAGATCTTCCATCGCCACGCGCGTTCGCGCGCCGCGCGCGCCCAGGTGGAGATCGCGCGCCTGGGCTACATGGCTCCGCGCCTGCGCGAAGCGGCCAAGCTGGCCGGCCCGCAGGGCCGCCAGCGCAGCGGCACCGGCGGGCGCGGCGCGGGCGAATCCCATACCGAGCTGGATCGGCGCAAGATCCGCGATCGCATCGCCGAGCTGCAGGCGGAGATCGACGCCATGGGCAACGAGCGCCAGACCCGCCGCGCGCGCCGCCAGCAGGGGCAGGGCGTGGCGACGGTGGCGCTGGTGGGCTACACGAACGCGGGCAAGTCCACCTTGATGCGCGCCCTCACCGGCAGCGAGGTGCTGGTGGCCAACAAGCTGTTCGCGACCCTGGACACTACGGTGCGCGTGCTGCATCCCGAAAGCGTGCCGCGCGTGCTGGTCAGCGACACGGTCGGCTTCATCAAGAACCTGCCGCACGGCCTGGTGGAATCCTTCCGGTCCACGCTGGACGAGGCCCTGGACGCGTCGCTGCTGCTGCACGTGATCGACGCCAGCGATCCCGGCTTCGAGCGCCAGCGCGAGGTCACCGACAAGGTGCTGGAGGAGATCGGCGCGCAGGACGTGCCGCGGATTCGCGTGTTCAACAAGATCGACCATGTCGGCGACGCGCAGGCGCAGCGGGAGTTCGAACGCGACATGCGCGCCAGGTACCCGTCGTGCATCGTGATGAGCGCACGCCGCGCCGACGACGTCGCGGCGCTGCGCCAGGTCATCGTGGACTGGTTCCAGCGGGATCTGGTCGAGGCCGAGCTGCGGCTGCCGTGGTCGGCGCAGCAGTTGCGCCGGGAGATCTACGCCGACTGCCAGGTGCTGGCCGAGACCGCGGACGAGGCGGGCGCCGTGTTCCGCGTGCGCGGCGAGGCCGCGACCATCGACGCGCTGCGCGAGCGCCTCGGCGGCATGCGGTTGCCGGCCTGATCCCGCGCAACATGGCGGGTGCCGCCGCGCTCAGGCCTCCAGCAAGGGCAGCACGACGCGTTGCAGGCGTCCCGCGGTCCAGGAAGGGTGGGCATCGTCCCAGCCGTTGTCCGCCAGCAGGCCGCGGCGGTCGATGGTGAAGCTCACGGGGATGCGCCAGATCCGCCCATAGGCCCCGGCGTAGGCGCCGCCCAGCAGCCCGACCGGAAAGTCCAGCGTCGATGCCACGTGGCGCACGGCGGGCAGCGCGTCTTGCCCGTCGAGGCTGAATCCCAGCACTTCGAGGCCTTGCCTGCGGTGTGCCCGGTAGAAGGCTGAAAGCAGCGGTAGTTCCTCGCGGCAGGGGCCGCACCAGGTGGCCCAGAAGCTGGCGATCACGACCTTGCCCAGCAGATCGCGAGTGGCGATGCTGCGCCCGTCGAGGGTGTGCAGCACAAGCGGCGGCGCCATGGCGCCGCGGCGCAGGACAGTGTCGGCGCCGGCCGGGCGAGCACACGCACCGAGCAGGGCCCATGCGAGCGTGCGTCGCAGCGCATGCCTGCGCGCCGGCATGGAGCCGTCCTGGCGAGGCGGGCGGGGCGGATCCAGAGTCATGTTCATCGGTGCTCGGCAGGAATGCAGCAGGGATCGTAGCGTTCGGGTGGACGGGGGCGCCAGGTCCGGCTGGATTGCCGCCGCGCAAGATTCGCGCGGCCGGCACGGTCGGGCGGGACGGTCTCGCTATCATGGGCGGGCATTGCCCCCTGGATCCATGAACCTGCTTGCACGCCTGCGTTCGTCGAGCCGCGGCATCCTCGTCTGGATGCTGCTGGCCGCGTACGTGTGCGCGCCGCTCGCGGCCTGGGCCCAACCACGGTCCCAGGCCATCACCGTGCCGTTCTGCACGGGGCAGGGGCCGACGAAGTCGGGCACGGGCTGGCCGCGACACATCGTGCTGCGCTTCACCAGCCATCCGCAGGTGGCCGCCAGCGTCGTGGCGTTCGCGCTTCCCGCGACGCCCGGCCGCGCGTTCGGTCCGATGCAGCATGCGCGCTTCGAGCCCGGGCTCCACCGTGCCCGAGTCGCTGCGCCTCCCATCGCGTGGCGCCCGCCCACGCGCGCTCCTCCAGCTTCTCCGGTTCGGGTCTGAAGCGTCGTCGCACGCGGTGCGGCCAGGCTGCCCGACGTGTGACCTGGATCGTCACGAGCGTTGGCGCCTCCCCTACCGTGCGGGAGGCCCCGGCCTCGCCCTGGAAGTCTTCTGCCATGCATCCCTGCAACCGTGCGCTCGCACGGGCACTTGCGCTGTGTTGCGCCGCATCCGTCCCTGCCGGCGCATTCGCCTGCGCCACCTGCGGCTGCGCGCTGTCGTCGGACGCCGCGATGGGCTACTCGGCCTCGGCCGGGTGGCGCCTCAGCCTGCAATACGACTACATCGACCAGAGCCAACTGCGCTCGGGCAGCTCGGCCGTCTCGCCGTCGCAGGTGGCGGCGATCAACGAAGCCGGAGGCAACCAGGAGGTCGAGCAGCGGACCATCAACCGCTACCGGACCCTCGGCCTGGCCTACAGCCCGAACGCGGACTGGAACCTCGGCCTGCTGGTGCCGTACGTCGATCGCAGCTACACGACCTATGGCGCGGCGGCCGGTCCGCTGTCGTCGCGGGATCTCAGCGGGGCCACGGTCAGCGGCATCGGCGACCTGAAGTTCATCGCCGCGTGGCAGGGCCTTCTTCCGACCCACGCACTGGGCCTGCAACTCGGGGTGAAGCTGCCGACCGGGCACTACGGCGGGCCGAACGCTTCCGGCACGGCGGAGGTGGGACATGATCCCACCGCCTTCTCGACCGGGCCGAACTCCCGCCAGCCTGCTCCGGGCAACCTGCTCGACACCAGCCTGCAGGCCGGCAACGGCAGCACCGACCTGATCGTCGGCGCCTACTACTACCAGGCCGTCAGCCAGAACTTCGACGCCTTCGCGAGCGGCCAGTTCCAGGCTTCGGTGATGCACAGGCTGGACCAGCCCGGCCAAGACTACCGGCCGGGCAACCAGGAGACCCTCAGCGTCGGACTGCGCTACGAGAAGAACCCCACCTGGGTGCCGCAGTTGCAGCTCAACCTGAGCCACAAGAGTGCCGACCAGGGCGCGCTGGCGGACACCGCCGACACGGCTGGAACGGTGGCGTACCTGAGTCCGGGGCTGAGCGTCGCGCTGGCGCGCGGGGTTGTCGCCTACGGCTTCATGCAAGTTCCGGCCTACAGCCGTCTGCAAGGTTATCAATTGTTTCCCCGCTGGACCGCATCCGCGGGTCTCAGCTATTCGTTCTGAACACTAGCCCTCGAGGAACCCATCATGAATTCCACAAGCATGTCCCCCATCGTCTCGCGCCGCCGCTGGCTGGCGCTGCTTGCCGGCGCCACGCTGGCGGCGCCCACCTTCGCCTTCGCGGCCGCGCCGGTGCAGGTGCGCGACGCCTGGATCCGCTGGCTGCCGGCGGGTCTGCCGGCCGGCGGCTACATGCAGCTGCACAACCCATCCAGCACGCCGGTCGATCTGGTCGGCGCTTCCAGCCCGGACTACGGCCGGGTGATGCTGCACCACAGCGTGATGAAGGGAGGCACCATGCAGATGCTGCCGGTGGCGAAGGTCACGATCCCGGCGGGCGGCAGCTTCGAGTTCAAGCCGGGCGCCTACCACATCATGCTGATGCAGCCCCGGCACGCGGTGAAGCCGGGGGACGAGGTTCCGGTGACCCTGAAGTTCGCCGGGGGCTCCAGCCTGGAGGTGCGTTTTCTCGTGCGCAAGCCCGATGCCGGCGGCGGCATGGGGTCGATGCCCATGTCCGGCGGCAAGCACTGAGCGCCCCCAGGGCCGGGCTGCACCCGGCGCGCGCCGCGCGGCCGCGCCGGGATGCCGCCGTCGCCGACGATGACGATGACCTCTGCGTCGGCGTGTGGCCCTTCCATGGCACACAACCCGAGGCTTGATGATGAGACATCCTGTGCAATCCGGTTTCTTCCCGCGGCTGTTGCTGTCCGCGGGAGTCGCGGCGCTGCTCGCGCTGTCGCTGGCCGGCTGCGGCAAGAAGCAGCACTGGGACATGAGCAATGTCAGCATGGTGCTGGCCAGGCTGCAGCTGTTCCACATGGTGTCGGCCGACACCGGCAAGCCGGTGAGCGCCGCCGACTTCCGCGGCAAGGTGGTGGTGCTGTACTTCGGCTACACGCATTGCCCGGACGTGTGTCCGCTGACCATGTCCCACCTGGCCACCGCGGTGGGCGACCTCGGGGCGCTGGGCAAGGATGTGCGCATCCTGTTCGTCTCGGTGGATCCGGCCCGCGACACCTTGCCCATCCTCAAGGCCTATACCCAGGCCTTCAGTCCGCAGGCCATCGGAATCCGCGGAACCATGTCGCAGATCGTCGCCGCGACCAAGCTGTACCACGTGGCCTTCAGCTACGGGGAGAAGGACAAGTACGGAAACTACGTGGTCAATCACAGTGCCTCGATCTACGTGTTCGACAAGCAGGGCAAGGGTATCCTGATCGGCTCCGACCTGACGCGGCCGAAGCAGATCGCGCACGACCTGCGGCAACTGGTCCAGGAGTGATGATGGCCCGCGCGCGCTGGACGCGCGCATGGGCTCGCCGTCGATGCAACGGAGCCACCCGATGAAACCCTCCCTCAAGCCCCTGCTCGCGTCGACGCTCGTCGGCGCAGCGCTGCTCGGCAGCCATGCGCACGCGGCAAGCGTCGACGCGGCGAAGATGCTCGACCTGGCGCGGTCCTCGGGATGCCTGGCCTGCCATGCCCTGGACCACGCCAAGGTGGCTCCGTCCTATGCCGAGATCGCGAAGCGCTACCACGGCCAGCCGGACGCCGTGCGCACCCTGCAGCAGGCCATACTCAACGGGCACAGCGGCACCTGGGGCCTCATTCCGATGCCGGCCTACGGCGGTTCGCAGAACCTGCTGACGGCTGCGCAGGCCAGGGACCTGGCGCGCTGGGTGCTGAGCCAGGCGGGCGGCAAGGCCGCGCCCTGACCCGCGCCCGCGCCGAGCGGCGCCGGACCGGTGGCGCGGCTGTCGCGGCTTCGCCGCTGGCCAGGCGCGGTCTCATCCCGCTACATTTGGCGGCGGGGCATGGATGCATCGCAAGCGCGCCCGCGCGGCGTCCCCGTATCGCGCGAATCCCGGCCCTGCCGCACCGGCGGGGCCCACGACGGAGGCCCGAGCCATGGCCGAGATGATTCTCCTGGGTACGCGCAAGGGTACGGTGATCGTCGATCGCCGCGATCCGGGCTGGCGGGCCCGCCCGATCCTGCATGCCGGGATTCCCGTGTGCCATGCGGTGCGCGATCCGCGCGACGGCACGCTGTGGGCCTCGCTGGACCACGGCCACTGGGGGCCGAAGCTGTCGCGCTCGCGCGACGGCGGGCAGACCTGGCAGGACCTGTCGTCGCTGAAATACCCGCCGGGCGCGCGCTACATCGTCAAGTACCTGCCGACCCCGGACTTCGACCCGGCGGCGCCGGCCGCGCAGCCGGAGTACAGGCAGGCCGCGGTGTACAAGATCTGGACCCTGGCCTTCGGTCCCGCCGGGCAGCCGGGCCGGATGTATGCGGGGACCATCCCGGGAGGCCTGTTCGTCAGCGACGACGGCGGCGACACCTGGGAACTGAACCGCCCGTTGTGGAACCATGCCAGCCGCGGCGGGGACCTGTTCGCCGGCGACGCGAGCAGCGACAACCGCTGGTTCGGAACCCCGGCCAGCGTCGACTACGGGGTGTTCGAGCCGGGGATCCATTCGGTGATCGTCGACCCTCGGGATCCCGCGCACCTGCACGTGGCCGTGTCCTCGGCCGGGGTGCTGGAGAGCACCGACGGCGGTCTCAGCTGGCAGGGGCGCAACCGCGGCATGCTGAACGATTACCTGCCGGACCCGCGGGCCGAGTGGGGGCACGATCCGCATCTGGTCGCCGCCTGCGCGGGGCAGCCGCAGCGGATGTGGCAGCAGAACCACTGCGGGGTGTTCTACAGCGAGGACGGGGCTGCCAACTGGAGCCGCGTCAGCAAGCCCGACACCGGGGTGCACTTCGGGTTTCCCATCGCGGTGGATGCGCGTGACGGGCGCAGGGCCTGGGTGGTCCCGGCGCAGGCCGATGCGCAGCGCATGGCCATCGGCGGCGGGCTGTGCGTGGCCCGCACCGACGATGGCGGACAGTCGTGGAGCGTGCTGCGCAAGGGCCTGCCGCAGCAGCACGCCTACGACATCGTGCTGCGTCATGCCCTGGACGCCGCGGGAGACCGCGTGTGCTTCGGCAGCACCACGGGCAACGTCTATCTGTCCGAGGACCGCGGCGAGTCCTGGAGCTGCCTGGGCAGCCATTTCCCGCCGGTGTACTCCGTGCGCTTCGGATGACCCCCATGCCCACGGTGGAAGTCACGCGGCATCTGCACCGCTTCCTGCCGACCCTGCGGGACCGCCCGATCGAGGTGCCGGCGGGCTCGGTGGCAGAGGTGCTGCGGGCGGTCGACCGCATCGCCCCGGGGTTCACCGATTACGTGCTCGACGAGCATGGCGCGGTGCGCAGGCATGTCGCGCTGAGCATCGACGGCAAGGTCGTCGTCGACCGCCGGAGCCTGTCCGACCGCGTGGGCGAGGGCTCGACCGTGCACGTGTTCCAGGCCCTGACGGGCGGCTGAGGTCCGCGAGGGCGGCACCGGACCCGGCGCCTGCGCTGCCGACCTACCATCCGCGCATGTCCGCCACCGCCTTTCTCACGCTGCTCGCGGCCACCGTGCTGCTGGTGCCCCTGTTCAAGCGCCTGGGGCTGGGATCCCTGCTGGGCTACCTGATCGCCGGCATTGCCGTCGGCCCCTACGGCCTGCGCGTGGACTCGCGGCCGGCCACCGTGCTGCATACGGCCGAGCTGGGCGTGACCCTGCTGATGTTCCTCATCGGGCTGGAGCTCAAGCCCGCGCGCCTGTGGGCATTGCGCAGGCAGGTGTTCGGGCTGGGCGTGCTGCAGATGGCGGGCGTGGCCGTGCCGGCCATGGCCATCGCCGCGTGGCTGGGGCTGCCGGCGCCGGGCGCGGCGCTGGTGGGCGTGGCGCTGGCCATGTCGTCCACCGCCTACGTGCTGCCGCTGCTGGCCGAGCGTCGCGAGCTGACGACGCGGCAGGGGCGCGAGGCCTTTGCCATCCTGCTGTTCCAGGACGTCAGCGTGATCCCGATCCTGGCGCTGCTGTCGCTCTACGGCGGGCACGGCCGCCGGCCGGGGTGGGGGGCGCTGGCGGCGTTGCTGGTGCTGGCCGTGGCGGGCCGCCCGGCGCTGGCGACCATGTTCCGCTACGTGGCGCGCTTCGGTCGCGGCAACCGCGAGTTGTTCGCCGCCGCCGCGCTGCTGGGCGCGGTGGGAATCGGCGTGGGCTTGAGCGCGGTGGGCCTGTCGGCCTCGCTCGGCGCCTTCCTGGCGGGGGTGCTGCTGGCCGATTCCGAGTTCCGCCACG
>JAJYTY010000053.1 GCA_021792835.1 Pseudomonadota bacterium
GAGACGAGCATGCGCGGCGCGAGCCGCGCGGAGGTGAAACGCGGCAACCTCCACCCGGAGCAACACCAAATAGGCAGGCGAGGGCGCCGCAAGGCGCCGGGAGCGCGGCCCGCGCGAGCCTGCGGGTAGGTGGCATCGAGCCGTCACGGTAACGTACGGCCCAGAGGAATGGCTGCCACGTCGGGAAACCGGCGCACAGAATCCGGCCTACAGGCCAGCTTCGCCATCTTTTCCACCAATTCACCCCCGTCCGGGTTTGCCTGCGGCGGCGGCTGTGCCGCGCCCGCACGGCGCCCGCATTCGTTCCCGCCTGGGCCGGCTTTGCTCCGCCGCATCTCAAACCAATACTTGCAACCTGGGCTTCAAGTCCTTATTTCAAGTGCGTTTTTTACCTTTGCGCTGTGTGGGTATACAGTACCTAAATTCGTGCTAAGTCATTGTTTGAAAAGCGAAATTTGCGCCCCTCTATTGACGGGGCCAGGAATGCCCCATACAGTGCAGCCAAGTGCAGAAAAGTGGGTGAAAGTGCAGCGACTTCACCCTGCGACGGGCGGAATCGGAGAGGCGCGTGTTCATCGGCATATCGGCATTGACGCTGGACGGCAAGGGTCGGATGACCGTGCCTGCGCGTCATCGCGACGTGCTGCTGGCGCAGGCCGCCGGGCGTCTGACCCTGACCAAGAGTCCTGAGGGTTGCCTGCTGCTGTTCGGTCAGCAGCAATGGCAGGAATTCCACGCCAAGATCGCGGCACTGCCGATGTCGGCGCAGGGCTGGAAGCGCATCTACCTGGGGCACGCCACCGAGACCGAGATCGACGCCAGCGGCCGCGTGCTGATTCCCCCCGAACTTCGCAAGGCCGCGCAGATCGAGCGGGAGATCGACCTCATCGGCATGGGTTCGCATTTCGAGGTCTGGGACCGCGCGACCCACCAGGCGCGCGAGGCCGCGGTGATCGAGGCGGGAATGCCCGATGCCGTGCGCGACATCGTGGTGTGAAGGTGTCCAGCGATGCCGCACTCCCTCCCCCGCGCTGCGGCACCGCTGCAGCACCGCACCGTGTTGCTCAGGCAGGCCGTCGACTGGCTGCTCGCCGATCCGCAGGGCGTGTACGTGGACGGCACCTTCGGCCGTGGCGGGCATACCCGGGAACTGCTGGGCCGGCTCGGCCCTGGCGCGCGGGTGGTGGCGCTGGACCGCGACCCGCAGGCCATCGAGGCCGGGCAGGAACTGGTGCGGGGCGATTCGCGCCTGCAGCTGGTGCACGCGCCGTTCTCGCAGTGGGGCGAAGTCCTGGACCGGCTTGGAATCGGCCGTGTGCAGGGGCTGCTGCTGGACCTGGGGGTGTCGTCGCCGCAACTCGACGACCCGCGGCGCGGCTTCAGCTTCCGCGCCGACGCGCAGCTCGACATGCGCATGGACACCACGCGCGGGATCACCGCGGCGCAATTCCTCAGCGAGGCCGACATCCATGAAATCACCAGGGTATTGCGGGACTATGGCGACGAACGGGCTGCTTTCGCGATTGCAAAGGCGATTGTGGCTGGCCGCGAACGGGGCCAGCCCGTCACCCGTACCGCGGAGCTTGCCACCCTCGTTGCGCAGGCGGTGCGCAGTCGCGAACCGGGGCAGGACCCCGCAACCCGCACTTTTCAGGCTCTTCGGATTCACGTCAATGCCGAACTCGCCGAACTCGAGGCGGCGCTCGCGCAGGTGATGCAGCGGCTGGCTGCGGGAGGTCGACTCGTGGTCATCAGTTTCCACTCCCTCGAGGATCGCATCGTCAAGCAGTTCATGCAGGGGCACGCGCGGGCGCCGGCGCTGACCCCGCAGCAGCGTCGCCTGCCGCTGGCGCCGGAGCCGTTCATCGCGGGCTTGCGCGTGCTGGCGCGCGTGCGCGCCGACGAGGCCGAGCAGCGCGACAACCCGCGCAGCCGCTCGGCCGTGATGCGCGTGGCCGAGCGCCTCGCGCCGCCTGGGCAGCGGGAGGTCGCGTGACCCGCCTGAACCTGTTGCTGCTGCTTCTCGACATGGTCTGCGCGATGAGCCTGGTGCGCTCCCAGTACGAGGCGCGGCGTGCCTTCGCCGCGCTCGACGCCGCGCAGCAGCGCGCGATGCAGCTCGAGCTCGACCGCGACCGCCTGCAGGTCGAACTGCGTGCGCTTTCCGTCCCGGTGCGCATCGAGACGCAAGCGCGCGGCGAACTGGGCATGGTGTCGATCACCCCGGCGCGCACCGACTACGTCAGTGCCGCGCGCGCACCGGGGATCGCCGTGAGCATTCCGACGCACTGAGCCGGGCACCATGAGACTCGCATCGCGCCCCTTCGCCATCCCCGCCAAGCGCCGCAACAGCCACCTGCTGCACCTGCGCCTGCCGCCGGGGAGGGCGTGGCTGATCAAGGGCCTGATGTTCCTCGCCTTCGCCGCGCTGGCGTTGCGCGCGCTGTGGATCCAGGGCATCACGACCAGCTTCTACCAGCGCCAGGGGGATCTGCGCTTCGTGCGCACCATCGAGCTGCCGGCGCTGCGCGGGCGCATTCTCGACCGCAACGGCAACATCCTGGCCTCGAGCATTCCGGTGAAGACCATCTGGGCCGATCCGCAGACCCTGCACGCCGACCCGCGCCAGATCGACGAGCTGGCGTCGATCCTCCAGCTGGACCCGCGTGCCCTGCAGCGGCGCTTCGCGCTGGATCGTCAGTTCGTGTATGTCAAGCGGCAGGTCGAGATCGACATCGCGCGCAAGGTCGAGGCGTTGCACATCAAGGGCGTGTATCTGTCGCCGAGCTACCGCCGCTACTACCCGGAGGGCGCCGCGGCGGCGCAGCTTCTGGGCTTCACCGACATCGAGAACCAGGGACGCGGCGGACTGGAACTGCAGTTCCAGCACATGCTGGCCGGACACCCGGGGACCCGCAAGGTCATGCAGGACCGCCTGGGCAACGTGATCGAGGACGTCGACGGCGGCACGCCGCCGGTCAACGGCGCCGACCTGCGACTGACCATCGACAGCAAGATCCAGGACCTGGCCTACCAGGCGCTCAAGCAGGCGGTGCAGGGCAGTCACGCGAAAAACGGCAGCGCCGTGGTCATGGCGGCCAACGGGCAGGTGCTGGCGATCGCCAACTACCCCAGCTTCGACCCCAATACGCGCAGCGGCTACACCAACGCCGACATGCGCAACTACGCGCTGACCGACATCTACGAGCCGGGCTCGGTGATGAAGCCCTTCACCATCGCCGCGGCGCTGCAGGACCACGTGATCACGATGCACAGCATCTTCCACACGGCCCCGGGCTGCATGATGATGTATGGCAACCAGATCTGCGACGACTCGAACAACGGCACCATCGGGCTGCCGCAGGTGATCGAGTACTCGAGCAACGTCGCGACCGGGCAGATCGTCATGCGCATGAAACCGCAGGAGCAGTGGGACATGTACACCGCGGTCGGCTTCGGCCAGCGCCCGCAGGTTCCATTCCCCGGCTCGTCCAGCGGACGCCTGCGGCCCTGGAGGAACTGGCGCCCGATCGACGCGGTGACCCAGGGCTTCGGCTACGGTCTGGCGGTTTCGACCTTCCAGCTGGCGCATGCCTACCTGCTGTTCGCCGACGACGGCAAGCTTCCGCCGGCCACCTTGCTGGAGAATGCGCCGCCGACGCCGGCGGTGCGCCTGATCTCCCCCCAGGTCGCCGCCGACATTCGCTCGATGCTCGCGCTGGTGACCACGCCCACCGGCACCGCGCCGCGCGCGCAGGTCCCGGGTTACGCCACCGGGGGCAAGACCGGGACCGCCTATATCTGGAAGGGCACCAGCTACGACCATCACGACTTCCGCGCCCAGTTCGCCGGCATGGTGCCGATCAACCATCCGCGGCTGGTGATGGCCGTGTCGGTCGATCAGCCGCAGGGTGCACGACACTTCGGCGGGCAGATCGCCGCCCCGGTGTTCTCGCAGGTGATGGCGCAGGCATTGCGCATCCTCGGGGTGCCGCCGGACCTGCCGGTGACGCCCGATGTCGCCCCGGCCGGCCAGTTGCAGGCGGGCGCGCGCGCGGGAGCGGCGGGATGAGCGCCGTGTTCGATTCGGCGGGCGGCGTGCTGCATGCGCTGCGCGCGCTCGCCTCGCCGCGAGCCGCGTTGCGCACCGATTCGCGCGAGGTCGGCGCCGGCGACGTGTTCGTCGCCTGGCCCGGCGCCGCCGTGGACGCGCGACGCCACGTGGCCGATGCGCTGGCGCGGGGCGCCTGCGCGGCGCTGGTCGAGCACGACGGCGCCGAGGCCTTCTCGCTGCCTGCGCAGGCGCTGCGCGTGCGCGCACTGCAGGCGCTGGCGGGCGAGATCGCAGACGCCTGGTTCGGGCATCCGTCGCGCTCGATGCAGGTGCTGGCGATCACCGGCACCAACGGCAAGACCTCCACCGCGCTGTGGACCGCGCAGGCGCTGCAGGCGGCAGGCCGGCGCTGTGGGGTCATCGGAACTCTCGGGGCAGGACTGCCCGGGGCCCTGCGCTCCACCGGGATGACCACGCCGGATCCAGTGCGCCTGCATGCCGAGCTGGCGCGGATGCTGCACGACGGAGTGCTTCACTGCGCCATCGAAGCCTCGTCGATCGGCATCGTCGAGCAGCGCCTGGCGGGGCTGCGCATCCACGCGGCGGCGTTCAGCAACCTGACGCAGGACCACCTCGACTACCACGGCACGATGCAGGCCTACGCGGCGGCCAAGCGCCGTCTGTTCGAGTGGCCGCAGCTGCAGACGGTGGCGATCAATGTCGACGACCCCTTCGGCGCAGAGCTGGCGGCGCAATGCCGGCGCCGCGGCATGCAAACCTTGCGCGTGGCGATGCAGGGGCAGACCGACGCTGCCGAATGGCTGGCCGAGGCGCCGCAGGAGCGCGACGCCGGCATGCTGCTGCGGCTTCGCCGCGGCGGGCACGGCGGCAGCGTGGAGCTGCCGCTGCTGGGTGATTTCAATGCCTCCAACGTGCTGCTGGTGTGCGCGCTGCTGGAGTCGTGCGGGCTGCGCTGGGACGAGGTGCTGGCGGCGTTGCGCGCCATCCAGCCGGTGCCCGGACGCATGCAGCCGCTGGGCGGCACGGCGGCACCGCTGGTGGTGGTCGACTACGCCCACACGCCGGACGCGCTGGCGCAGGCGCTGCAGGCGCTGCGCGGGGTCGCGCGACGCCGCGCGGGAAGCCTGTGGTGCGTGTTCGGCGCCGGCGGTGACCGCGACCACTCGAAGCGCGCGCCCATGACCGCCGCCGCCGAAGCCTGCGCCGACCGCGTCGTGCTGACCAGTGACAACCCCCGCAGCGAGGCGCCGCAGGACATCCTCGACCAGTTGCTGGCCGGCGCCGTGGCGCCGGCGCGGGTGCTGGTGCTGGGCGATCGCGCGCAGGCCATCGCGCAGACCATTGCGCACGCCGACGCGCGCGACGTCGTGCTGCTGGCGGGCAAGGGCCACGAGGCGACGCAGGAGCTGCGCGGGCGCCGCATCGCGTTCAGCGACGCGCTGCACGCGCGCGCCGCGCTGGCGGCGCGCGGCGGCGGTTGCTTCAACCTGCGTGAACTGGCCCAATGGACCGGCGGCGAGTGCTTCGGCGACGGCGCCTGCGCGATCGCCGGGGTGGCTACCGACAGCCGGCGAATCGGCGCCGGCGATCTGTTCGTGGCGCTGCGCGGCGAACGCCACGACGCGCATGACTTCCTGCCGCAGGTGGCCGCCGCGGGCGCCGCCGCGGTGCTCGCCGAGCATGGCGTCGCGCAACTCGGGCTGCCGGGTGTGCGGGTCGGCGACAGCCGGCGCGCGCTGGGCGAGCTGGCGCGCGCATGGCGCGCGCAGCAGCCGGCGATGCCGCTCATCGCGGTGACCGGCAGCAACGGCAAGACCACGGTCACGCAGATGCTGTCGAGCATCCTCGCGGCATGGCACGGCGAGCACGGGCGCCTGGCCACGCAGGGCAACTTCAACAACGACATCGGTGTTCCGCTGACCCTGCTTCGCCTGCGCCCGCAGCACCAGGTCGCGGTGGTCGAGATGGGCATGAACCATCCCGGCGAGATCGCGCGCTTGGCCGAGATCGCCGCGCCCGACGTCGCGCTGGTCAACAACGCCCAGCGCGAGCACCTCGAATTCATGCACAGCGTGGAGGCGGTGGCGCGCGAGAACGCCCAGGTGCTGCAGGCGCTGCCGCCGCAGGGCGTGGCCGTGTTCCCGGCCACCGATGCCTTCGCCGGGCTGTGGGCCGAACTGGCGGCGCCGCGCCGCCTGTTGCGCTTCGCGCTGCGCGACGGCGAGGCGCAATCGCAGCAGCCGCAGGCCGAGCTCGAGGGCTGGGTGCTGGAGCCCGCCGGTGACGCGGCGATGCGCCTGCAACTGCGTGTGCGCACGAGCGGCGCGGGTGCGCAGGTGGCGCTGCGCCTGCTCGGGCGCCACAACGCGCACAACGCGCTGGCAGCCGCCGCGGCGGCGCTGGCCGCGGGCGCGCCGCTGGAGGCCGTGGTGCGCGGCCTGGAGGCTTTCGAGCCGGTTGGCGGGCGCATGCAGCGCTTCACGCTGCGCCGCGCCGACGGGCACGAATGCCTGCTGATCGACGACACTTACAACGCCAACCCCGATTCGGTGCGTGCGGCCATCGATGTACTGGGCGCGCTGCCTGGGCGTCGCGTGCTGGTGCTGGGGGATATGGGCGAGGTTGGAGAGCAGGGGCCGCAGTTCCACGCGGAGGCCGGGCGCGCAGCCGCCGCCCACGGGTTGCAAGGCCTGTGGACCGTGGGCGGCGCGGCCCGCGCGGCGGCCGACGCGGCCCGCGCCGAGGGACTCGCGGCGCGCCACGCCGACCGTTTCGAGGAGCTCGATCTGGACGCGCTGGCCGCGGAGCCGGCCGACGCGATGCTGGTGAAGGGCTCGCGGTTCATGCGCATGGAGCGCGTGGTCGCCGCATTGCGCGCGCGCTGCGGCGGCACGGGCGCCGGGGAGTCGGAACATGCTGCATAGCCTGGCGCTTTGGTTGGTGCAGGTCTCGCCCGATCTGCGGTTCTTCCGGGTGTTCAACTACATCACCTTTCGTGCGGTGATGAGCACGCTGACCTCGCTGCTGATCGGGCTGGCTGCCGGTCCGGCGCTGATCCGCAAGCTCACCGCGATGAAGGTCGGCCAGGCGGTGCGCACCGACGGGCCGCAGACCCACCTGATCAAGACCGGCACGCCGACCATGGGCGGGGTACTGATCCTGCTGGCGATCACCGCGTCGACCCTGCTGTGGATGGATCTGTCCAACCGCTTCGTCTGGCTGGTGCTGCTGGTCACGCTGGGATTCGGGGCCATCGGCTGGGTGGACGACTACCGCAAGGTGGTACACCGCGATCCCAACGGCATGCGCTCGAGGGAGAAGTACTTCTGGCAGTCGCTGATCGGGGTCGTCGCCGCCTTCTACCTGGCCTTCGCGGTGTCGGGCAACGGCAACGCGCAGGTCTGGCACCTGTTCGTGGCCTGGCTGCGCAGCGGACTGAGCATGCCGCTGCCGCCGGCGGCCGACCTGATCGTTCCCTTCTTCAAGACCGTCAGCTACCCGCTGGGCATCACCGGCTTCATCGTGCTGACCTATTTCGTGATCGTCGGCTCGAGCAACGCCGTCAACCTGACCGACGGCGCCGACGGGCTGGCCATCATGCCCACCGTGATGGTCGGAGGCTCGCTGGGAGTGTTCGCCTATGTCAGCGGCAATGTCGTGTTCTCGCGCTACCTGCTGTTCCCCTACATCGCCGGCAGCGGCGAGCTGCTGATCTTCATCGGCTCGATGGTCGGCGCCGGACTGGCCTTCCTGTGGTTCAACGCCTACCCGGCGCAGGTGTTCATGGGCGACGTCGGCGCGCTTGCGCTGGGAGCCGCGCTGGGGACCATCGCGGTGATCGTGCGCCAGGAGATCGTGCTGTTCATCATGGGCGGGGTGTTCGTCGCCGAGACCGTGTCGGTGATGGTCCAGGTCGGCTATTTCAAGTACACGAAGAAGAAGTACGGCCAGGGCCGGCGCATCTTCAAGATGGCGCCGCTGCATCACCACTTCGAGCAACTCGGCGTGAAGGAGTCGCAGGTGGTGATCCGCTTCTGGATTGTCAGCATGATGCTGTGCCTGGCCGGGCTGGCAAGCCTGAAGCTGCGATGAGCATGGATACGTTGCGCGACAGGGCCGTGCTGGTGCTGGGGCTGGGAATCTCCGGGCTGGCGATGCTGCGCTGGTGCGCGCTGCAGGGCGCGCGCGTGCGCGCCGCCGACAGCCGTGCGGCGCCGCCGGGGCTGGCGGCGCTGCGCGAAGCCCTGCCGCAGGTCGAGGTGCAGCTGGGAACTCCCGGCGCCGGGCTGCTGGATGGCGTCGATCTGGTGTGCGTGAGCCCGGGGATCGCTCCGGCCGACGCCGCCTTCGGTGAACTGCTGGGCCAGGCCCGCGAGCGTGGAATCGACGTGCGCGGCGAACTGTCGCTGTTCGCGCACGCCCTGCGCGACCTGCACGAGGCGCAGGGCTACGCGCCGGCGCTGATCGGCATCACCGGGACCAACGGCAAGACCACCGTGACCGCGCTGACCGCGCGGCTGCTGCAGGCTGCCGGCCTGGATGCGGTGGTGGCCGGCAACATCGGGCCGGCGATGCTCGACGTGCTGGCCGAGCGCCTGCGCGAGCAGCGCCTGCCGCAGGCCTGGGTGCTGGAGTTGTCGAGCTTCCAGCTGCACGGCGTGGGCGATTTCGCGGCTAGCGCGTCCAGCGTGCTCAACGTCACCCAGGACCACCTGGACTGGCATGGCAGCATGCAGGCCTACGCCGACGACAAGGCGCGCATCTTCGGGCCGCTGCCGTGGACCTTGCCGGGTGTGCCCGGACTGATGCTGCTGAACCGCGACGACCCGCGGGTCATGGCGATGCGCCGCGAAGGCCGCCGGATGCAGAGCTTCGGGCTGGACGCGCCGCGTCGCCCCGGCGAATGGGGCGTGGTGCGCGAGCACGGCATGGACTGGCTGGCGCGTACGCCGGTGGCCGATGACGAGGCGCCGAAGCCGTCGCGGCGGGCGCGCCGCGTCGAGTCCGACGAAGCGCCGCCGCCGCGCGCGCAGCACCTGATGCCGGCCGACGCGCTGCGCATCCGCGGACGCCACAACCAGGCCAACGCGCTGGCGGCGCTGGCGCTGGCTGCCTCCACCGGCGCGCCGCTGGCGCCGATGCTGCATGGCTTGCGCGAATACCGCGGCGAGCCCCATCGCATGCAGTCGCTGGGGGTGCTCGAAGGTGTCGAGTGGATCGAGGACAGCAAGGGCACGAACGTCGGCGCCACCGTGGCTGCGCTGGCGGGCATGGACCGCCCGGTGCTGCTGATCGCCGGTGGCGACGGCAAGGGCCAGGATTTCTCGCCACTGGCGCAGGCGGCGCGGGCACGCGTGCGCTGCGCGCTGCTGATCGGCCGCGATGCCGCCGCGCTGGAGCAGGCGCTGGAGGGCTGCTGCGAGCGCGAGCGCTGCGCCGACCTCGGCGAGGCGGTGCGGCGGGCAGCGCTGCTGGCGCGTTCCGGGGAGGTGGTGCTGCTGTCGCCGGCCTGCGCCAGCCTCGACATGTTCCGCGACTACAAGCAGCGCGCCGAGGTGTTCGCGCGCGAACTCGCCGAAGTCGCGGCGCAGCGCGGAGTCGTGCTGGACGTCTGCGAGGAGGCACGGACATGAAGTGGCCCCTGCAGCGAGCCGCGCGCGAAGCGTCGCCGCAGATGCAGATGCCGGTGCGTGTCGGCTATGTCGGCCCGCGCGCCTCGCGCATGCTCGACTTCGACCAGAACCTGCTGTGGGTGATCGTGCTGCTGCTGGCCTTCGGGCTGGTGATGGTCTATTCGGCGACCATCGCCATCCCCGAGGACCCGTACTACGCGCACTGGAGCCAGTTCCATTTCTTCTGGCGCGACCTCGTCGCCATCGCACTGGGGCTGGGGGCCGGCTGGGTGGCCTTCCAGTTCCCGATGAGCTTCTGGCAGCGCTGGGCGCCGTACCTGTTCATCGCCTCGCTGGTCTTGCTGACCTCCGTGCTGGTGCCCTTCCTCGGCAAGGGGGTCAACGGTTCGCGGCGCTGGATTCCGCTCGGGGTGCTGAACTTCCAGCCCTCCGAACTGGTCAAGCTGACCATCGTGCTGTATGCGGCCGACTTCATGGTGCGCAAGCAGCAGGTCAAGCAAAGCTTCGCCAAGGCCTTCGCGCCGATGGCCGCGGCGCTGGCCTTCATCGGCCTGCTGCTGCTGGCCGAGCCGGACATGGGCGCGTTCCTGGTGATCGCGTCGGTGGCGATGGTGATCCTGTACCTGGGCGGGGTCAACGGGCGCATGTTCATGGCCCTTTCGGTTGTCGTGATCGGGGCTTTCGTGCTGATGATCGTGCTGTCGCCCTGGAGGCGCGATCGAATCTTCGCGTACCTGAATCCGTGGGCGCAGGCGAATGCCGAAGGCAGTGCGTACCAGCTCGCGCATGCCCTGATCGCCGTCGGGCGTGGCCACTGGTTCGGTGTGGGCCTGGGTGGCAGCGTGGAAAAGCTGCACTACCTGCCGGAACCGCAGACCGACTTCCTGCTGGCCATCATCGGCGAGGAACTGGGCTTCGCCGGGGTCATCGTGCTGATCCTGGTGTTCGCCTGGCTGACCAAGCGCGCCTTCGACATCGGGCGCCAGGCGCTGGCGGCCGACCGCATGTTCTCGGCGCTGGTGGCGCAGGCCATCGGCGTGCTGATCGGCGGGCAGGCCTTCATCAACATCGGCGTCAACCTCGGCCTGCTGCCGACCAAGGGCCTGACGCTGCCGCTGCTGAGCTACGGCGGCTCGGCCACGCTGGTCTCGCTGATCGAGCTCGCACTGCTGCTGCGCGTGGACTACGAGAACCGGGTGCTGATGCGCGGAGGGCATGTATGACCGGCAATGCCCGACGCGCGCTGATCATGGCCGGGGGCACCGGCGGGCATATCTTTCCCGGGCTGGCGGTGGGCGAGGGCCTGCGCGCGGCCGGCTGGGACGTGGCCTGGATGGGCGCGCCCGGCGGCATGGAGGCGCGCCTGGTGCCGCCGCAGGGCTACCGCATGCGCTGGGTCGACTTCGGCGGCGTGCGCGGCAAGGGCATCTCGCGGCAGCTGCGCCTGCCGCCGCAGCTGCTGCGCGCGCTGCTGCAGGCCGCGCGCGCGCTGCGCCAGGAGCGTCCGCGGGTGGTGCTCGGCATGGGCGGCTACATCACGGTGCCGGGCGGCCTGCTGGCGCGTCTTTTCGGGGCGCGCCTGGTGCTGCACGAGCAGAACGCGGTGGCCGGCATGAGCAACCGCTTCCTGGCACGACTGGCGTCGCGCGTGCTGTGCGCCTTTCCCGGCGCGCTGCCCGCGGCCGAGTGGGTCGGCAACCCGGTGCGCCGCGACATCCGCGAACTCGCCGAGCCGCGCCGGCGCTATGCGTCGCGCAGCGGGCCGCTGCAGCTGCTGGTGGTCGGCGGCAGCCTGGGGGCGCGCGCGCTCAACGAGATGCTGCCGCGCGCGCTGGCGCTGATCGAGCCGCAGCTGCGTCCGCGCGTCGTGCACCAGAGCGGCCGCGGGCAGCTGCAGGCGCTGCGCGAGGCCTACGCCGCGGCCGCGGTCGAGGCGGACTGCCGCGAATTCATCGACGACATGGCGGGCGCCTACGCGCAGGCCGACCTGGTGGTGTGCCGCGCCGGCGCCTCCACCGTCACCGAAGTGGCGTGCGCCGGAGTGGCCGCGCTGTTCGTTCCCTTCCCGTTCGCGGTCGACGATCACCAGAGCGCGAACGCCCGCTATCTCGCGACCCCCGGAGCGGCGCTGCTGGTGCAGCAGTCCGAACTGGACGCGCCCGGGCTCGCCGCCCGCTTGCGCGAACTGCGGCGCGAGACCCTGTGCGACATGGCCTGCAAGGCGCGCGAGCTGGCGCGCAGCGATGCCGTGGAGCGCATCGTCGCCGTCTGCGAGGCGCTGGACTCTCCGACATGAAACACGCCATCCGTCACATCCACTTCGTCGGCATCGGCGGCGCCGGGATGAGCGGCATCGCCGAGGTGCTGCTCAACCTGGGCTACGGCGTCAGCGGCAGCGACCTCGGCGACAACGCCGCCGTGCAGCACCTGCGCGCGATCGGCGCGCGCGTGCACGTCGGGCACGACGAGTCGCATGTCGCGGGCGCCGACGCGGTGGTCGTGTCCACCGCGGTGGGCTCCGACAACCCGGAGGTGCGCGCGGCGCGCGCGCGCCATATTCCGGTGGTTCCGCGCGCGGTGATGCTGGCCGAGCTGATGCGCCTGCGTCGCGGCATCGCCATCGCCGGCACCCATGGCAAGACCACCACCACCAGTCTGGTGGCCAGCGTGCTGGCCGAAGGCGGGCTGGACCCGACCTTCGTCATCGGCGGGCGCCTGAACAGCGCCGGTACGCATGCGAAGCTGGGCGGCGGCGAGTACATCGTGGTCGAGGCCGACGAGTCGGACGCGTCGTTCCTGAACCTGCTGCCGGTGATGGCGGTGGTCACGAACATCGACGCCGACCACATGGACACCTACGGTCACGACATGGCGCGTCTGCGCCAGACCTTCGTCGAGTTCCTCGGCCGGCTGCCGTTCTACGGCGCTGCCGTGCTGTGCATCGACGACCCCGGCGTGCGCGCGATCCTGCCCTTCGTGTCCAAGCCGGTGACCCCGTACGGACTGGGCGAGGATGCGCAGGTGCGCGCGGTCGACGTGCGCGCGGCCGGCGGCGGAATGGAGTTCACCGTGTTGCGGCGCAATGGCGTGGTTCTGCCGCCGTTGCAGGTGCGCCTGAACCTGCCCGGCCTGCACAACGTGCGCAATGCGCTGGCGGCGATCGCGGTGGCCGCCGAGCTCGGCGTCGAGGACGCCGCCGTGCGCAAGGCGCTGGCCGAGTTCCGCGGCGTCGGTCGGCGCTTCCAGCGCTGGGGCGAGATCGCGGCGGCCGGCGGCGGCAGCTTCACGCTGATCGACGACTACGGCCACCATCCGGTGGAAATGGCGGCGACCCTGGAGGCGGCGCGTGGCGCCTATCCCGGGCGGCGCATCGTGCTCGCCTTCCAGCCGCACCGCTACACCCGCACCCGCGACCTGTTCGAGGACTTCGTCGCGGTGCTGGGCAAGGCCGACGCGGTGCTGCTGACCGAGGTGTACGCGGCCGGCGAGGCGCCGATCGTGGCGGCTGACGGGCGCAGCCTGGCGCGCGCGTTGCGCGTGGCCGGGCGCATCGAGCCGCTGTTCGTGGAAGACGTGCAGCAGCTGCCGCGCGCGATCACCGAATTCGCGCGCGACGGCGACGTCGTGCTGTGCATGGGCGCCGGTTCCATCGGTACGGTCGCCGCGCGCCTGGCGGCGCAGCGCGAGGAGAGCGCGGCATGAGCGGCCAGGCCTCTTTCGCGGATGCGCGCGACTTCGGCCGCGTGGCGGTCCTGTTCGGCGGCCATTCCGCCGAGCGCGAGGTGTCGCTGATGTCCGGCCGCGGCGTGCTGCGCGCGCTGCTGGCGCGCGGGGTCGATGCCTTCGGCTTCGATCCCGCCGAACAGCCGTTGCAGCGCCTTGCCGAACTCGGCGCGCGGCGTGTGTTCATCGCGCTGCACGGACGCTTCGGCGAGGATGGCACGGTGCAGGGCGCCCTCGAGTTGCTGGGCCTGCCCTACACCGGTTCCGGCGTGCTGGCCTCGGCGCTGGCCATCGACAAGCACATGACCAAGAAGCTGTGGCACTGCGAGGGCCTGTCGACGCCGGCCTGGCGCGTCGTCGGCGACGCCGCGCAGGCTCGAGACGCCGCCGCGCAGCTGGGACTGCCGCTGATCTTCAAGGCCAGCCATGAAGGCTCCACGCTGGGGCTGGCGCGCGCCGACACGCCGCAGCAGGTCGAGTCGGCGTGGGCGGAGGCGGCGCGCTTCGACAGCGCGGTGCTGGCGGAGCAGTTCATCGCCGGCGACGAGGTCACGTGTGCCGTGCTGGGCGAGGGTGCGGGCGCGCGTGCGCTGCCGCTGGTGCGCATCCAGGCCCCCGGCGGCAACTACGACTTCCAGCACAAGTACTACAGCGACGACACGCGCTACCTGTGCCCGGCGCAGCTGCCGGAGGGCGAGGAGCCGGCGATCGCCGAGCTCGTACTGGCCAGCTATCGGGCGCTGGGATGCCGTGGCTGGGCGCGCGCCGACGTGATGATCCGCGCCGTCGACCGCAAGCCCTTCCTGCTCGAGATGAACACCAGCCCCGGGATGACGGGGCATTCGCTGGTGCCGATGGCGGCGCGCGCCGCGGGAATCGACTACGAGCAGCTGTGCCTGCAGCTGCTGGCCGGCGCCCGGCTCGACAACCCGTCGCGCGAGCCCGGGGGAGCGTCATGAACGGCATGCTGCGCAACGAGCTGCCGCTGGACATCCGGCTGATGAACTTCACCAGCCGCGCGCTGGTGTGGCTGTTCGTTGCCGGCGCGCTGGGCGCCGGCGCGAACTGGCTGCTGCATCAGCCGTGGTGGTCGATTCGCAGCGTGCGCGTGGAGGGCCGGCTGCACCATGTCAGCGCCACCGAGTTGCGCAGCGAGGCCTTGCCGCGGGTGCAGGGCAACTGGTTCACGGTCAGCCTGTCGAAGGTGCAGCAGGCCTTCGAGCAGGTTCCATGGGTGCGCAAGGCGGTGGTGCAGCGGGTGTGGCCGCTGTCGCTGCTGGTGCAGTTGCAGGAGCAGCAGCCGCTGGCGCTGTGGGTGGATGCCACCGGAAGCGCCATCGGACTGGTCGACGTGCAGGGCGACAGCTTCGAGGCCAACCTCGGCGAGGTGCAGGACCTGGGGCTGCCGCGATTCTTCGGCCCGCCGGGCAGCCAGGCCCGCGTGACGGCGATGTACCGCCAGCTGCAGCAGTCCTTCGCGCCTCTGCACTGGGGCATCGCCCGGCTCGGACTGGGCACGCAGGGCGACTGGCAGGTGCAGGTGGCCGACGGGCCGGCCATCGACCTCGGGGCCGACTCCGATGCGCAGGCCTTCGCGGAGCGGCTGCGGCGCTTCCTGCTGCTCGAGCCGGGGGTGGCCGCGCACTACGGACGCACGATCGCGTCGGCCGACCTGCGCTACCCGAACGGCTTCGCGGTGGCCTTCGCGAAGCCCGAACAGAACAAGGCCGCCGGCGCGCCGCGCGGTACACGCAGCAGGAACACCTCGAGGGGAGCTCGGTAAATGGCGAAGGAGTACAAGGACCTGGTGGTCGGCCTGGACATCGGCACTTCCAAGGTGTCGGCCATGGTCGGCGAGATCCTGCCGGCGCAGGAGCAGGCCGCCGGCACGCTGAAGATCGTCGGCATGGGACAGGCCGGCACCGCGGGCATGCGCCGCGGCGTGGTGGTGGACATCGAGGCCCTGGTGCAGTCGATCCAGGCGGCGCTCAAGGAAGCCGAGCTGATGGCCGATTGCCGCATCACGCGCGTGATCACCGGCATCACCGGCAGCCACATCCGCGGCCAGAACTCCGAGGGCATGGTGGCCATCAAGGATCGCGAGGTCGCGCCCAACGACGTGATGCGCGTGATCGAGACGGCCAAGGCGGTGAACATCCCGGCCGACCAGCGACTGCTGCTGGTGGAGCCGCAGGAATTCATCATCGACGGCCAGGAGGTGCGCCAGCCGGTGGGCATGAGCGGGATCCGCCTGGAAACGAAGGTGCACATCGTCACCGGGGCGCAGACGGCGGCCGAGAACGTGGTCAAGTGCGTGCGCCGCTGCGGGCTGGAGGTCGATGCGCTGGTGCTGCACCCGCTGGCGTCCAGCCACTCGGTGCTCACGCCCGACGAGAAGGAGCTCGGCGTGGTGCTGGTCGACGTCGGCGCCGGGGTGACCGACGTGGCCATCTACACCGGCGGCTCGATCCGCCATACCGCGATCATCCCGATCGCCGGCGAACTGATCACCAGCGACATCGCGATGGCGCTGCGCACGCCGACCAAGGACGCCGAGGACATCAAGATCGAGCACGGCGTGGCCAAGCAACTGCTGGCCGGAGTCGACGAGCGCCTGGAAGTGCCCGGCCTGGGCGACCGCGGCCCGCGCATGCTGTCGCGCCAGGCGCTGGCCGGCGTGATCGAGCCGCGCGTGGAGGAAATCTTCTCCCTCGTGCAACAGGTGGTGCGCGAGTCGGGCTACGAGGAGGTGCTGTCCTCCGGCGTGGTGCTGACCGGCGGCGCGTCGCTGATGCCCGGCATGGTCGAGCTGGGCGAGGACATCTTTCTCAAGCCGGTGCGCCTGGGCCTGCCGCAGTACAGCGGGCCGTTGGCGGACATGGTGCGCAGTCCGCGCAATTCCACCGCGATGGGCCTGTTGCTGGAGGCGCTGACGCAGCGCCAGCGAGGCGCCCGCGCGGGAGGGACCAAGTCGGGCAGCGCAGGGGGGCTTCTGACCCGCGTACGAGACTGGTTCGCGGGCAATTTCTGATTCGTGGTTTTTCACGGGGGCCCGTCGTTCGCGGCGGGCAGGTCGAAGCAGCAGGCAGGTCCATTTCTAGTTCCAGGACGGAGGTGCAACATGGCGTTTGACATGATCGAGGACGCGAATGACGGAGCGTTCAACAACGGGACCAACATCAAGGTCATCGGAGTCGGTGGCGGCGGCGGCAACGCTGTCGAGCACATGATCGCCAGCGGCGTGAAGGGCGTGGAGTTCATCTGCGCCAATACCGATGCGCAGGCGCTCAAGACTTCGAGCTCGCATCGCTTCATCCAGCTCGGGCGCACCGGGTTGGGCGCCGGCGGCAAGCCGCAGGTCGGGCGCGACTCGGCCGAGCAGGCACAGGCGCAGATCCGCGAGACCCTGACGGGCGCGCACATGCTGTTCATTACCGCGGGCATGGGCGGCGGTACCGGCACCGGCGCGGCACCGGTGGTGGCGCGCATCGCGCGCGAGATGGGCATCCTGACGGTGGCCGTGGTGACCAAGCCCTTCGAGTTCGAGGGCAGCAAGCGCCTGGGCCATGCCGACGCCGGGCTGGAGGAGCTGGAGAAGAACGTCGATTCGCTGATCGTGGTGCTCAACGAGAAGCTGCTCGAGGTCTACGGCGACGACATCTCGCAGAAGGAAGCCTTCGCGAAGGCCAACGACGTGCTGAAGAACGCAACCGGTGGAATCGCCGAGATCATCAACGTGCCGGGCATGATCAACGCCGACTTCGAGGATGTGAAGACGGTGATGGGCGAGCCGGGCAAGGCGATGATGGGCACCGCGGTGGCCAGCGGGGCCGACCGCGCCCGCCTGGCGGCCGAACAGGCGGTGGTGTGCCCGCTGCTCGACGGGGTGGATCTGTCGGGCGCGAAGGGGGTGCTGGTCAACATCACCGCCGACGATTCGCTCAAGCTGAGCGAGACGCGCGAGGCGATGAACGCGATCCGCGCCTATGCGTCGCCCGAAGCGCACATCATCTTCGGCACCGTCAACGACCCCTCGATGGGCGACTCGCTGCGCGTGACCGTGCTGGCCACCGGGCTGTCGCGCGCGAAGGCAGCGTCCAAGGCGGCGCCGACCCTGACCGTGCTGCGCACCGGCACCGACGCGGCGCCGCTGAGCATGGGCGCGGCGCTCGGCGGAGCCAGCGTGGAGACCAGCCAGATCCCGGCGATCTGGCGCAATCCGCGTGGTGGCGCGCCCTCGGCGCATGTCAGCGCGCTGATGCAAGGCGGCATGGAGGAAATGGAGATCCCGGCCTTCCTGCGCAAGCAGGCTGACTGAAGCCGGCCGCAGCGCACCTGCGTCGAGGCGCGGCGGCGTACGGCAGGGCCTTTCCCCGGGGCCTGGCCGCAACGCCTCCGTGCCCGTCCCCCCGGCGCGCGCGCCCTGCCTCCGGCGCGCGCGCAGCGGGGGCGTCGCCGTCCGCCGCGCGCCGTGCACGCGATCCGGCGAGCCCGATTAGAATTGACGATAACAATGAAAAGGCAGGTTGCGATTGAGAAAACCAGAGTTCCGAGGCCCGTCCATGCTCGCGCAGCGTTCCATCCGTTCCGCCACCCGCGCCGTGGGCGTGGGGCTGCATAGCAGTGAGCGGGTGGAACTCAGCCTGCTGCCCGCGCCTGCCGACAGCGGCATCGTGCTGCGCCGCGTGGACCTGCCGCAACCGGTCAGCATCGCGCTGAGTCCGCAGGCCGTGGTGGACACGCGCATGGCCACGACCCTGGGAAGCGGCGACGCGAAGATCCACACCGTCGAGCACCTGCTGTCGGCCTGCTGCGGCCTCGGCGTCGACAACCTGGTGGTGGAGGTGGATGCCGAGGAGATACCGATCCTGGACGGCTCGGCCTCGTCCTTCGTGTACCTGCTGCAGTCGGCCGGGCTGGAGGAACAGCCGGCGCCGCGACGCTTCGTGCGGGTGCGCAAGCCGGTGGAGGTGCGCGTGCAGGAGCGCGACGGCGAGAAATGGGCGCGCCTGGAGCCTTATGACGGATTCCGCCTGGATTTCGCGATCGAGTTCGCGCACCCGGCCATCGACCGCACCGCGCAGGACTTCAGCTTCGAGTTCTCGATGCCCGAGTACGTGCGGGAGATCGCCCGCGCGCGGACCTTCGGCTTCATGCGCGACGTCGACGCGCTGCGCGAGATCGGGCTCGCCCAGGGCGGCAGCCTGGAAAACGCCATTGTCATGGACGAATCGCGCATCCTCAACCAGGGCGGGCTGCGCTTCGATGCCGAGTTCGTCAAGCACAAGATGCTCGACGCGATCGGCGACCTGTACGTGATCGGCCACCCGATCCTCGGCGCCTACAGCGCCTACCGCAGCGGTCACGCGGTGAACAATGCGCTGCTGCGCGCGCTGAGCAGCGATCGCGAGGCCTTCGAGATGGTCGTTTTCGAGGATGAATCGATGGCGCCCGCGGGTTTTCGCGCGCCGTTGCGCAGTCTGTACTGACGGTACTGACCCGGGCCGCCGCCCGGCGCGTGCCTCAGCCGGCGCGGCGGGCGCGCATGCTGCGCAGGCGCTCGCGGACCGCAGGCGGCGCGGCGCTGGCGGATGGCTGCGGCGCGGCGGGCGCGGCCGGCGTGGCACCCCCTGCCTGGCTCACCAGCACGCGGACCTGGATGCGCGACAGCGGCCAGCCGGCGCCTTGCAGGCGCAGCAGCAGCATCGGCACGTGCAGCTTGAGCTTGGCCGCCACCGCGGGGGAACTCGCGTGCAGGGTCCAGGTGGCGTCGGCGAAGCGTCCCGCAAGCACCCCGCCGGCCAGCGTGGTGCCGAGCAGGCGCGCCAGTTCCTCCCCCATGCGCCGCGAGTCCAGCGCCTGCTGTTTCAGCCCGAGCAGGGTCGGGGTGCGCTGCATCCACTGGTGCAGGCTGGCGGCCGGTGGGCCGCCGCCGGCGCGCCGGCGCTGCGCACGCGCCGGTTCGGCGGCGTTCGGCGCTGCGCCGGCGGGTCGGCTGGAAACGGGAGGCATGGCGTGGTGGCGGGCTTGCGAAGCGCCGCGGCGGCGCTTCGTCTGGCATTGTCGCCCAGCCCGGCGCCGCACGGGTGGCGGGCCCGCCCCGACGGCGGCGTCGGCGCCGGCATGGTGACTAGAATGGCACATTTACGCGAACACGACCGGGGCCGATGTCCCGTGCGTCAGGCGGTCGCCGCCTTGCGCGGCCGCAACCCACCAGATCCATGCCCGCCTCCTTCCTGACCCGCATGTTCGGCAGCCGCAACGAGCGCCTGCTGCGCCAATTCCGGCGCAACGTGCAGCGCATCAACGCGCTGGAGCCGCAGTTCGAGAAGTACAGCGACGAGCAGTTGCGCGCGAAGACGGTGGAGCTGCGCGAACGCGTCGCGGCCGGAACCAGTCTCGACGACATCCTCTGCGAAGCCTTCGCGGTGGTGCGCGAAGGCGGCAAGCGCACGCTGAAGATGCGTCATTTCGACGTGCAACTGATGGGCGGCATGGCGCTGCACGCCGGCAAGATCGCCGAGATGCGTACCGGCGAGGGCAAGACCCTGGTGGGCACGCTGGCGGTATACCTGAACGCGCTGGCCGGCAAGGGCGTGCACGTGGTCACGGTCAACGACTACCTGGCGCAGCGCGACGCCGAATGGATGAGCCGGCTCTACAACTTCCTCGGGCTGAGCGTGGGCATCAATCTGCCCACGATGTCGCGCGAGGAGAAGCAGGCGGCGTAT